>JANJTQ010000325.1 GCA_024711005.1 Opitutaceae bacterium | reverse complement strand
TGTCCCCCGACAAGGCGACGGCCACCCGTCAGGATTTCGCGACCTATCACAGCGACAATATCCAGATTCGAAACTGCAGCTTCATCAACAACAACACCGGCACCTTCGAGCCCCTGCTACTGGTGAACATCAGCGGCGTGGTGGCCGACAACTACTTCGGCGGCAATACCACGCTCTATGCCGACGAGGTCAGCATCTACCCCGGCAGCTACAACGTGAAATACTGGAACAACGTCCACGAAAACAGCCGGAGCGCGGCCATCGGCGCGAAGGACAGTACGGATATCTGGATACACAACAACATCGTGACCTATTCCGCGGACAGTTATGAGGCGATCAACATGCGCGACTGCGTCAACTCGAAGGTCACCTACAATACAATCGAGAATACCGGGACGGGGAATTGGAGCCTGGGCATCGGTCTGGAGGACACCACCGGCGGCTATGACGGCTGGCCCCGCTACAACGAGCATTCGGACAATGTCCGGGTGACCGACAATGACATCTCGGGCGTCCGTTATGGCATCGCCATGGCATACTCGACCGCCAACCGCGATCTGGACCAGAACCTGACCGTCATCGACAACAATACGCTGACCGGAATCACGGCGCGCCCGATCCGCGTCGGTGTGGACGGGGTCTCGAACCTCATCACCGCGCTTTACATCCGAAACAACCACATCGTCGGCTACACGCCGCCCTATGGTTGGATCGAGGCGATACAGCTTTATGAGGTCGTTGGCGCGGTGGTGGCGGGCAACACGATCAATTAACGAAGAACCCCGTCGCGAAACACGGTTCGCGGGAGCACGCCGTCTCCCGCGAACCCGCGTCTCCGGCAGGCGATGCGACCGGTCGGCAACGCGTTCAATCTTTCATGCATCCTCTCCGCTCTGCGTGTTCGCTCCTTCTCGCCCTCCTGACGCTATGCGCTCCCTTGCGGGCCGTCGGTGATCCCGACGCCCTGAGGCTGTTGATCCTTTACGACCAGTTCCCGCCGGACAACGCCCACGCGGTCGCATTGGATCCGACACTGAAGGCGAGACTCGGTGCGGAGGGCATCGTCGCGCGCACCGCGCTCTATTCGGAGATCACCGCGGACATGCTGGCGGCGTTTCATGTGGTGCTCGTCATGCAAGAGCCCGCCTACGGGCAGAGTTTTTTGATCGAGAAGAACCAGGACGCCTACCGCGCGGCGGGGCCTTTGTTGTTGGATTTCGCGCGGAGGGGCGGGGGATTGTTCATCACCCACGACGCCAACTTCAATCCGCAGGAACAGGACTGCCGTTTGCTCAACGAGGTGCTGCTGGCGCCGTTGGACGCCGAGCTCATTCCCGAAACCGTGGTGGATCCGCGCGCCCACGTTTTACACAAGGAGCGGTTCACAACCATGACTTATCTGCGGACGGAAAACATCGCTCCGCATCCCGTGACCGCGGGCGTCAAGTCGCTGCTGGTGCCGATCGGCCCGGAATCGCGGGTGCGTGACAACGTGCCGATCAGGACGGGCGCGGAGTGGCGGGTGCTCGTGCGCGGCAATGCCACCGCCTTCAGTGGCGGCGACGGGGGGGAGAATGCACCGGTCACCAAGCCGGTTTCTTATCGGTCGGAACCACCGCTCGTCGCGATCAGGACGTTTGGCGAGGGACGTGTTTTCCTGTTTCCCCAGCCGGCGCGGGTATGGTTTCACTCGGCGTATCACCGTGAACTTGGTGGCTTTGTCTATCGAGAGGGCGATGGGTATAAATTGATAATCCAGGCGCTTCGCCACTTGGCCGAGCCCTCGCTGATGCGCCGGCATCCGATTGGATTGCCTCCGGAAAAGGCGTCGTCCTCCGCGGACCTGAAGACGCACAAGATGTCGCAGGCCAGCGTGGATGCGCTTCTCAAACGCACGGCGCCCGACTCCGCTTTCATGGGCGTTGTCGGCTTGGAGAGCTCCAAGGGGAGCGTCGGCGCTTTTGCGCGCGCGGCGCAAGAGGCGGGGCTTTCCTTCATCGCCTTCGCGGACGACGCGGGGGAGTCGGATGCGGAAAAGTATGCGAAGTTGGTGGAGGAGTGCCGCGCGGTTTCGAGCGATGCGTTTCTCGCTCTGCCGGGCATCCGCTACACCAGCGACGCCGGGCTCCAGTTCCTCGCGTTGAGTCTGCCTCACTTGCCCGGTCGGGAAACATTCAACTGGCACCCGCTCGGATCGCACGATGTGCGCGCGCTGAACAACCGCATGCCTTATGCGCCGATCCACGGGCACAAATCCGGGGGATTTCCGCCGTGGGCGCTGCGTTTTTGGGATGCGGTTGATGTCGTCGCCTGTGTCAACGGCCAGGTCTACGACGACTCGATCGATTGGTATCGGGAAGTGGCGGCCAATATGCAGGAGGTCATTCCGCTCGCCTCGCAGCGGGTTGAAAGTCCGGCGGTGCTGAAGCGACAGACACCTTGGAAGACAGGCGTGATCGCGCCCCGGCTCAAGGATGTGGAGAACCTCCTGCGGCAGGGAAATCAAAAGACCTTCGTGACGGAGGGACCGAGGATTCAGCAGTTCTCGATCCTGAACAGAGACCACGCGCCCTTGGGAGCGCGCTGGTATTCGACCGCGTTTTGGAAGGCGGGAGATCGCGTGGCGCTTAACATCCATGTGACGTCGGACGCCCCGCTCCGCGCCGTGACCCTGTATTGGGGCAAGGAGGTGTTCCGTCGCTTTCATCCGAAGAGCGGAGAGCTCAAGGAAGTCGTCTGGTTCAGCCCGGCCAAGGACGCGTCGTTTCGACTGGAGGCGGAGGACGAAGCGGGGCGGCGGGCGTTCTCTTCGCCGATTCTTCTTCGCGGTTTCTTCAAGCGGTTCAATTGGTGCACCGATCAGCAAAATTTGATCTGTTGGAACTATTCCCCGGACGAGGATCCCCGCGGCACGATATCTCCCGGCAAATATGGCTATCATGTTTCCTTGAATCCGGGGCGGGGCGACGTCTTGGAGCCCAATCTGCCGGCTCACGAGGTCTTCGACGCGCCTCCCGGCCGGGAGATCAACATGGGTGGTCTGGCCCCGAAATTTTCACGGATCATGGCATGGCCGAAATTCCATGGCGCGGAGCCGACGGATGAGGTGTTGTATCAAAACCGCCTGGTGTTCTGTTCCGAGGATGCCCACGTGCTCGACCTTGAATGGAACAAGGACAGCCGGAATCCGCTGACGCCGGAAGGTCCGCGGATGTTCGAGTGGAAGGCGCGGTTTATCAACCCGCGCGGAAAACCCCACGAGCCCAACTTCTGGCTCATTGAAACGTCGGTCAAGGTGCTCAGGGATATCCGGCTCGGCGAACGCCAAGGGCCGGAGATCGTCCTGCTCGACGGCATTTCACCTGCTTCGCTCGCGCGGGAGTGGCCTCGCTTTGTGATAGCGGGGAAAGACGGAAAAGTGCGGGGAGACATCTCTTTCGCGGATCCGTTGAAACCCGTATTGGCGGGGGAGGTGCCGCTGCGGGCCGGCGGATACATCGCGCTTCCCTCCAATCGATGGTTTACGCCGGCTTTTTATCCGCTCGATGGAGGGGAGTACACGGCCCACGTGGGCAATTCCAAGGAAGTCCTCGGTCTGGCCGAGTCGCCTGCCAACGGCGTGAATATTCAGATCGGCAGAAATCTGCCGAAGGGCACCGTGCCCGCCGGCACCGTGTGGAAGTGTCGTTTTTTATATGTCGCCGCGTCGGGAGAAGACACGGGGGAGGAATTTCTGGACCGGCTTGGCGCCGCCTACGGTCTCTCCGGTGGGGCGGGGCCGCGGGTGGAGGTTCGACAAGGACGGCGTTTGCCCGGGTCGTTCGATGTACAAGTTGAGGCCGCGGGTCATCGCGCCGTCGTCGCCATCGCGCAAGCCGAGTTGCCGTCCTGTCTGGTGATCCAGGTGCGGCGACTGAATCCCAATTGGGAGGCGGTGATCCTGGATGTGAAGTCGAGGAGCTGGCGAAAAATGGGGATTTACGAAACCACCGGTTTGACGACGCATCGTTGCGACTCGGCGCGAGAGCTTTTTCTGGGGCATCCGTATGTGTGCGACGACCCGGAGATCCGTCTGGCGTTGAGAGAGTCGAAGGACGGCCTCGGGCTGGAGGTCCACAATCCGAGACCGCATGAGGTCGAGGTGGTCGTTTCCAGCCAGAAGGAGTCGACGACGGTGTTCCCGAAACTGCATCGGCGCATCGCCCTCGCCGCCGGTGAAACCCGGCTCGTTTCGACCAACGAATGAATCATCCCTGATGAATAACAATCCGAAGACGCTGTTGATAATCGCCTGTCGCGACGGGAACGAGTGGCTGCGGGAGTTCTTGATGGACCCGGCGCTGGTCGGACGCTTTCCGGGGCCGGGTTGGTCCGTGGAGGAGCGGCCGATGGAGGAGATCGACGAGCGGCATCTGATGGCGGCGGACGCGGTGGTGTTTATTCAGCAGCCGTATGTCACCAACAGCCGTGGCACCGCTTGTTTTCCGCGGGTGGAGGCGTTGTTGGACGACTATCTGCGCCGCGGTGGGGGCCTGGTGTTTATTTTCGACGACCGGTACTTTCAGGTCTTCCCGAACGCCAACCGATTTCTGGGACGGTATGGCGCGCGGATCGTCCAAGAGCTGCTGGACGACGCTGATCCGACTCATAAGACGAGTTTCGCGAACGACCCGTTGTTCACGGCGATCACGACGCGCAACATCAACCGCGATCATGCCGTCTGCCAAGACATCGAATCGCTGCGGTTTCCCGTGGAACCCGCCGGGGGACTCACCTTCCCGCTCGAGCTTTCCGACGACTGGGAGGTGCTCGTTCGCGGCGAAGACACCGCGTTTTCGAAAGCGGTCTGGACCGACCAGTCGAGCAGCTTCCCGAAGGCTCCCCCGTTTGCGGCCGCGCGAACCGTGGGCAACGGCGGGCGGCTGGTGGTGTTGGCGTCGCATTCGAGTCTCTCGCTTCTGAATGGCTGCCACGCTCGCTGGGACGGCGGGATTATCCTCGACGGGGGAATGGGCCGCTTGCTGCAAAACGCGGTGGACTGGTCATCGGGTTCGATCTTGCGACGCGAGGGGGCGATCCCCGTCGCTTTGCCGAGGACGCCGCACACGCCGTTTCCCTCGGTGGCGGAAGCGGACCAAGCGTTTCCTGCGCGTTTCCAAAAAGGAACGTGCGTGGTCGTGCCGCGGCGGCCAACGAATTTGCGGGAATGGCGATCGGTCGCCGGGGGCGACGCGGCGCTTGCTTGGCTGGCGGTGGCGATCCCGGGGGAAGGGCTCTCGCACGAAGACCATCGGAGCTGGGTGGAGCAGTGCGCGCGGGCGAGCGACGATTCGTTTTGTTTCCTCCCCGCGGTGCAAGTGGAGGACTGGAACGGGAACCCTGCCGTCGTCGTCGCGCCCAAAAAATGGCCGATCACGCGAAAGCTGCGCACGCTCAATCACATTCTCCACAACATCCAGGGGCACTTCATCCTGCTGTCCCCGGATCGGAATCCCTGGCCGGCTTGGAACATCGGAGGCTTTCAAGGCTTCGCCCTCGCCTCGTTCGACGAAGGCCGGCCGGTCGAGTTTCCCCTCGAAACGTATCGTCTTCTTCAGGCAGGCGATTGGTTCCTTTCCCCGCATACCGTGGACTACGCCGATTCGCCGGTCGCGTTGGCAAAGAATCTGGCGGGCCGGAGAGCGCTGACCTTCGTCGGGGCGGACTCGCCGCGGGAAGTCGTCGCGAAACTTCCCCAGCTCTTTCAGAACGAGCGCCACGTTTATTTGTCGGAGGGGCCGGTGATCGGGGATTTTGGGCTGAGAGGCGGCGGGCTTGTGAACGACGTCTGGGAGGGGGCCTATTATCTGTGGAGAGGGCCCGGGGATGTCGCGACACTTGAGCTTTGCGTGAAAGACGAGGCGGGACTGCGCGCAGTTCGCATCTTTCGCGACGGTCAACTCTGGCGGCAATATCGGCCGAACGCGGTCTGCCTCTCGCAACGGATCGAACTGCAAGCCGACTTGGGGAGCCATTGCTTCTGGCTCGAAGCGGAGAATCAAAACGGAGGACGGACGATGTCGATGGTCCTTCGGACGCGGGCGCCGCATTACTGGGGACACGGTGGTGGCGATCGGATGAACACCTATAGCGGCGTCTCCCTGCCGAATCCGCACAAGCGCGAGGTGTGGGTCCAGGGAGAGTGGCGGGCGAACTGCGGGGATGTTCGTTTTGGCCTCGGGTGGGGTTCGTGGATAAGGGTGATGCCGGCCGTGCCCAATCCCGATCTGCTTCCGGTCGGCCGCGAGTGGGATTCGCCGCCGGGTGGCATCAAGAACATGTTCGCGGCACCCCGGATCACCGTCGATGGCGAGACGGAATTCATCGAGAGCAAGCCACGCCGGATCGGATATGAGATTTCGCACGAGGAGGCCGTGATACTCAGGGAATCCGTATCCTTTGTTCCAATACGGAAGGACGGTTCCGTGGTGATCGAGGCCTCGGGTCTTCTCCGCGCCGAGATCGGTTATCGTATCCCCCGCTGGTCCGCCGGCGGCGCGGTGTCCTTTGTCGTCGACGTGACGGTCTCGGCGGTCAAAGACCTCGATCTTTCCCCGACGACCTCGCTTCAGCTCATGGAGATTCAGGCCGAGAGCGGGCGTTGGTTTAAAAACCTGACGTGGGATGGCGGAGGCGGCGTTCGGCACGAGGTTCTTGACTCCTCCGGATGCGCCCGGGCGGAACAGGTGCGATGGGCGGCGTTTTGGCCCGATCCGCTCGGGGCGCTCGGGATCTTCGGGCTCGATCAACATTCCTATCGTGTCGCCGTTGATACTCCGGACGGTCAGCCTCCCTGGCTCCGGTTTTTTGCAGAGATCCCCGCCGGCGTTTGGAAGCGGGATGAGGCGCGCCATTTTCGTTATGCGTTCGCGTCGGGGGCGCCGTCGTCCGGCGATCCGACACTTGTTTTTCAACAGATCCATCGCAACTGGACTCAACCCGGCGTCCGGCTAACGGTCGGCCGGCGGCTTCCCGGAGCGGGTGTTGTGGAGATCGAGTTGGAGCAGGGGATGGCGGTCGGCGAGATCGAGTTTCCGGCCGGGGACGCTTCGCTTCTGCTCCGCTTTGCCGGGGCGGCGACCTCTGTCCCGGGCTTCCTCTTGGATCGGGACTCCGGGGAAATCCATCCGCTGGCGGGCACGTCGGGGGAATACTATTTCACCCACGTGCCCGGCGGTCGGCTGTCGTTTGTGGCTGGAGAACTGGTGAGGCTGGATCGCGCGGAGTTGCACGTGGACGTGCGAAGGCTCGGCGCGGGGGAGTTGTCCGTGTGGGTACACAATCCCACGGGTGAAGCCATCATCGCGCGCATCGCGACGAATCTTCCGGGGGCGGGAGTGGTGCGGAGCTTAACGATAGAGGCGGGCGCAGATGTGATCTGTTCGTTTCCCCTGAGCAAATGACACTCCGTTTGCTCACACTTTTGTGTTTTGCCAGCGCCGTGTTGGTCCTCACCGGACGCGCTCAGGCGGTGACGGTGGGCTCGCTGTCGTTCAACGTCTCCTCGGAGAGCGGTGTAGTGCAGGGGCTGACCGATTTCCAGTTGCAGGAAAAACCGCTGATGCCGGCCGGCTATGTCATGCGCATCGAATTGCTGGCGGATGGCGTCGCTTACGGTCGGTTCACCTTGATCGAGGCGGTCTCCGGCGAGTCCCAAGCCGTGGTCCGGTTGGCACCCGTCGGGCTCCCCGGGACGGAGGTGTCATGTATTTTCGAACCGGCCTCACGGCAGGTCGCCGGTCGCGGGTTCACGGGCTTTCGTTATCGATATCGGGTGCTTACGTCCGAGCCTGGTTGCGAGGTGGTGGAGCGGACTCGCTGGTGTCTGGGCGGTTCCTCCGGCACGGGAACCTATTTCATTCGGAATGTTTACGGCGCGCAGGAATACCAACTCGGCGGACCGCAGGCCCTGACAACCTACACGTGGGACGAAGACAAGAATCCCACGGTGCCGCACAGCCGGTTCGGGAAGATGCAGGCGCACGATTATCACTACATTCCCGGACAGGGATTCATGCTGACGTATTTCGACGAGCCCGCGCTGATCCTGAATGGAAAGATGTCCTACACCCTCGGCGGGGTGCCGGAGGATCGCGATCAATACTTTCTCGCGGGACCAGGGATGGAGTCGCCTTGGAAGTATGTGTTGGCCCGCACCTCCACGCAGACGCTCACGACCGATCAGCAATTGAAGGACTACGCGGAGGTCGCGACGTGGGTGGACGCTTATTATCGCAACCTGAAGGGCTACCGGTTGCCCGAGCCGAAACCGTTCCTGTGGCTGAGCCCGCGGCTGGACCGACTGCGGACCATGCTGCCCGACATCCGGGACCTTGGATTCAAGCGCATATGGATCGGACCGATTTGGAAGAGCGCCGCCACGGAGGACAACACACGGACCACGATGTCGGTCTATGATTGGGACGTGGCAGACGCGTGGGGAGGGTTGCAAGGGCTCGCCGATTTCTGCGAGGACGCGCACAAGTATGGCATCGAGGTGATCGCGTGGTTCCCGTATGTGCATCTTTCGGATCTCTCTCCGGTCTGGACGGCGCATCCCGAGTGGCGCGGGCATGCGATCGGGGTGCCTTACGACGGGCTGTTGCTCCCGCTCGATCTTTCACGCGCGGATGCTCGCGATTATGTGCTTCAAAAGCTGCAAGTGGTAAGGGACGCCGGGCTCGACGGTCTTTGGCTGGATTCCTATCACAACTTCGCCATCGAGTCGTATCGTCTCGAGGGAGGCACCCGAATCCCGCAGGTGAACGAGGCGCTCGATCTGCAGAAGCAGCTCCAAAACATGGGCTTCGTTTTGTACATAGAAGGCCTGTCGCCCTACGGTCTGACCTGCTCGGCCATGAAGGGAGACCGTTTCACCAATTCCTACGACGGCGCCGAGTGGCGCGCGCTCAACACCGGTTTCCACTTGGAGGAGAAAGACCGGTTTAACGAGCGGGGCAATTCGATCGGCAGCGATCTCACCGGAGTCGATTACCTGAAGTGGCTGGCATGGCGGGGGCCGTTGGCGGTGGAGTCGAAGGTGCTGGGCGACAACGTGCCGTGGGCCAATTTTACCGCCGGGGAACTGGCCATGCTCCGACATCTGAACGGCATCTATAACGCCTCGATCGACGGTATGGGCACGCTCGACGAGGTGTTGCCAACGAATCAAGGCGTGCGGTGGCGGAGCGCGAACGGGTGGTTGTTGTATGCGTTTGAGGACACCTCGATATCGACCACCAGCGGTGATGTTGTCTTCGACTTGGAGGATCTGAGCTACCACGTCGCCGGCACGACCTTGGCCGTGAAGAAGGACCATGTGTATCGACAGGTTGCGACCCTGCCGCTTTTCCACGACTCGTTCGAGTCCGGCGGCTTTTCGTCACCGCAGGGAGCGGGCGCTTGGTGGTCGGTCGGTGGCGGTGTGGTCGCCGATGACGTCGCGCCCATCGATCGCTCGCGTTCGG
Organism: Opitutaceae bacterium; assembly: GCA_024711005.1. GTDB lineage: Bacteria > Verrucomicrobiota > Verrucomicrobiia > Opitutales > Opitutaceae > Rariglobus. The sequence goes on along the minus strand of JANJTQ010000325.1, from coordinate 19,039 downwards.
CGCTGCTTCACGACACGGACGCCACCGGAAATCGGACGCTCGTCGCGGCCGTCGCGACGACCTCGGGGACGGGGTCTTACAGCCTCGGTTTTTTGACGTCCGTCGGTCATGAGGGCGCGGCGGGCAACAATAATTGGGTGGCGCTTCGCAACGGCGCGGGGGACATCCGCGTGCGTCTTCGTTGGGCGGGAGGGAAGCTTCAACATGGTCCGGCTTGGACGACCTTCGGCTCCTACGAGCCGGGTCAGGTGCTTCACTGCAAGGTGTTCCTGGACGAGGCCGCGGGCGTATATGGCATTGTTGTCAGCAACGGGGCCTCGGTTTTCAACGTGCCGGTCGAGGGAAGCGCGGGTGCCGGCGTCAACCGCGTGGCGTTCAGCAGTGGCGTCATCGCCTCATCGCAGGTGCGCTGGGTGGTGGACAATGTCACCTTCGCGCCGTCGCGCGTGGTGTTTTACGACGGCTTTGAATCCGGCGGCATCACGGACGCCCAGGGTATCGGGGCCGCGTGGACCGCGAGCGGCGGAGTTGTGGTGTCGGCCGACCAGCCGCTGTCGGAGACCTGTTCGGTCCGTATCCTGGATGAGAATACGTCCGCCAACGAAAACCTCGTCGCGGCGTTTCCGCGGACGAACGGAAACGATGTCTACCGGGTGAAATTCCGGGCGCGGGTCACGCACACGGGTTCGCCGAACAGCAATTGCGTGATCCTGCGCAACGGATTGGCGGACACTCGCGTGCAATTGCGTTGGCATAACGGGAGCCTCCAGCACGGGCCCAAGTGGTCCTCGTTCGGCGCATACGATTCCGGGGAGACGTTGAATTATGAGATCATTCTCAACGCGAAGACCGCGTCTTACAGCATCGTGGTGAGCAACGGCGCGATCGTCATGGATGCGCCGGCGCAGGGGCTGCGTTTCGACGGCGTCGATCGCGTGGCGTTCAGTTCGGGAGTGGTCGCGTCCTCACAGGTGGATTGGATGCTCGACAGTGTCTCGCTGGAGGGCGACACGGGCGTGGGCAACACGTTCACGGGGCATGAGCCGGCGTTCACCGCGGTGGAATCGTGGAGACGGCTCAATTTTGGCGCATGGCAAAACCGTGCCGAATCCCACGATCTGGCGGACCCCGACGGCGATGGCCTGCCCAATGTGCTTGAGTGGAGCCTTGATGGCGACCCGGCGGCGGCGGACGCATATGTATCGCCCTCGGCCGTCGTGGCCGCGGGACGTCTCGTTTTTAACTTCGAGAGGAATCCCGTGGCGACGGATGTCGTTTATCATATCGAGGCATCGTCCGATCTCGGCATCGGAGGTGCCTGGGAGGCGATCGCGCAAAAGCTGCCGGGCATGCCATGGCAGGCGACGCCGGGGGTGACGATTCAGGATGACGGCTTCGGGAGCGTGGCGGTTGTCGATGCCGTCGAAATCGGTGCAACGCAGAGGCGGTTCTTGCGGTTGCGTATCACAAAGCCATAGGAGGGGCGGTGAGCCGCCCCGCCGGCCACCATCAGGGTTGCGTCCACTCGTAAATCCGATCCTTGCCGAGCGGGAAGGCTCCGTTTTCCAGTCGGACGATCTTTCCCGTTTCAAGGTCGCGGAGCGCATTGGCGGTCGGGACGGCAACGGGACCGGTGACGCATGACCACATGACGCGTTGGCCGTTCGCGTCTTCCCACACGCAGGCGTGGAAGCCTTCCAACCATCCCAGAGGCCGGTGCATGCGAGGGCGGATGAGGGCGAAGCGCCGACCGAGAGCGGCGAGGTCTCCGTTTCTGCCCAAGGGCTCGATGTCGGCCGTCTCGTTCCACATGTGCAGGCCGACGAACAGCGAACTGCGCATGGCGAGGAACCGACCGTAATCGATCGCCTTGAGGTCGAGCCCGCCCTGGCCGCCGTGCGGACCGTCGGCGTAGGGAGCCATGGTCAACCCGAAGAACGGCCATCGTTCGTAGTGCGAAAGCCGCCGCCCGATCACGCCGTGGGACGAAAGCCCGAAGGGCGTCCACGCCTCGATGAATTGGGTGATGTCCATCGACTGCAACTCGCGTTGCATCGCGAGCACTTCGCGTACTTGAGGCAGCCGTGCGCCGCCTTCCTCGGTGACGACCTCAAGTCCGAAACTATGATACGCGTCGAGCCAGAGTCCGCGAACTCCGGCGTCGCGCACCAGACGAACCGCGGCCAGGACCTCTTGTCGCACGGCGGGGTTCTTTAGGTTGAGCGGCACGAGGTTGTCGCCGCCGGCAAGTCGTTCGCCGGTGAAACCTTCGCGGCGGGTCCACGGCGACTCCTTCGACACATGCACAAAGGGGAACCACGCGAGCACCTTGATGCCTTCGGCGTCGGCCGCGGCGCAAAACGAGCGCAACGCATCGATGCCGCCCCATTTCTCCGCCACCCGATGGCGCCATACCGACATGCTGCTAAAGCTTCCGCCTTCCGTCGCGCTGCTTTCCCAGATGGGGCCGACGGAAACCCATTCGACGCCCAGTTCGCGGAACCGGGGCAGAAGCGGTTCCGCCAACTTGAACCTCGGCCCGGTGGCGACCATCAGACCGGCGTCGGGCAACGTGACGCCGGCGAGGGAGCGGATTCGTTCCCGCTCGGCCCACGCGACGCGCAGCCAGAAATTTCCCACCGACACGGACGAGGCGTCGCGCACTCCGTTGCGCCGAAGGAGGACGTCGCGCCAGACGCCGGTCGGCGGCGTGCCGTCGAGGAATGCGTGGTCGGTGACGACGAGCGCCGGCTCGTCGCGTCCCGCGCGGTGGCCGGCCATGTGGAGCGCGGGTTCGTCCAGCGAGATCAACAAGCCGTGGCCCGAGTCGGAAACTTGAAACTCGAAACCGTCGAGCTTGCCGAACCGGCTGTGGAGCCGGCCGCCGGCCCAGGTGTTGACCGCATCCTTGGACGGACTCGGACGCGCTTCGGGCGCGGGCTTTTCGTCGGAGCCCGGGAAGGTCGGCCCGTCCCACGGCACGGGGGCTCCCGGCACGCCGTGGCGGTAAAGTTGCGGCCCGTAAATGCTCGCGATCACATGCGTCGTTTTCGCCGGGTCGCCCTCCAGAACCCAGCGGGTATTCTCGACGATCTCCGCGCCCGGCCGGTTCCAGCCTTCGATGCGATAACAATAGCGGAATCCGCTGAAATTCCAGGCATCCACCTGGCGTGAGAGCGTCGCGAAAGCGACATGCAACCGCACGCCCGGCGCCGCCTTCGCCTCGAAGACCGCCTCGGCCGCGGTGGCGTTCCGCTGAATGATGCGCACGAACGTCCAGGCTCCGTGGTTGACGCCCTCGCGGTGGTTGGCGAGGGCGTCGGCGAGAGCGACGTTGAGTATGGCCCGCCCGGAGCCGAGGGCGACGCCATCGATCGAGGCCGTGCGCACCAGATCGCCCGCCGCCAGGTCGTTGTCATCGCCCAAGGCGATGCGGACGTCGCCCAGCCTGACCTCCCGCGGACGTGCCTGCGCCGACGGCGCAAGCGCGAAAGATGCAACACAAGCCAGGATCAGCGGCAGCAGTCCGAACCGGGACGGGAAGGGTGGGGGCATGCGATCGATGGTACCGAATGCGTCGCCATCCCAACAAGGACCGGTTGTTCGCGCTGGCGGGACGATCTTGCACTGACGGCAAGGACATATTCGACGTCGTTTTGCATCACCCGGGGTCGTAAACGCCGTTCCTTCCTGCAGGGGGCGCGAACGTGTGCCGATATCACACGACGGTCCCGCCGCCGCCCACCATGTCGCGAACGGTAGAAAACGTCCTGATCATCGGTGATCGGCGTCCTTGTTGATCGGGACGGAAAACGATTTAATGAACCCATGCCCCGCTCCACTTCACTCCTCGCATTGCTGCTGTTGTTTTCGCTGGTCCGGCTCCATGGCCAGGAGGTTCTTTTCCGCGGACAATTCGTGCCGGGGGAGAGTCCGAGCGCCACCGGAGCGGATGCCCGTTGGGCGGTTCAGCCCGGCGACACGGGGATGATCGAGGTTGTGCCAACCGGTGTCGAATCGCGTGTGCGCCGCCCCGCGCTTCGCTTGGAGTCCCGATCGGAGTCCTCGAGCGGCTCGCGCATTCCGGGAGTGGTGGGGCTTTTTCGCGCCCCCTCTCTCGGCCAGGGCAAATTGCGGATGCGACTGACCATGGCCGCCGTGCCGAGGGAGGAGTTCAGCGGGATGATCGTGCTTCGCCGCGAGTTGGAACCTCTTTTTCGACTCAAGCTAAACGAGCGGACCGGCTTCATCGAGGGCGACGCCAACGACCAGCATTGGATTCCATTGTTTCGCTGGGAGAGTGGCATGCCCTTCACCCTGGAGATAATCGCCGACGTTCGGCGTGGCGAAGGGCGGATTCGGCTGGAGGGCGAAGGACCGGCGAAGCTCCTGCGCCTCTCGCGTCCCGACCTGGTGCCCGACCGGCTCCAGATTTCCACCGGCTTGATGGCCCGCTCCCGGGGCGCTCTCGAAATTTACGATGTCGCCGTCGAGGCCCTGCCTGCCACGCGCTGAATTCTTTCCCTCGTTATTCCCACCCCGTATGAAAAAAACACTACACATCACATTGGCCTTCCTGGCCCTTGGCTCGTGCGCGCTCTCCGGCGCCACTGTTCTCTTCTCCGACAACTTTGAGTCGGGAGACTTCACCAGTCCCTCCGGTCAATCCGCCAGTTGGGTCACCACGAATCAGCCGCTTAACGGTGAACTCTCCGTTTCGACGAACGGAGCCATCTCGGGAACCTACTCGGCTTATATGAACACCCCGACGGGGTCCGGGGAAAAGGGCACCTTGGTCGGTGTCTATGCGGACTCCGAGACCTTCGGGTCAAACGTCAGTGCTTCCCTCAATATCGCCGCGACCAACGCCGCCAGCTTCAGCGGCTACTTCGCCCTCCGCGACGTCCTCGCCAACGTGGTTCGCATCCGCTTCATCCAATCGAGCGGGAATATCCAGTATGAGAGCGTTCCCAACAGTTGGGTCACGATCCAGCCGTATACCTCGGGATCTACTTACAACATCACGCTGGATCTGGATTTCACGACCGACACCTACAACATAGCGGTCAACGGCACGCCGAGCGTGTCGGGCGTGGCGATGCTCACCAACACCGATGGCATCAACCGGTTCAGTCTCTCCGGCGGGTTGGTCGCGGCGTCCACCGGATCGTTCCGCTTGGACGACCTGCAGATCATGGAAACCACCGCGATTCCGGAGCCCTCGTCGATGGCCGCCCTGGCCGGTCTCGCGGTCCTCGGTTTCTGCGCGATCCGCCGTCGTTCGCTCGCCATCCCGGATCGCCGTTAACCACAATCCCGCGATTCCGCTCATGAACCCCACCTGCCGTGGCACCATCCGCCTCTCGGCCGGATTCGTCCGGCGGGTGTCGGGCTTCACGCTCGTCGAATTGCTCACGGTGATCGCCATCGTGGCCATTTTGGCCGGCATCATCATCCCGACGGTGGCCACCCTGCGCAGGTCGGCCCGCACCACCCAGTGCCTCTCCAACCTGCGTCAGATCGCCGCCGCCTCGCTGCTGTATTCACAGGAAAACAAGGGTGTTCTTCCCGACGGCAGCGTTGCCGGGCAAAGCGGGTTTTACGTCACCCAAATCATGCGCTACCAGCTCATCAACTACGTGCCTCGCAAGGCCGGCGATGACGTGTGGTTCTGCCCGGGGCAGCCCAATCCGGTGACTTTTTGTTATTATCCGAATCCGGCCTCGCGCGGCGTCCGTATGAACGCGATCCCCGCACCCACGCGATTCATCCTATGGCGGGATCGGGCGGAAGATCCCGCGGTGAACGCGGACAGCGACGTCACACCGGGCTCCCACGGGCCGCATCAACGTATGTTTAACGTCTGTTTCGTGGACGGCCACACCGCCAGCGTGACCACCCGGCAGGAGCTGGTCGACCTGCTCGCCCAGCCGGCAAAGTGAGATTCTAAAAAATGGATGATTCCGTGAAAACAGGGGCTCCCAATTCGGGGCAGGTCCTCCTTTGCGATATCGCGATCTTCGGCGCCTCGGTCGGGGCGGTCTGCCTCGCCCGGCGTCTCGCGCGAGCGGGGCGGCGGGTGCTGTTGTGCGCGGCAAACGGTTTCCTTGGCGGAAGCCTCAGCGGTGGCCTTGCCACGTGGCGGACGCCCCACGAGGCGCTCGACCCCGAGGCGGCGGAGTTGATCGACGCCGCGGTGCGTCGGCTGCCGTTGAGCGACCCGGGGAGTTTTCACCCGGAGAGCCTCAAGCTGGTCCTCGACGAGGCCGTGTCGGCCGAGACCGCGATCCAACTCCGGTTCCATACCCGGCCGACTCACGCCTTGGTCGACGGCGATCGGCTCGTCGAGGTGGAGGTTCATTCCAAGAGCGGTTTCGAGCGTGTGCGCGCGGCGACATTCGTCGACGCCTCCGGGACCGGTTCGCTCGCGCGACTGGCGCCAGGCGATGTCTCCAACGACACCTGTCTATGCGTGGGCCGCGCCCTCCTCGGGTCCGTCAGCCACGTGTCCGCCCGCCAGGCGATCGTGCCTTCGTTCAACACTTTTTCCGTGCAGTTCGCGGACACCGAGGACCGCCCCGGTTCCGCGACCAAGGTGCGCGCGTCGTTCGATGAGGGACGCCGGCAAAAGACAATGGACGTCTGGGTGAACGACGGATCGGGAGCCTTGGTCGGCGGGGGCGTGGAACTCGGCGAAGGCGTCGTATGGACGGAGCGCCGCATGACATTGAGGTTCGTCTGGCAACGCTCCGATCCGCCGACCGCCTTTTTAAGAAAACTGGTGGCCGCGGCCGTCGCCGACCTGAAGGGGCGCGTGCCCGGTTTCGAGGAGGCCTACCTCATGCAGGTCGCCAACGAGGTCTCGCGTTGTCCGCTCGCGCTGGCGGCGGACGATGCGTCGGTCTTCGACACCGAAACCGAAGCCTCCGACGCGGCCTCGCGCGCCTGGCGCGGAGCTCGTTTTGGCGAGCGCGTGATCGTCACCGCCGGCGTGGCGAGCCCGCCGTGCGCCGTTGATGAACTCCGCACGCCGGGGCTGGCGGGACTTTACCGGTTGCCGGATGACCTGTGGTTTAACGTCCGCGAAGGCGCGGTGATCGAGGACCCCGCGCTCTCGATCCGTTCATTTGTCTTGTTGTCGGACGCGTTGCTCGCCGAACGCGGCGCGTCTCCGGAGTCGATCTCCCGCGTGGGGGTGAGGCGGCCGCACGATGAGGAGGCCGGACCGGAGCCCGTTTGGAACTACGACGTGGCGGTGGTTGGCGGCGGGGTGTCGGGTGTCGCGGCCGCGGTGGCCGCGGCGCGTCACGGCGCGCGGGTCGTGTTGATCGAGCAATCCGGTGATCTCGGCGGAAACGGCACGACGGGCGGGGTCACGTCGTTCGCCGGCGGTGCGCGAGGAGGCATCTACGACGAGGTGCTCACGGAATTGCACCGGCTCGGCGCCAAGTTTCCCAACAACCAGGCGTTCGACCCCGAAATGTTCCGGCTCGTGCTCGATCGCATGGTCGAGGCGGCGGGCGTCGACGTGTGGTTTGGCGCGACGCTTTGGGATGTGTGCCGCGAGGGCGCGCGCATCACCGGCGCGCGGGTTTTCCGGAGCGGAGGGCGCCATCGGGTCAGGGCGGCGTTTTTCGTCGACTGCTCCGGCGATGCCGAGGTCGCTCACGCGGCCGGGCTGCCGACGCTGATGGGCCGGGCCGCCGATTCTCTCACGCAGCCCGTTTCGCTGATGTATCAGGTGGCCATGGATGCGGGCTACCGGCATCTGGATTTCTTTTGGAAGCTGCCGCGCGGTCGTTTTCTCATCAACGCCACCCGGATTCCGGCCAACGGCACGATGGTGGACCACCTTACGCGCGCCGAGGTCGAGGGCCGGCGGCAGATGTGGATGCAGATGGATTCGCTGCGCCGGCAATACGACTACCGACTCGTGCAGTCGGGGCCCCGTGTCGGCATCCGCGAGACGCGGCGCATCGACGGGCTCTACACGTTGAACCAGGAGGACGTGATCGAGGGGCGCCACTTCGACGACCGCATCGGAAACTGCGACTACTTCCTCGATATCCACAACCCCACCGGGAAACGCGGCACGGTGGCGCGCAAGGTGCCTTGCTATGACATTCCGTTTCGCTGCCTCGTGCCTAAAGACGCGGACAACCTGCTTGCCGCGGGCCGTTGCGTGTCGATGACACACGAGGCGATGGCCTCGCTCCGCGTGATGCCTCCCTGCTTCATCATCGGACAAGGTGCAGGCACGGCCGCCGCGCTCGCCCTTCGCGCGGGCACCACGGTTCCCCGCCTGAACATCCGTCTTCTCCAAGCCGCGCTCGAGGCCGACGGCATCGACCTCACCCACTAGCCGCTTCCGGTCCGACGTGGCGCAGACTTCCTCTTTACAGACCGCCTGACGCAGGCCGGAAGCCTGTGTCGCGTTGCGGCCGCTCCTTTCGTATCCCGCTCCTACTCCAAACGACCTCATGAAACTCTCCTCCCGCCTCCGCGCCCTGGCCGCGATGGTTCTCCTTTGCGCCGGCTCTCTTGTCGGCGCGCCAAGCGATTCGACACCGACCGCGAAAAAGACGCTGCTGGTTCTGGCCAATCTCGAGGGCAACGAAAACCTCGGCGGACACTTCGTCGACCCGACGCTTGAGAAGGCCCTCGTCGCGAAAGGCTGGCGAATGGAACTGCGCGGATTGCACGAAGTCGGTCCGGGTCACTACGCCGCGGCCGACGCCGTTGTGTATTACCAGCAGCCCTACGCGGCCAATCGTGCCGGGGTCGCCACCCAGCGGGCGTTCGCGCCCGGGTTTGTCGATTTTCTGAAGTCCGGGGGCAACACTCTGGTGCTTTTCGATGATCGTTATTTCCAGGTCTTCGAACCGGTCAACGAATGGCTGGAACCGCTCGGCGCCAAACTCGTGCGTGAACAACTGTTCGATTCCAACGCAGCCAACACCGGCGTGTTGAAGGTCGATCGCGAGATCGCCTACGTGCTCACGCGCAACCTCAATCGGGAGCACCCGGTGACGCGCGACATCGAGGTATTCGCGGCGATCAAGCGGGTCGGCGGCGAATTGACCTACCCGCTGGTGGTGGACGCATCCTGGACGCCGCTCGTCTCCGGCGAGAAGACCGCCCGCTCCGAAGACACGTGGGCCAGGAAGGAATCGAGCTATCCCTCGGCCCCCGTCCTCATCGCCACCCGACCCGTCGGCAAGGGTTCGTTGACCGTATCCGGCATCCACTCGACGGGAAATTTTCTGCACGGTTCGCACCGTCGGTTCGACGGAGGGTTTTTCCTGCGCAACGGCAACGCCGCCTTCCTGCTCAACTGGATCGAGTGGGCGGGATCGCGTTCCGTGCGCACGACCGGCGCGATGCCGCCGAAGACGAGCGAGGGCGCGGCGTTGATCGAACTGAAGCCCGTGACGAATCAGGTCCCGCGGACGACCTGGCAACGGGGTTTTATTCTCGACCTCGCGGAGCGTCCCTCGTCGCTCGACGCCTGGCGCGCGGCGTTGCACGGCCGGGTGGATTGGGTGGCGGTATCCGTCGCCGCGGAGGCGATGCCCGACGCGGAGCAGTTCGCGGCGTGGCGGGCGATGTGCGAGGCGGCGTCGGACGAAAGACTGCGTTTTTATCCGGCCGGGCGCGTGCGTGACAGTTTTGGCAACGCCGTCGTCGTGATCGCGCCCGAGACATGGCCGGTGCGTCGCCATCAACGCGCCGTCAACCACATCGCCCGGGAGATCAACGGCCACCCGGTGCTCGTGGATGTCCATCGCAATCCCTGGCCGGTGGAAAACATCGGCGGCTTTCAAGGCTTTCCCCTCGCCACCTATCGCGATGGCGTCTGCGACTTCGATCTCACGACGTTCCGGTTTTTGCAGGCGGAGGATTGGTTCCTGATTCCCCATGTGGTCGTGGAAGGCTCTTCCCCCGAGGCTGTGTCGGGCCTGCTCGACCGCGGCATGTATCTCACGCACGTGCCCGCGGAATCGCCCGCCCGTCTGATGGAGCACCTGCCTTACCTCTTCCATAACCCGCGCGTGGCTTTTGTCTCGAAGGGCCCGCGCATTCTCCGTGCGGCTCTCGCGGGGCCGGGCCTCGTGGAAGACCCGTGGGAGGGCGAATATTATCTCTGGTCCGGCTCGAACGACGAGGCCCGTTACCACGCCGTCGTCGAAGGGCTGGGCAAAGGCGCGCAGGTGCGTGTTTATCGAAACCGCCTGCTGTGGCGTCAGTATCCGGCGAAGGCCGGACGGTGGGAATTGGATCTGCCGTTCCAATCGACGGAGGCCTCCCACAGCTACTGGATGGAAGTCTGGTCCGGCGCGGAGCCGGTGGCGGTCTCGACCGCCTCGCGTAGCCGGCCCGGTCGCCACTCGGCGCATGGCGGCGGCGACCGCATGAACCTTTATCACAGCATGGCCGAACCCGGTCCGGACGGAAACCTGATGATGCGCGGGGAACGGGTTTTCCACCACGGCTTCTACGGCTTCAACACCGGTTGGGGCGACACCCTCGACCTGCGACCTCCGGTGAAGGCGCGCGACTGGACGCCGGATGGTTACGAATGGGGTTTTCCCACGCTGGGCGTTTCCAGGCTCCGGCTCACGCCGCACCTCCGCCTGCCCGGCGGCGCCGAGTTTGGCGTGGCGAAGCCGCGTCGGGCGGGCTACGCGCTGTCGTCCGAGGAGATGGTGATCCTGCGCGAGACCGTCGATCGCAAGGAGGTGACGATCGACGGAAAACGCGGCGTCGCGCCCACGACCCACCTTTCCGCGCACACCACCTATGCGATCCCGCCGTGGACGCTCGACGGGGTCTCGACGATGCTGGTGACGACCACGCTCCGAACGAAGCGCGATGTCACGATTCCGCCCGGCGAACCGGTGCGCTGGGTCGAGGTCATCACGCGGTCGCCCAAGTCGTGGGCGACATTGAGCCTGCGCTCCGGCGGCGCTTGGCGGCATTTGGAACGCAACGGGACCGCGTCGCACACCGGTCGCTTCGAGGCCGCGGCGTTGTGGCCTGATCCGTTGCAAAGTTTCGCCCTTATCCCGCAACCCGGCGCGACCACCACCTTCCAGATCCGCGATACGCGCGACCAGGGGCCGGTGCTCGCGCTTTCGACTCCGCTCGCGGGCGGCGACTGGGACGAAAACTCGCCGATCACCTTCTCGTATCTCTATGCAGCCAGCGCCGGCGAAACCAAGGACATCGAGGCGGTGCTCGAACCTGCGCTCGCCCTCTGGAGCCCGAAGGATACCTCGAAGTTGCTCAACCTCTCTCGCGGACGGTTGCGCGACTGGTTCGGTTTTCCCCGTGTCGCGGCCGAGGGCGCGGCGGTCGCCTATCGCGTTGGAACCATTCCCGAGCGGCTGGTGCTACCGGTCGAGATCGATGGCCTGAACGAACGCTGGCCGGCCTGGCTCGCCGGCGACTCGTGGCGCCCGCTCGCGCAACTGGAAGACAAAGGCTACGCGACGCACCGTCCCGCGGCCTCGGGCGCGACGTTCCGCGCCGGCAGCCTGGTGACCGTATCTGAACCATCGATACAGATTGACGTGCGACGTTTGGGCGACGGCGCGGTCAACCTCTGGGTGCACAACCCGACGGCGCGTCCGCTTCGCTTCGAGATCGCGCCGGTGCTCGCCACCGGGAAACCGCAGACCCTTCGCTTGAATCCGGGCGAGGATCGCGAGGTCAGGTTCAAGCTGCTTCCATGAGCCTCCTTCGCACCGTTCTCCTGTTGTTTGCATCCGCCATCGTCGTCTGCACCGAAGCCGGCGCGACGGCCGGCGCCAAGACGCTGTTGGTCGTGGCCAACCTGGAGGGGAACGAGAATCTCGCCGGGCGCCTGATCGATCCCTCGCTCGAGGAATCGCTGCGCGTGAAGGGCTGGACGGTGGAGGCGCGGGGATTGCACGAGTTGACACCCGCGCATTACGCCGCGGCCGACGCGGTCGTGTATCACCAGCAGCCCTACCGCGGCAATCGGCCCGGGGTGGAGATTCAGCGGGCGTTTGTACCGGGATTTCTTAAGTTCATCGAGGGCGGCGGCAACGCGCTCGTCCTGTTCGACGACCGCTATTTTCACGTGTTCGAGCCTTTTAACGAATGGTTGGAGCCGCTCGGCGCGCGGGTGCTGCGCGAGCAGGTCTTCGATGGCAACGAGGCCAATCTCGGCACGCTGAAGGTGGATCGAAAGACGAGCCACATCTTCACGAAAAACCTCAACCGCGAGCATCCGGTGACCCGCGACATCGAGCGGTTCGCGTTGATCAAGCGCGGGGGTGGCGAGATGTCGTTTCCGCTCAAGATTGGCGATCCGTGGGTTCCGCTCATTTCCGCGGAGAAAACCGCACGCTCCGCGGACACGTGGGGCGACAACGAATCGAGCTACGCCGAGGCGCCGGTGATCGTCGCCACGCGGCCGCTCGGCAAGGGTTCCCTCACGGTTTCAGGCATCCATTCCACGAGCAATTTCCTGCATGGCTCGCACCGGCGCTTCGACGACGGTTTTTTTCTGCGCAACGGACATGCGGATTTTTTGCTGAACTGGATCGAGTGGGCGGGCGGGCGTTCGGCGCGCACGGCGGACACGATGCCTCCGGCGGCACAGAGCGGCCCGGGCGGCCTGATCGAGTTCAAGCCGGTGGCGGACCAGGTGCCGAAGACGACCTGGCAACGCGGATTCATTCTCGAACTCGACGCGCTCCCCGCGTCGCTCGACGCTTGGCGCGCGGCGCTGCTCGGCCGCGTGGATTGGGTGGCCGTGTCCGTGCCGGGCGACACGATGCCAAAGACCGAGGACCTCGCGGCGTGGCGGGCGTTGTGCAAGGCCGCGTCGTCCGACGAACTCGGCTTTTATCCGGCGGTCCGCGTGCAGGACAGTTTTGGAAATTCCGTCGTGGTGATTGCTCCGGTTAACTGGCCCATCGCGCGTCAGCAGCGGGCGGTGAACCACATCTCCCACGACATCGACGGACATCCCGTCATCGTGGATGTGCACACCAATGCCTGGCCGGTCGAAAACATCGGCGGCTTTCAGGGGTATCCGCTGGTCACTTACCGCGACGGAGTTCGCGACGTGGACCTGAAGACTTTCCGTTTCCTGCAGGCGGAGGACTGGTTTCTCATTCCGCACGTGGTCGTCCAGGGCGGTTCGCCCGAGTCGATCGGCGGCCTGCTCGATGGCGGCATGTATTTCACCCATGTTCCCGCCGCGACACCGGGCGAGGTGATGGAGCATCTGCCGTATCTCTTTCACAACACCCGCGAGGCCTTCGTCTCCAAGGGACCGCGCATCCTGCGGGCGGCGCTTGCCGGACCCGGGCTCGTGGACGATCCGTGGGAGGGTGCGTATTATCTCTGGAACGGGCCGCGGGACGAGGCGCGTTATCATGCCGTGGTCGAGGGGCTCGGAGACGGCATGCAACTTCGCGTGCAACGCAATCGGCTGCTCTGGCGCCAATATCCGGCGAAGGCGGGGAGGTGGGAACTCGACCTGCCGTTTCAATCGACCGAGGCGGCGCACGGTTACTGGCTGGAGGTGTGGGCGGGCGATGAGTTGGCGGCGATCTCGACCGTCTCGCGCAGCCGGCCCGGTCGCCACTCCGCGCATGGAGGCGGCGATCGCATGAATCTCTACCACACGATGATCGAGCCGGATCCGACCGGAAACCTGGTGATGCGCGGCGAGCGGCGTTTTCAGCACGGACACTATGGATTCAACACCGGCTGGGGCGACTCGCTCGAATCGCGGCCGCCGGTGCGCGGGCGTGATTGGTCGCCCGATGGCTACGAGTGGGGCTTTCCGACCATCGGTATTTTCCAGCTTAGGCTCGCCCCGCAGGTTCGTCTGCCGGGCGCGAACGAGTTCGGCGTGGCGAAGCCGCGTCGCGCGGGCTATGCGCTGTCGTCCGAGGAGATGGTCGTCCTGCGAGAGAGCGTCGACCGCACGGGCGTTCTGGTGAATGGTCGGCGCACGGTGGAGCCGACCACTTACCTGTCCGCCCATACCACCTACTCGATCCCTCCGTGGAGCTTGGAGGGCGTGTCGGCGATGCTCGTGACGACCACGCTCCGGACGAAGCGCGATGTCACGCTGCCGCCGGGCGAGGGGATTCGCTGGATCGAGGCGGTTACTCGTTCTCCGGATCTTTGGGACACATTGAGTGTGCGCTCGGGAGGCGAGTGGCGGCACCTGAAACGGCGCGAGACAAAGACAACGAGCGGTTTTTTCGAGGCTGCCGCGCTGTGGCCCGATCCGCTCCAAAGCATCATTCTGATCCCGCAGCCGGGTGCTTTCACCAGCCTTTCGATCGGCAAGACGGCGGGTCAGGGGCCGCGGTTGTCGCTCTCCACCCATACGGAAGGCGGTGACTGGGATGCGGACGCGCCGATCACGTTCTCATATCTCTACGCGGCGACTTCCCGGAAGGATACCGACATCGAAGCGGTGATCGAGCCGGCGCTGGCCTTGTGGCGGCCGGACGATCCGTCGGCGTTGCTCAAGCTCTCGCGTGGGCGGCTGGAGAGTTGGTTCGGCTTTCCGCGCGTGTCGGCGGATCGCTCGGCGGTCGCCTACGAGGTGGGCGCGATTCCGGAACGACTGGTGCTGCCCGTCGAGATCGAAGGGACGAATGAGCGTTGGCCGGCCTGGCTCCACGGCAAGTCGTGGCGGCCGCTGGCGCAGTTGGAAAACACCGCCTACGCCACGCATTTCCCGGAAGCCTCGGGCGCCCGCTTCCGGGCGGGGAGCCTCGTTTCGGTGTCCAATCCGTCGATACAAGTGGACGTGCGGCGGCTTGCGGAACGAACGGTGGACTTGTGGGTGCACAACCCAACGACAAAATCGCAGCGCTTCGAAGTCGTCCCGGTGCTTGCCGATGGAGAATCCCGGACTCTTCGTCTGTCGCCGGGCGAGGATCGCGAGGTGCGGTTCGGGCTGCCGCGATGAGCGCGAAGGGGAACAGCCTCCGACGCGCGCTTCTCAAGTGGCGCAGGTTTCAGAACCTGCATCCGGGACGAACGGGACATCCACGGTCCATTTTTTCGGTCAGGTCCGGCCCGCGAGGAAATCCGTGGGTGAGCGGCCCTCGAGTTTTCGAAAGACGCGCGTGAAATAACCGGGGTCGTCGAAGCCGACCGCCATCGCGGTCTCGGTGATGTTGAGCTTTCCGAGGGCGAGGATCTGCTTGGCCTTGTTGATGCGAAAACGGTGGATGTATTGCGTGAGCGAATCGCCGGTTTCGCGACTGAAGATGCGGCTGAGGTATTGCGGGCGAACCTTCAGTTCCGCGGCGATGTCGGAGAGGGCCAGCGTCTCGACGTAGCGGTTCTCGACGACTTGGTGGATACGCGGAATGAGCCAGTGAACGCGTTTGGTCGCGGGGGTTGGTCGTTCTCTGAAGGATTTGAGCGAGGCGGCGGTGAGACCGTGCGCCCGCACGGTCATGAGGAGGATTTCGGCGAGCCCCTCCAGGTGACGGGCGAGCGTTTCCGTGCCTTCGGGAGCTTCGGGCAACGCCTGCCAGGCGGCGCGCGTCTCGTCGGTCGCCGCCAATGGCGCGTGCGGTTCGACGTCACCGGCGATGCGGGCTCCGCCGGCGAAGAAGGAGCCGAGGTAGGCGTCGTCGAGAAAGACGGGACGGACGACGTCCCAGACGCCCGCGTGACATCTGCCGGCGAAGGTGGACTGTCGTTTCCGCGCCAGAAAATTCGACGCGGATTTGCAGCGGAGACACAGCGGGAATGCGCCCGAGTTTTTGACGAGACGACAATAGGCGGAGTCGTGGCTGCGGTGCGCGACGTCCAGCTCCAGTTCCGCGACCAGATAGGTGACGCCGCAAAGGTCGTGGAACGAGACGTGATAGCCCGTGAGGTTCTTGATCCAAGTGATCGCCTGCTGGAGAAGGCGATGCCGCGTGATGGCAAACTTGGAGTGTTCGTTGGCGTGCGGCGAATCGAAGTAAGTGTACACTTGGGGCTGTCCTTCGTACTCGGGCGGCGGGGGTAGCCGCGTGGGGTTCTCGGCGTGCATGAAGCGGAGGAATGCGGGGCTGGGTCGAGTCCGCATTCTCCACCGTCATGACTTCCGAACAATGTTATTTGTGCCGGGGATGCGCTTCCGTGCGGGCGAAGAGGGTGACGATCTCGAAGGGACGCAGATTGAGGTGCAAATCGGTGTCCTCGGAAGGCTCGCCGAGCGGGTTTTCCATGGGATCGAGGCGTTGCCACGAACGGACCGGGCCGGCCGTCAGGGTTCGCTCAAACGGGGCGTCGTGGTTGTTGAGCAACCTCAACACAACGCCGGGGGCGCCATCCCAGGCGGGCTTGCACCCGAGGACGGTGAGCGGGGCGGGGAAGGAAAAGGCCGTTGGCGCGGGCGTTCCGGACGGCAGCGGGAGCACGGGCTGGTTGTACGCCGCGGCGAGCGCGGCCACGGCGGGCAAATCATCCGGGCCTTCGACCGCGGCGAGGGCGTAGTGAAAAAGATGATACCCGGGGTCGCGGATGCCTTCGTGCGGAATCGGGTAGTCCTGGGCGTAGCGTTCCAGGCAACTGCCAAAGCCCGGCGAGCGCAGCAGCGACAGGAGCAGGGCGCCGTCTTCGATGCGCGAGGAGACCGTGCAGCGGTTGAGGAGCGCCACGCCGGTTTCGCCGGGCGCCGGATCGGTCGAGAAAAAGTCGAGCGCGGGCCAGTCGCCGTTCGGCGACCAGAGGAAGTTCTCCTTCATCTCGTAACGGTCGCGTTTGATGCGTCCGGCGGGAATGCCATACCAACCGGTGTCGCTGCGTGCGGGCGTCGGGAAAATCACGCGGATGCGACGATTGCAGCTCTTCCAATAGATCTCGGTCACGAAATCAAGGCGACGGCTGCCGGTCTGACAGCGGAGGGTCTGCGTCCATTCCAAGCCGAAGACCGAGGTGTCTGTTTCGCGTCCGAAGGCGCGATTGCCGCGCAACACGCCGGTGAACACCCACTCGGCGAAGGTGTCCGTGCAACGGAAGCCCGCGAGGCGCGTCTCGCCGCCGAGCGGGCGTCGCGCGCGGCGGAGATCGCGCGTGCCCCAAGGGTCGCCGATGTCCTCCTCGAGGATCAGGTCGTTGGGCGAGCTTTGGCCGCGGGTCGTGAGGACCGCGTTGGTCCCGGCGGAGCGGATTTCCTTCAGTCCGCGTTCGTCCCACTCGATCACGAAGGCGTCGGAGGACCATCGCCGGGCGGTGTCGTCGATGACAGGCGGGGCGACGGATTCGGCGACGAACGTTTCCATGTCCAGCGGGCGGGGCGAGATCCACGTTCCGGTCGTCGGGACGGGCGGGCGCAGACGCGAGTTGGCGGCGAGCGCGATCAAGTCCGGCTCGCGGGCGACGAGGTCGAGAGGGACGGCCGGGGCGGCGACGATGGTGGAACCTTGCGAGCCGCGGAGAAGGAGCGGCGAAGAGGTGAGGCATTCGACATCGACCGGTTGCCCGGAGGCGTCGGGGTTATAGAGGGCAAGGCGCTGACCGGGCTCCCATGCGTGGGTGCGCGGCAGGGCGCCGCAAAGACGCCGTGCTTCGTCGGTGACGCGGTCGGCGACGGCGATCATCTCGTTTGCCGGTGGATCGGCGAGCGTGCCGGTGATGGAGTCATGGAAGAAGAGTAGCGGCAACTCGCGCCAGAGCGATTCGAGCGTTTTGCGCCGGAGCGGATCGAGACCGTCGGATTGGAGGGCGAGGAAGCGCTCCACGGAGTAGAACGTGCTTTCGGCGCGCCGGATCGCCTGCTTGAGCCGCATGCGGGTGACCAGCGTGCCGGTTTGGGTTGGGTTCAGTTCCGCCGATGCGCAGAGGCGATGGGCGGGCGGATGATCGACGGCGGCGATGTCGTTCTCGAAGTAGGGCCACGCGTCGCGGAGGAGCCCCCAGCGATAGGCGAACTTGTCCTGGCCGGCGTTCCATCGGCGCAGTTTTTCCGGCAGTGCGGCGTCGATGAACATCTCCTCGGAGCGGACACGGTAGAGCGCGAACGGTCCATCGACCTCCTCCGGCGAGAGGGGAGGCGTGTCGGGGAACATGTCCGCGCTGCGGTCGAAGCCCGCGCCGGAGCACGCGGGGCAGTCTCCGCCGGCGGTGCCGCCCGTGCCCGAGCAGACGGGGCAGGGCTCATAGTAGCAATGATCGTAGAAATGGTCGCGACCGCCGAAGTCGGTTTCACGGGTGAATACGATGCTGCCATCGATCCCCTTCCAGTAGTCGGCGTCGGGCTTGGCATACGCGAGCGAAGTGACCCAGCGGTAACCGCATTGGCGGAAAACCTGCGGCAATTGGGCGCTGTGTCCGAAGCCGTCATAGCGTCCGCCGATGGGTTGTTCGATGCCGAGAATCTTGCGACCGTAGCGCGTGCCTGAGGCGAGGTTGCGAACAAGGGTTTCGCCATGACATTGGTTGGTATCGATCACGGCTTCACCGCAGCCGAGGAGGTCGAACCGACGTTCGCGCGCGAGTTGTCGAAGGACGGGTAGGTGGCCCGGGCGGAATTCCAGGTAATTGCGCAGCGAGAGCGCCTGCTCGATTTCAAACGACGTGCCGTCCTTTTGCGCGGATTGCACGTATTCTTCGACCAGCCGGCGTTGGAGCCAGGAGTAGCTCTGGTAAAAACGGTCTTGATGCCAGTAACCGGCTTTCCACCCCCGGCGCCACACGAGGTCGAAGTGGTTGCGCCACCAGAGCAGAACCGGGGTTCGATGATCTTTGTCGGATGATTTTGAGGCAAGGGAAGGTGGCTCTGGGGCGTGGGCTTGAAGCATGACCGAGGATAGCAGATCAGGGGGGGCCGACAATGAACCCAAGTCCCAGCGACCAGGACGATTTTGTTGGGATCAGGCGTGAGTTCCCACCATTCGCTTGCTCACGCAGTAACCGTAGGACGAGAAGGAACGCCACAAATCGCCTATCCTATGCCGACGCTCTCAAGTCTTTAATGGACACAACTATTTTTTAATAAGTAGGTTGGGCTGAAGCAGGTCCTAAATCTTTACTT
>JANJTQ010000318.1 GCA_024711005.1 Opitutaceae bacterium | reverse complement strand
CATGATCGACGAACCCGGCTGCGTAGCGGGAAGGCGAAGTTCCCCCAGCCCGCTCCGCGGACCGGAGCCCAGCAGTCGGATGTCGTTGGCGATCTTCGTGAGACTGGCGCAGATCGTGGTCAAATATCCGGCGACTTCGACCGCGTCGTCGCGGCCGGCCTGCGCCTCGAAATGATTGCGCGCCTCAATAAATGAAATGCCTGTCTCGGCACTGAGAATGCGCGCGACCTTTCCGGCGAATTCGGGATGACAGTTAATGCCCGTGCCCACGGCGGTGCCGCCCACCGCAAGTTCGCAAAGCGCGGCAATGGCCTTGTCGGTGCGCTCGACCGCCTTCGCAACTTGCGCGGCATGGCCGGAAAATTCCTGACCGAGCGTGATGGGCGTGGCGTCCATCAAATGCGTGCGGCCGATTTTGATTATTGACTCAAACGAACGCGCCTTGGCTTCAAGCGAAGCATGAAGATGAACAAGCGCGGGCCGGAGTTTTTGTCGGAGAGCAACCGCCACGCTGACGTGCAGCGCAGTCGGAATAATATCATTGGATGACTGGCCTAGATTGACGTCATCGTTGGGATGAAGGGGCTTTCTGGTGCCGATCGGTTCGCCGGATAACTGGCTCGCCCGGTTCGAAATGACCTCGTTGGCGTTCATGTTGGTCGAGGTGCCCGAGCCGGTCTGAAATACGTCGATGGGGAAATGCGCCGAAAGCTTCCCGTCGGCGACTTCGCGGGCGACTCGTTGGATGAGGCCGCTTTTCTCCGAGGAAAGTTTGCCGAGTTCTTCGTTGGCGCGGGCACAGGCGATTTTAACGAGCCCGAGCCCACGAATGAACCCGTCCGGCATCGGACGTCCGCTGATCGGGAAATTGAGTACCGCACGCTGTGTGGAAGCGCCGTAAAGCGCATCGTCGGGAACGGGCATCGCGCCCATCGAATCTTTTTCGGTTCTCATGTGGGGAGCTTAGCCGGTACGGACCTAAAAGCAAAAAAGCCGCGCGAGGTCTTCGCGCGGCCAAGATCAAAGAGAGTCTTAAAACTTTAGCGTCAGCCGATCGCCGCCCATACCCAGGCGACGGACACTGTCGTATAGCCGGTCATCGTCGAGTGCACTGGTCAGAACCTCGCGCATCTGGGCCAACCGCGACCGCTCGGATTCGGACGTATTATCCGCCACGACCAGACTGGCGAGAATGCGATGACGGCGCACTTCGCGGGGAGACATCGACAGCGCAGGAACGGTGGTCTCGACGCCTTTTGAAGCAACCGCCGGGGCGGCCATGACGACGGGGTCAATCTCCACGCGACCTTCAAAGTTATGCTCACGCCCCGGGAATGCGGCCGCGGCAAAATACACCTGGGGCAATTCGCCGAGCGCAACCGGCTGAGGCCGTTCGGCCGAACGATCCGTCGATTGGGATGCCGCCCAAGGGATCATCGCCATGAGGCCGCCAGGACCGAACGAGACGGGTGGTCGTGCGACAACAGGAAGACCGGGATCCGCGCTCTCGACCTCGGTGGAATCCACAATCAACACACCCTCAGATTCCGCAGACGCGTGCACTGTGCCGAAGTTGTCGATCGCACTCGCCTCCTGCACGGAAGGGGTAATCGGCGCCATCTCTCCGCCCGTGATCGCGACCGTTTCCGATGAGGCAACGGGGGAAACGGCGGGCGACAAAAACACGGGGGATCCGCTTGGGAGGTATTCGCGTACCACGACCAGGCTCAAAGCCAAAACCGCGGCGACACCCGCCGGGATCTGGAATCGGGTTACATGACGAGCAGCCTGCGGAAGCCGCAGCGTGATCCACCAAGGACGCTTTTCAACGATCGCGGCCAATTGCTTGGCACGGAGTTCCCGCTCAAACCGATTCCAAAAATCGGGGGCTGGACGCTCTGAACGTTTAAGGCGCAGCAAATCTTCAACGGTGAGTCTGCCGTGTTCGGCGCGTTCAGGAGGGCTCATCATCAGCGAAGATAGGATTGAAGTTCGGCCTGCAAAAGCTGTTTCGCGTAATGCAGACGGGAGCGCACGGTGCCCACCGAGCAATTCATGATCTCGGCGATTTCCTCATGACTGAGGCCATCTATTTCGAACAGGGTTACCACGGTTCTGTGGGGGATAGACAATTTCTGCATCGCTTCGTTCAATTTTTCCTGGAGCTCGCCTACAAAGACCTCCCGCTCCACATCCGTCTTGTCCGTCAACTGATCGATGATTTCGGAAACCTTATTATCCTCATGCACCTTATCGAAGCTGAAGAAAGACCGTAACTTGTTACGACGAATGTAGCTTAATGTGGAATTAATCGCGATTCGGTAGAGCCAGGTGAAGAATGACGACTGACCTTGAAAACGATTGATAGACTGGAATGCCTTGATGAACGCGTCCTGCGTCAAATCAGCCGCGTCTTCTCGATTGGAGGTCATGTTGTAGACCATCGCGTAAACTCGCTCGCGGTATTTGAGGATCAACTGATCAAATGCCGCCACATCGCCGGCCTGCACACGCTGTACAACCAACCAGTCCGAACCTGCCTCTTGCTGGCGCTCGGGGGACGCCACCAACGTTTTGGCAAGGGCTTTGGACGTGGCGTTCACAACAAAAAAATGATGATCGCTCGGGCGCCGAGCGCAACCTAGACGCCTGTCGGGGCCTGTAGGTTCCTCACTTGATAACGCAATGTACCGCACAGTTGGTGCAACAATGACACCGGTGCCAAACCGCCGTGGGGAGCGAGCGCCGCTTCAGCCTGAATCAGCTCCGTTTCCACCTCGGCGGCCATGACGTGAAATATCCCCAGCTCCCCCATCTGCCGGAGCCGCTTCGGCAGATCGGCGTCGCGCCTCTGCAGAATCTCCTCCACGAGTAGCGCGCGATCATCCGCCGGCAAACGGTCCAACAGAGCGAGAATCGGCAACGTGACTTTGCCACTCTGCAAATCGGTGCCCAAGGTCTTTCCTATGCGTTGCTCCTGCCCGAAAAAATCGGCAAGGTCGTCGTAGATCTGATACGCGATCCCCAAATGCCGTCCGAACCGGCTCGCCGCCTCGACAAAGGACGGTGGATAACCCCCGAGTTTGCCGCCCAAGAAACAAGAGATACGAAAAAGTTCAGCCGTCTTCAGATCGATCACGCGAAAATAATCTTCCCGGGTGATATTGATGGTTCCGCGGCGAAGCGTCTGCACGATTTCGCCGGCGCAAACCTTGCGGGTCGAATCGGAAACGGCGTGGCATATTTCAGGAGTTGGAAACTGCGCCGCGAGATGAAGGGCATGCGCAAAGAGCGCATCACCGAGGAGCACCGCCGCCTCGGGCCCATATTGCCGCGAAGCGGTGCGCCGACTGCGGCGCAAATCCGCCTCGTCCATGATGTCATCGTGCACGAGCGTCGCCAGATGCACGAGTTCCACGACTGCGGCGACGCGCACAAGATCGGTTGATGGAACGTCGCCCCAGCTCCAACCACTCAGGAAAACCAGAGCCGGGCGGATGCGCTTGCCCGACGTGTCGATGCAGTAATCCGCCATCTCACGAATCTCGGGCTCAAATGCCGCGAGCTGGCCGCGCAGGAAAATATCCAGTGCGTTCATATGGGGCTTCAGCCGTGCGAATACCGCGGCGAAGTCTTGGGGCGTCGCTTGATCGGAAGAGTTGTTAATCGTCGTGGCGGACATAAACGCCTTGCACGCTAGGGATGAGCCGACAAATGGCTAACCAATAACTCACACGTCACATGAACGACGACCCCATCCTGCTCGTGCTGATGACCGCCGCCGGCCTGTATGTTCTGCACCTCTGGCGGCAGGACTACTTGGCTGATCGCGCCGGCAAGCCGAACCCCGGCGCCCTCCCTGGCGCAACGCCCGCACCGGTGAAAGCCTGTGCGATCGCCGCCCTCGGAGGGGGCGTCATTCTCGCGGTGGAGACATGGGGTGAGATACGGCTGGGGCTGAGCGATCAGCAGTCGACCATCACCGTGCTTTTTGGAGTCTACACATTAATTGCGGCCTTCATTGAGGAACTGATTTTCCGTGGATTCATCGTCATCGACGGACGAGGGAAGGCGCTTCGTTGGGCAGGTATAGTGGGTGCGTCCATCCTGTTCGCTGTACTACATCCCTTTTTATGGAATTGGGATATGGGGGAGGACACCGCTGGCTGGCATGCCCTGATGGTCTGGCGCTGGCATGAATGGTTCACTTGGCAAATGACGCCAAAGGGTTGGTTT
This sequence comes from Opitutaceae bacterium, assembly GCA_024711005.1. Lineage (GTDB taxonomy): Bacteria > Verrucomicrobiota > Verrucomicrobiia > Opitutales > Opitutaceae > Rariglobus. Next base: position 2,693 of record JANJTQ010000318.1, on the reverse strand, counting down.
AGCACGGCAATCGTCTTCGCAAGTTCGCTGTGGTTTTACACCGTGCGCTTTGCCTCGTTCAACCCACGGAGATCTCTGCTCCCCTGCATCGCCGCCCATGCGGCAAAAAACCTCGGGGTATTCGCCGTTAAAGGAATTCAAGGATTCGTGACGGGCTGGTGGTAAGCGGGTAAGTGCCCCCGAACTAAAATACAAAAAAGAGGCGGTCTTTCGACCGCCTCTTTTAACTTTTTACTTTCGGAACTCTACTTGCCGCGGGTGGATGGCAGCGGTTTTTTCACTGCCACAGGTTCGGGAACCACCGCAGGCGGATCTTCGGGAAGGAAAGGATCCCCCGCCTCCCGATAGCCGGTAACATCGCTGCGTTTAAGCTTAGCCTCGCGCAGAACACGGGGATCATAAATTTCCTCGGGCAAGGCATTCTTGGCGCTGATCACCTTGGCTGTGATAAAAATCAGCAAGTTGGTACGTGTTTTTTCCTTGGTCTTATTCTGAAAGAGACGGCCAATACCGGGAAGATTCCCAAGGAGCGGCAGTTGGTCTGTTACTTGGTTCTCGTCGTCCTTAATCAGACCACCGATACCCAATGTGTGACCGTCCTGCAGAGATACTTGGGTCTTGGTCTTGCGAGTATTGATAATCGGAATCGCCGCACCGCTGGCACCGCCAAAATTCACCGACAAACCACGCTGGCTGATTTCGGGTTCCAAGGTGAGTTTGATAAATCCTTGGCTGTTGATTTGAGGCGTCACCTTCAAAAGCACGCCGATAGGCTTATACTCAAAGCCACTGACCTCGAACTTGCCTTGTTCAGCGTTATAGGTATAGCTTGGAATCGGGTATTCTTCGCCGATATTGATCTCTGCCTGAACATTATTGAGCGTAACTAGCGTCGGATTGTTAACGACTCGCGCGGTATTGTTGCTCTCCGCCGCCCGCAGGATAGCCGAATAATCGGCACCTGTCAGAAGGCTGGTGGTAACCGCAGAAGGATCGCCAAAGGCGATCGGGCCACCAATATTGGGGGCGATGTCGGCCAAATACGAATCGTCGTATGAACCGCCTACCCCGCCTTTTTCGTAAGACGTATAAATGCCGCCCTTGGAACCGCCACCGACACCCCACCTCAGGCCGAGTTCATGCTCGTTGCCCGCTTGGATCTCGATGAATTTTGATTCAATCATCACCTGCTCGGTCGCGTGATCGAGTTTTTCAATGATCGGGCGAATACGGCCCATGCGCGAAGGACGTTCAGTAACGACAAGTGCATTACTGCGCTGGTCCACGATGATCTTTCCACCCGCCGAGGCATCCACCAAGGTACTGATGGTCTTCAAAATATCTTCCGCTTTCGCGTAGTTAATGATGAAAATCTCGGTCGAAACCGGCTCGGCCAAGAGACTGTCTTGGCTCACGATCTTAATAATATTACCGTCCTCAACAAAGGTGTAGCCGATCGGCGAAAGGACCACTTGGAAAATCTGGCGCCACGTGACCTCACGCAACTTCAATGAAGTGCGGCCTTGTAAAGTGTCAGGAACAACCAAGTTCAGCTCGAAGAGGTCCGCGACGTTACGGAGAATGGTGCGAATTTCCTCATCTGGAAAATCTACAGATAGCGTATCTTTGCTCTTGGTTGCAATAGCCGGAGGCGATACCTCCTGAGCAGCTGGCTCGGTCAAAGGAGCCGGAGGCTGGGCAGGTTCAGCAACCGGAGTTGGAACCGGTTCGGCGACGGGAGCAGGATCGGCGGTTGGCACCATCGCTTCCTCTCCGCTCACCGTAGTCGGCACCACAGCGCTATCGGGTTGCGGAACGATGGGCTCGGCAGGGGCGGTTAATTGGTCTTGAGCCGTAATCCGACTGACGACGGCGAGGGATGCCAACAATATTAGACGCGTTCTCATGGCTAGTTTACAGGTTTGATGGGCCGGATGATTTCTTCTTTATTTAATCGAAGAGTGAAACTGGTTCGTTCGATACCACCGATGTATACTTCATAAGTGGTACCTTGAAAGACAATCGGGATGGAGTCGCCCACTTTGAGCTTTTTTTGACCAAACAGCAGAATCGGAGTATCGCCCAACTGCATCATTCCCGAGGGAGTGACGCCCTTTGCGATGTTCGCGAGTATCTCACGATCAGCCATCCCCACTGTCTTCACTGCCACAGGTTTCTCCGGCTGATTGATCTCGGGCGACTGCTGCCTCGGATTGAAGGGATCCTTACGCGCGACTTCCTCGGCAGATATATCAATCGGTTTCGTTGTCAAAAAGGTGCGTGCAAGCTCCAGCGTCACCGCGCGTTTTTGAGGCGGAGGGATGTCGGAGGCTGTTTGGCCAACCAGCCCAAGGGGCGCCAACGTCAGTAACGAAATACAATAGAGAGTTTTCATGGAGCGCCAAGCAGATCGACGTTAAGATTGAGTGAAATGGCGGAATCATTTTTGGTCACGGACACCGCATTGATCCGGCTAAAATAGGCTCCCCTCTCCATGTGTCTCACATAGGTAAGCATCTGCTTTAGATCGCCCTGAAGATTGACGATATAATTAAGCGGAACATAAGTTGCCGATTTCGGTGTGGCGGTACGAGCGCCGGAACGCACTTCCGTCTTAACACCCACTTCCGATTCCAGCCGATAGAAGTATTGTAAGTTCTGAGCCAAACTCTCGGCACTTAATGTGCGCGCCT
>JANJTQ010000266.1 GCA_024711005.1 Opitutaceae bacterium | reverse complement strand
CTTCGAGGATGTGTTTGGCGAGATGGTTGGTATAGTCGTAAGGGGCGCCACCGGGGGTGAGATTCGGGATGGAGTTGCCATACTGGTTGTTGATGGTGACGGGGAAACCGTTGTTGAGATTAGCCGTGTCTATGGCGTTTTGCAGGGTGCCGGCGTAGCCTTGGCTGTTATCGACCAGTTTGCGGTTGATGAAATCGGAGAGGGAGGCGGAGACGCCGCGGGTTCTGATTTCGGCGACGATCGCGGAGGCGAGAGTCGTGATCTGGCCGGTCGAGAGGTTGCGGAAGCCGTTCCACGCATTGAGTGACGCGCCATCGTCGGAGTTGGTGGTGCCGCCCGACTGATTGACGGAGCGGACGAAGGGTCCTTCGAGCCCGGTCTCACCGTTGAGCTCAGTGCCGCGAAGGGAGGAGAGCAGAGCGGTCCAAGCTTCGACGGAGGTGGAGTTCACGTTGAAGGCGCCCGTGAGCATGAGATTGCGGGCGGCGAGGCGAACATCGTTCGGAGAAAAATTGTCCGTTTCTCCGCGGAAGGCATCGGTGTTGGCTGTGTCGATGGAATCACGGAAGGGCCGAAGGCGGGGGTTGGGCAGGCGATCGGCGGCGAGGTTGATTGGGCCGGTTTGCGGGTAGGTGGACAAAAAGAAGCCGTCGAAAAGTTGCCGGTTAAGCAGGTGACTGAAGTCGTAAAAGGGCTGGGTCGAGCTGCCGCGGTTAATCGTGAGGGCGTTGGCCGGGACGTTGGGATGGGCTCGCGAGTTGCCGATGGCGTAGGCCGGGGCGATGTAGCGGGCGGCCCATTTTGTCGGGGTGGGGATGCCGGTATTGAGGGGGGATTTCCGTTCGGGGTAGGCGTAGCCGTCGTTGTGACCGCCGGCATTGAAGTGTTGCAGCTGGCCAAGCGAAACGAGTCCGGTGGTGGAGTGGGGGATGTCGAAGGGCTGCCAGTTTTCGCGAGCCAGGTTTTGATCGTTCAGTTCGCCTACGACGCCGTTCCAATACACCCGGCGGGTGTCGCCGGGATAGGGCCTGAGCCAGTACTTGAAGAGGTTGCCCTTGTCCTTGACACCCATTCGCCAAGCAACGGAGGGGCCTTGGCCGTCTTTGGAGTTATAGTAAGTGGTGCGACTGACCAGGGGGGCGCGCCAGTTGAACTGCGAGTAATGCGGGGAGATATAGGCGGAGTTGAAATTGTTGTTGCTGCCGGTGTAGATGCCGGCGTCTGCCATACGGGTGATGAGTGCGCTGAAAAAGGTGGGGGAAGTCGGGGAGGGCGGGGTGAAGCCGCTCCCGTTGTAGGGCGGACCTGCGGGCGAGCCGCTGCCGCGGACGCCGCGTTCGCTCATGCGGAGTGCGTTGTATCCGAAGGTTTCTAGGCGCTGATAAACGGAGGGCTGAGCCTGATTGTCGTCGAGCAAGGTCCACGAGAGCGTGCCACCGTTACTGGTGCCGTAGGGGATGGCAGTGGCCATCGGACCGGTCCAGCCGTCCACCTGCCATGAGGGAGGATTGGTGGTGCCGCTGAAGAAGAAATGGATGCCTTTGCCGGTGAGTGCCGGACTGCCGTTTTTGACGTAGAGGACGCTTTCGCCAAAGGTGGCGCCGGTATCCAGGCGGATGCCGAATTCGCTCCAGTCGTCTTCGAGCTCGTAGGTTTTTTCGGCGGCCCACGGGTCGTTGTCGGTGACGAGAGTGAAGATCCGGGCCTCGCCGGGTTCGAGATCGGTGCGGCAGTCGAGGCGGTAATCCTGACCTTCGAAAAATTCGGACAGGCCGCTGCGCCAAAGGTGGGTGGATGAGGATCCAATGTAGGCGGAGAAGAAGCGCATACCGGATCCACTGGTTGCGTCATTGATATCGAGGCGGACGCGATAGTGGTTGGCCTTGATCGGGGTGTTATAGGGGTTGGCGAGGACAAAGACAGGGGCGACGTAGAGGATGAGTTTATATTCGTTTTCGCCGTCGCTGGTGAGTGCGCCGGTGGGGACGGCGGTCCAGCCGAAGGTGAGCCGGGCTTGGGCGAGCACGGGGTAGACGCCGTGTTGGGTGGCGGTCTGGGGTTGCGGAGCGAGGGCGGCGGAGCCGTCGAGGTTGGCGAACGAGTGGAGCTGCTCCCACGTGGGGCCGTGCTCGTTGGCTGGCATGACGGCGGTGGGGATGATCGGGTTGGTGGTGGTAGGATCGAGACCCAGCGCTTCACGATATTTGTTCAGTTCATTGGGAGGTATCGCGAAAGCATAGGTCAGGTCGCGCTTGAGGCCTCCGCGTAGTTGATCAGCCAATACGCCGGACGACGCGGTGGTAAGATCGTGGAAATGCGACTGGCGCACGTCGGGCGTGATGCTGGCGTGCGCGAGGCCGGATTGTTCGACATTCAGGATCTTGCGGGCGATATCGGCATTGACGGGGAAACTTCCGAAGCCGGGGACGCGTTCTACCGCCATGCGTTGCGGGGTCATCAGGCGGAAGGGGGAATCGGTGTCCGGCACGACGCTGTTATCTTTCATTTGTTGCGTCGGCTCGACATACGGATCGACCAGATTGACCCGGGCTTTAACGCCTTCGTCGCCGACCCAGTACGCGTAGCGACCGATCGTTACATTGTTGCCGGACGTGCCCAGTCCCGGCAGATCGCCGGGCGCGACCTTGATGTCCACCAACGGGGCCACCACGTAGTCGCTCACCGCGCCGCCGGCCGTGCCTGCGGTAGCCGGGCCGACGAGTAGCGCCGCATCTTGGCCATCGATCTTGATGTCGGTCGAAACCGTGGAACTGGCGTCGAGTCCGGTGACCGCCTTGCCGGGAGTGAACGTCCAGCTGGCGGCCGTGGCGGCGGCCCCCGAGATTTGTCCGAACGATGCCGGGACCGTGGATACCTGGGTCTCGGGGTTAAAGACGGTGGGTTCATTTCCGCTCACCAACCACTGTAGCGGAACCGGAGCCGAGGAGATGTCCGATTGCGGGTTGTTGGCGTTGCCCCACACACCGGTCCAGCGTTTGGAACCATCGACCACGCTGGTCGATTCGATGTCGGCCCGGGCGGTCGCCCGTTGGTCGGGTCCTGCGTATTTTTGGAGTTCTCCCAGCGCGAT
>JANJTQ010000164.1 GCA_024711005.1 Opitutaceae bacterium | reverse complement strand
CGGGTGGGGGAAATCGTAGTCGATACCGAGCGGCACGAGGCAACGGTTCACGGAAAACCCGTCGAACTCACCGCTACCGAGTTCAATCTCCTGCGCCTCCTGATGGAGCGTCGAGGGCGGGTGCAGACCCGCGAACACCTGCTTCTAAACGTCTGGAACTACGAAACCGAGATCGAGACACGCACGGTCGATACGCACGTCCGGCGGCTGCGCGAAAAACTCGGCACGGAGGCCGATTGGATAGAGACGATCCGCGGGGTAGGATATCGCATGGCGGAGCGTCGTGCACAGGGAGCCGATGGCAGACGGGTTTAGCCGTGCTCGCGCCCGTCTTTCATTTCACCGTCCCGCATGTTTATCGCCCTCTCGATCGTTCTAGCCGTCGCACTGGGCGCCAGCGTGTTAAAAATCCTCTCGCATCGACGCGCGGTGCGCACTCTTCAGCAGGCGATACTGCTTAAACAACCGCTATTGAGGGAGGACCTTCCCGAAGCCGCCGGGCCCGCTTGGGAACAGCTCCGTATTGCCGGCAACGAACTCATCACCGAAGTCGGACAACTGCAGCAGCAGCGCACCGGGCAACTCGCCCAACTGGAAGCCACGCTGGGAAGTTTGCAGGAGGCCGTGCTGATTGTGGATGCGAGCAACTGCATCCTTCTCGCGAACCAGGCGCTCCAGGCAATTTCGGGACGGGTGGCCACTCGCATTATCGGGCATCGGCTCGAGTCCGTACTGCACAGCGCGGAGTTTCTCGCCTACGTCGATTCGGTTCGTCTCGGCAAAGCCCAGCCGCAACACGCAGTGGAACTCGTCGAAGCCGGCCAAACCACTTGGCTGGAGGTCACCGGCACCATCATTCACAGCCAAGGCAGCTCCCGGGGGCCTTGGACGCTCTTCGTGCTCCACGACATCACCAAGCAAAAGAAGCTGGAGACTGTGCGGAAAGATTTTGTGGCCAATGTTTCCCACGAATTGCGCACACCCCTCAGCATCATCAAAGGGTATGTCGAAACCCTCGTTGACGGACGCGAAGACATCCCGGTCGAAGACCGCGAGCGCTTCCTAAAAACAATCCAGCGTCACACCGAGCGGCTGAATTCCCTGTTGGAGGATCTGCTCGTTCTCTCCCGCCTCGAATCGATCAACCCGGGGCTCAAGCGTGAAGCGGTTGAGATTCCAGCGCTGCTGACATCGATCATCGACGACTATCGCAACCGTCCCGCCGCCGCCGGACACAGACTGGAGCTGGAGGTGGATTCCTCCTGCGGCACCGTGTTCGTCGATGCGCTGAAAATCACCCAAGCCGTCGAAAATCTCCTCAACAACGCGCTTCAATACGCGCCCAAAGGATCTCGCGTTCATCTTACCGCCCGGCAGCAGGATCTTGGCGAGATCATCGTCACGGTACGTGATAATGGTCCGGGTATTCCGGCCGCCGATCTGCCGCATCTCTTCGAGCGGTTCTATCGTGTCGACAAAGGGCGGTCTCGCGAAAAAGGAGGAACAGGCCTCGGGCTCTCCATCGTCAAACACATCGTGCAACTCCACGGTGGCCGGGTGTGGGTTGAGAGCAGGCTGGGGGAGGGCACCGCCTTTTCCTTCAGCCTTCCGCTACGCGGAAAAAGCGACGCCTGAAGCACCGCCGGGCCCGCTGACGCTCCCGCCAGCGCGCGGACTTTATCAGGGCTACGTCAGCGTATTCTCAAACAGCTCCCAGATTTCGCCGTTCGGACCCTCGAAAAAGGCGATCCGCACAGGCACGGGTCCCGCGCCGTTGGTCGTTTGAATCGTCACGTCTTTCGGCTCGATCGTGACTTTGCAGCCCGCGGCGCGCACGCGTTCGGTCACGGCATTCACGTCGGCCGCTCGAATCGCGATGTGCATCAGCACGCCATTCGTCGCAGACGTGTCGATGTGATTTTCAAAAATCTCCAGGTAACTTCCTCCTCCTGTATCGAACATGCCGGCACGATTGCCGTCGGGGTAGGCCCAGGTGATTTTTTCGGCGAAGCCAAGGACCTCTTTGTAGAAGGCGAGGGATGCGTCCCAGTTTTTTGTTTTCAGTGCGACGTGGTGAATGCCACCGCCACCGAGTACGGAATTATGATGTGCCATGATCAGGGAGAAAGCTGTTTAACGAGATCCATCAGCGGCTTCACCTCCGCCGGGATAGGATCGACGAAGTTGCCGTAAAGGAGTTCCGGAAGGTCGTAATTGACCGCGTAGAAAGCACGATTCACCGCGTCGCTGCGCGTAATGTAGCCGCCCTTTATCGTCGCGCCGGCAAAGAGTCCCTTCTGGTTGGAGTACACGAGCACGGGAACGGTCAGGAGCTCGCGATTGAACTTTCCCGCCTCGACCGCACGCGGACCGGCGACGGCCTCGGCATCCACCCCGATGTTAAAGCGGCCGTCGAAGAGTTCACGCGGCGTGTTTTCATCCGTGATCACGTAGACAATTTCGATGCGGGAGCCGCCGAGCTGCAGGCCGAAACTGGCTTCGCCCGCGCGCACGACCACGGGGATGCTCCATTGGCCGTCCGCTTTCTTAACGAGGATGGTGCCATAACCTTCCTGAAGTCCGATGATCAAACCGCCCTTGATTTGGTTGGTGATCACGATCGCCTTGGCACGTTGCAACACTTCGGACGGAATCGCGCGTTCGCGATCAGCCTGAAACTCGCGGAGGATCGCCTCGCAGGATTCGATGCGGGTGATGAAGCGTTCGCGGTCCTTGGCGGAGTCCGCATGGAGCGACCCGACGGTCGCGAACACGATAATGAGAGCCAGGAATTTGTTCATGAGAATGAGCGAGCGAAAGATAGGTGTCGGTAGCGAGGTATGGAACGCGTCGAGCGGCGACTGTTCCCCGTGATGCGGAGACCGTGAGTGCCAACCTAATCCAACTCACGCTCGGCAAGGTCGTCCTCGTCCCAACCGAAGTAATGTCCCAACTCGTGCAGATAGGTGATGCGCACTTCATCCCTGAAGACATCCCGATCGCCTTCGGCAAAGTCCCAGAGGTTTTGGAGAAACAGAATGATCTGTGCCGGCATCGGCTGGTCCTCCCGCAAATCGGTTCCGTGGGCGGATCCCGTGAACAGACCGAGGATGTCGTCCTCAAAACCTTCATCGAGCAGGTCCTTGCCGGGCAACGCCTCGTAGTGGACGGGAACGGCGAGAGCGAATGGCCGCAGCGTGGCCGGAAGATTCTTCTGCGTGGTTTCAACCACGGGCGCGGCGAGGGTGGTGAGCTGGGCGAGCGTCATGAAAAGAGTCCGATGTAACGGCGGCTTTGCGGCGGCGTCATGCTGGATGTTGCCCGTTAATTCAAAGTTCAACCCACCATGAAAAGCACTCGTAAACATATCCTCGCCGTCTGCGTACTCGCACTCGGCTTTGCGGTCCCTGCCATCCATGCCGAAGACGACACCCCGCCTCCACCCCGGAAGGAAGCCGGCCCCAAGGGTGAGCGCGGAGACATGATGAAAGAGAAGCTTGGTCTCTCCGACGAACAGGATGCCCAGATCAAAAAAATCCACGCCGACGCACGCGAACAGATGAAGGCGTTGCGCCAAAAGAAACTCGCTCCCGAGGAACGGCAGGCGGAGGCAAAGAAAATCCGTGAAGCCACCCGGGAGAAGGTCGATGCCGTGCTCACCGCAGAGCAGAAAGCCAAACGCGACGAGATGCGCAAAAAACGTGGCGGCCCCGGCCCGAAAGGCGAAAAAGGCGCGAAGGACGGAAAGGGTCCGAAGGGCCCGTCTCCCGTTGAAGAACCGGAGATGTGATCGGACGCACGCAGGTCCGTTGCGTTCTCCATCCGATTAAGGCGAACCGCCGGCACCTTCATGGTCCGGCGGTTTTTCGTTTTCGACAACCCGGGCGACGTGCTCACGCTGCGCGGCATGGTTATGACAGCACCTCGGGTGATTGTGATTGGCGGCGGTGCCGCGGGTTTTTTCGCGGCCATCGCCTGCGCCGAGGCCAACTCGTCGGCGCGCGTCGTGCTTTACGAGGCCACCGCCCATCCGCTGGCCAAGGTGCGCGTCTCCGGCGGCGGTCGTTGCAATGTCACTCATGCCTGTCCCGAGCCGCGCGAATTGGTGAAACGTTATCCGCGCGGCGGACGCGAGTTGCTCGGCGCCTTCCATCGTTTCGGTCCACGCGAAACCATCGCATGGTTCGCCGCGCGCGGCGTGGAACTCAAAACCGAAAACGACGGGCGGATGTTTCCGATCACCGACGATTCCGGCACCATCGTGGATTGCCTGCGCCGCGCGGCCGATCAGGTCGGCGTGAAAGTGTTCACCACGATGGGCGTGCGTGGCGTGGATCGGGTCGATGATACGTTTCGCGTTGAATTCACCGACAGTTCCGTCGGCGACTTCGATCGCGTGCTGATCGCCACCGGAGGCAACAAGGGTTCCGCCGGCCAAACCATCGCCGCGCAACTCGGCCACACCATCGAGCCACCGGTGCCCTCTCTGTTCACGTTTCATATCGACGACGCGCGCATCCGCGGCTTGGAAGGCCTGAGTGTTCCCGCCGCCGCGACCTCCGTGCCCGGCACGAAACTCAAGGACTCCGGCGGGCTCCTCATCACCCACTGGGGCATGAGCGGTCCGGCAATTTTAAAACTTTCCGCGTGGGGTGCGCGCCAACTCGCCGAACGGGACTATAAATTCCCCCTGATCGTTTCATGGGCCGAAGGTCGCACGGTTCCGCAGGTACTGGAAACCCTCACGGCCGCGCGCGCGGTGAACTTGAAGAAGCAGATCGCCACGTGGAATCCGTTCGCACTGCCCGCGCGGCTTTGGGAGCGGCTGATCATCGCCGCCGGCATCACACCGGAGACCGTGTGGACATCCGTATCTAATAACTCACTACAGTCTCTCGCCAGCCAGGTCGCGGCCGCCGAGTTCGCGGTTGAAGGGAAGAGCCTTAACAAGGAGGAGTTCGTGACGTGCGGAGGCGTGCGGTTGCGCGAAGTGGATTTCAAGACGATGGAAAGCCGGGTGTCTCCAGGACTGCATTTCGCGGGCGAGGTGCTCGACATCGACGGCGTGACCGGCGGCTTTAATTTCCAGGCGGCGTGGACGACCGGCTGGCTGGCCGGCAGAGCGATGGCCGGCGTGGAGCTCTAAACGCCGGCAGACCAAGCCTCCCTTCCCATGCCTACCTACTGGCAACTCCTGCTACTCATTCTTCCGGTGTTCGTATTAATCGCCCTCGGTGCGGCGATGCGACGCGTCAAGTGGCTCACCGCCGAGGCGGATGCGAGCCTGCTCAAGCTCGTCGTCAACTTTCTCTATCCGTGCCTGATTTTCGAGAACGTGCTCGGCAACGCCGCACTGCGTCAGCCGGGCAATCTGCTGCTCGCGCCGCTCATCGGTTTTGTGACGATCGCGATGGGCATTTATCTGGCCTATTACACGGGCCGCGCGATCGGACTCACGCAAGGCCAGGGTCTGCGGACCTTCGCATTTTCCACCGGCATCTACAACTATGGATACATCGCGCTGCCGCTGATGGTGGCGTTGTTCGGGACTGAAAGCGTGGGCGTGTTGCTGGTGCACAATGTCGGTTGCGAGGCCGCGATCTGGACCGTGGGCATTCTGATGCTGGCGGGACTTTCTTTGCGCGACGGCTGGCGCAAACTCGTCAACGCACCGGTCTTCGCACTCGTCGCCGCGGTGCTGGGCAACACGCTGGATCTCGGCCGGTTCATGCCCAAGGTGGCGTTCGAAGTGATTCACATGAGCGCGGCCTGCGCGATCCCCCTCGGCTTGATGCTCATCGGGGCCACGCTGATGGAATACTTCAACCGCCCGCGCGAACTGTTCGAGGCGAAGGTGAGCCTGGTTTCCAGCGTGCTGAGACTGGGCGTGCTGCCACTGCTGTTTCTCGTGCTGGCGAAGTTTCTGCCGTGCTCCGACGATCTGAAACGGGTGATCATCGTGCAGGCCGCGATGCCGGCGGGAATTCTGCCGATCGTGATCGCTAAGCATTACGGCGGGCGTCAGCTGACCGCGGTCCAGATCGTGATCGGCACCACCGTGCTTGGCATTTTCCTAATCCCATTGTGGCTGCGCCTCGGAATCGCCTGGGTGGGTGTGTAATGACAGGAGACCGGGAAATCGCTCGGGTAACTGCTGGAGATTTTCCCGCTTACATCATTCGTGTGCGACGTCGGATTGACGGACCACGGGCGGCCGGGCTTTCTCCAACATATTATGGAATGGCTTCTTGATCCGCAGATTTGGATTTCCCTGCTCACGCTGACCGCGCTCGAAATCGTGCTCGGTATCGACAACGTGATTTTCATTTCGATCCTGGCCGGCAAGTTGCCGCACGAACAGCAGGCCAAGGCCCGTCAACTCGGTCTTTCGCTGGCACTGATCACCCGCATCCTGCTTCTCCTCAGCATCACCTGGCTGATGAAGCTGACCGCGGATCTTTTTATTCTTCCGGTATTCAACGAAGGCATCTCCGGAAAAGATCTCATTCTCTTCGTCGGCGGTCTTTTCCTGATCGGCAAAAGCGTGATGGAGATTCACGAAAAACTTGAAGGTGAGGAGGGTCACGCCACTCCCTCACGATCCAGCGCGAAATTCACCGGCGTGATCGTGCAAATCCTGTTGCTCGATATCGTCTTCTCCCTCGACTCGGTCATCACCGCCGTGGGCATGGCCGACAAGATCGGCGTCATGGTGGCAGCGGTGATCATCGCGCTGGGCGTGATGCTCGCCTTCGCCGGTACGATCAGCGACTTCGTCAATCGTCATCCTACGCTGAAGATGCTGGCGTTGTCGTTCCTGATTCTGATCGGCGTGACGCTGGTCGGTGAGTCCCTCGGTCAGCACATCCCGAAAGGCTATATCTACTTCTCGATGGCCTTCGCGTTTGCGGTGGAAATGCTGAACCTCCGCATGCACGTCAAAACCCAAGCCGCAAAGCCGGTCGAGTTGCGTTCGCCGATCAAGTAATCGGTTCGGCAGGCGGACGCTTCAGGGCACGATTAGGCGCTTTGAAATTTCGCCAATCGTCCGGCTACATCGGCGCGGAGCCGGTCGATGTAGCCCAACGTAAAGTCGGTGACGTCACGTGTCGGATCCGTGATCAACGGAGTCAGATCCATCGCCCAAGTGATGCCGGAGATCTTGTCCGTGGCATGCGAGGTGTGGAAGGTCGCGTGAGCAAGGCGGCGGCCGAGTGTGGCGAGGTCGTAGCGTTTGCCTCCCATGACTTGGGAGTCGAAGGCCTTGAGCAGCTCGCTCGCGAGCTCGATGCGGCGTCCCGCATCGAGGGCGACCTTGTCGGTGTCCACCAGCCAATCGAGGTCCCGCCAGACTTCGGCTCCGAGTACGCGTTTGGGGCGGCGATTGGCTGGCAGCGCGCGCAGCGCCTCCAGGCAGCGCAGAAAAACAGCCACATGCGTGTCGTGTTTATCCGCCGGATTATGCAGGTAAACGACCTCGGCTTTGCAGCCTGAGAAAATCGCGGCAAGGTCGGCGGCGACCCCCGGGTGTCCGGGTTGTTTCACGTCGGAACTGGGATGGGCCAGCTGGAGTTGGATGGCGTAGCCGCCGAGCCGGGCGGCGCGGCGTTGTTCATCGCGACGGATTTCCTGCATTTGCTCGTCGGTGCAATTCGCATAGGGTCCGGTGCGAGGCGAGCCGGCTCCGTTGGTCACGACCACGCCGCCGAAGGCCTTGTGTTGCGGATCGTCGAGGCAGTCGCAGATGCCGTCGAAGGCGAGGATTTCGATATCGTCCTGGTGTGCGGCCACACAAAGGTGGGTGACGCGCGCCAACGCGGCGAAGGGGGCGTTGCCACCGGGCACCAGAATGTCGGCTTTGGGATGGGAGAGCTGCATGGGAAAAGAGAGTTAAATCAACGTTGCAACGCGGGGAGACTGGCGGCGGCGATGGCCTGGCCGTGTCGTTTATCGCTTTCGCCAGGCATGCTCAAGTGAATGCCCTCCGCCAGCTCCGGAGCCTCGGCTTCGAGTACGGCTCGGGCCTGTTTCAGAATGATGGAACCGCCCAAACCGCTGGTGACGCGACCGAGCACGAGCACGTGACGAAGCTCGTAAAACCGCGCGTAGTGGGCGATCGAATACCCGAAACAAACGCCGATGGTTTCATACACCGCACGCGCCCGGGAATCGCCGAGAGCCAGCAAACGCTGGACCATGAGAAGATCCTGCGCGGCCGGCACTCCCGGCTCGCCCACGGGGAGACCCGCAAGCTTTCCCAGACGAACGACTCCTTGTTGGGAAAAATATTGCACGCCGCAGCCGACGTCGCCGGACCATTCGTCGCGAGGTGCGTCGGCGCGATAGTCGACGGGTGCGAACGCGAGTTCGTTGAGCCACGAGGTGACGCCGCCTTCAGGCGTGACGTAACCCGCGGCGAGGCTGGTGCCCATCGAAATGCCGAGGACAGCGTTTTCGCCGAGCGACATCGAGCCGGCGAGCGCGGTGACTTCACCGTCGTTGGCGACCTCGAAAGGAACGCCGTTCCAGCGCTCCTGCAGCGTAAAAAACATCCGGCGAATGTGTAGGTCGAATTGGGACTGCGGCACGCCGCGGAAGAGAGAAGCGCCGCGGACCTCGTTGTTCACATAAACTCCGGCCGCGCTGCCGCCGATGGCATCCACCCGGGGCAGGTGGGCGGCGGCGTGTTCAAGCGACGCGTGAACACCTTCGAGGTGGTAGCCAGGATCGGCTTGGAAGTAGGGATCCCAGGGGACCTCCTCGGAGAACACCACTTTGCCGTCGATGAGCGCGGCGGCTTTACGATCGCTTCCGCCTAGATCGAAGCCGATGCGGCAACCATCGAGGTGACGGCCGATGGATTGACTTGGGGAGCAGGCCGGCGGCAAATCGCGAATGGAGGCGACCGCTTCCACCGATAAACCCTCGCGGTACACGGTGTGTCCAATGAAGGCGTGATCGAACGCGCGCGGTCCATTGGGGCCATAAACGGTGGCAAGGTGGGCGGCGACTTCGGGAGCTCCGGCGATCAGGATGCGCGCGGCGCCTTTTTGCCAAAGAAGGAATTTGAGAAGACGTTCGGCATAACGAAGCGTCTGCAAGGCGTCCGGGTGGTTTTCACCGAGAACCAGACTTTCATGGCGAAAGACGGCACCGTCATCTCGCACCAGAGCGATGGTCAGTGTGCGGGCATGACACGCGCCGGCGGCGAGGTCACCGTAGGCACGGTTCCAGAGATAGGCCGGAGAAAATCCGGGGTCCAAGGGCGGAACAACGCGGGGAGCAGGGACGTGCATCGGGACAGGGTTAGATTTTTGGAGAAGCGGACGCGATTGCGGGAGTGGCATGCCAACGCTGAAACGCCTCGATCGCCTCATATTCCGCGAGGCCAAGCGCGTCGTAGGTGACGGCGAGCCCCCGGGCGGTGGCGTCGGCTTGCTGCCAAGCTTCGTGCAGGCTCGCCCCAAGCATGGGCGTCTGACTGCGCTGGCTCTTGTGTTGGTAAATCGAATGAATCTTGGCGGAGAGTTGCGCGGGACTCAGCGGAACAGCCATGTCGATTTCGTGTGCGCCCCAGGCTTTGTCGGGCGTGCGGTAGAGCCACACCCGGCAGTCCCGCGACCAGGCCTCGGCGTCCAGTTGGGACAAAGCGGTGGTCAGTATGGAAAAGCACACCGCGCCCACGCTGCTCGGATCCTGCCCGACGCCGGTGGCGAAGAGCAGATGCGGACGCAGCTCCCGCAACACTCCGGCGAGCGCAACGCTGTCGAAGAGGGTGGGGCGGAACTGGCGATAGCGGCCCTGCTCGTAGAACGGGAGATCCAGAAAGCGTTCGGAGCCGGCCGGTATGCCGGCGTTGCGCAAGGCGGCCCGGGCTTCGGCCCGGCGAAGAAGCGCCTTCAGGCGACGCGAGTGAGCGCTGGCGTTTTCATCGTTACCGCCGTGAGGTTCGGGGTTCGCCGCCGGTTCCGACGAGGCAAGATCGCGCACCAGATCGGATACGATTTGGGCCTCCTCATCCGGCACGGCAAGACTGCCGGACGTAAGATATACAACCGTCACCTCGTGTCCCTGTTCCACAAGGCGGGTGAGGGTTCCACCCATACCGAGCACGTCGTCGGAGGGCTCCGGGGCGAGCACGACCACGCGCTTCGACCGAGGCTCGGCCCGTTCCGGCCGATGGGTGTCGTCCGCACCAGGTTTGCCACCCGGCCAGCCGGTGATGGTGTGTTGAATCTCGTTAAAAGTGCGGATGTTGAGATCGTAGGCCGGACCTTGTTCGGTGAGCAGATCGGCCATGCCATGCTCGCTGTAGTGTTCGTCGAGGAGCTTGAGCACCGGGCGGGTGACTTCGCGGGAGAGCCAGGTAACCGCACGACGCGTGAGGGCAGGGGTCCACTCGACGGGGCCCACCAACCACGGGTGTTTGTAACGGGTGAGTTCCGCGGCGGCGGCTTCGTCGATCAGGAAACGAACATCGGGATGACCTTGGAGAAAACTGGCGGGCAACGACTCGACAGGAGCGCCTTCGACGGCTTGGGCGACGACGCGGGCCTTGGCCTCGCCCCACGCTAACAGAACGATTTTGCGCGCGGCGAGGATGGTGCCCACGCCCATGGTGATGGCATAGCGAGGGACGTTGGGTTCTCCGAGAAAGTCGCGGGCGGCGTCCCGCCGGGTGAGAGCGTCCAGCGTCACCAATCGGGTACGCGAATCGCGGCCGGAGCCGGGTTCGTTAAAACCGATGTGACCGGTGCGTCCGATGCCAAGGATCTGAAGATCGAGACCGCCGAGCGCGGTGATTTTTTCCTCATAGGCCTGACAGGCCGCAAAGACCTCTGCGCGCGGAACGGTGCCGTTGGGGAGGTTGATCTGGGGGGCGGGCAGGTCGATGTGGTTAAAGAGCTGCTCATGCATGAAGCACCAGTAGCTCTCCGGATGTTCCCGCGTGAGCCCGTAGTATTCGTCCAGATTGAACGTGGTGACGTTTTTGAACGAGAGCCCCTCTTCACGATGAAGGCGGACGAGTTCGCGATAGAGACGGACGGGGGTCGAACCGGTGGCAAGCCCGAGGACCGCCATTTTACCGGCCGCGGCCCGAAGGCGAATGAGGGCGGCGATTTCACGGGCGAGTTCCACACAGGCTTCGTCCGCCGTGGCGTGGACATGGACGGGAAGCCGTTCGCGCTGTTGTGATTCAAGAGTTTTCATAAAAAAGAGGCCCCCGTCGAAAAAATCACCGAGGTTGTTTGGACGTCTTCGATCTTACGCTTTTGCCCTCATTTCTTAAATAGCACAAATGTCTATGTTTTTAACATAAACGAAAAATTGCGTAGCGCCCTCGACAATCGCCCGGGGAGACCTCGAAGGACGACAAACGGTGAACCAGTTCTCCCTTACCGGGTCTGCCTGCCGCATGCGGCTTTGTATTTTCCTCGTCGTTCTTGCCTCGTGCGCGCTCGCGCCGTGGTCGTGCGCCGAGCCGCCACCCTTGCTCGGGAAAGCAGTGGCTCATTGGGAGGTCGGCCGGCAGGATCTCGCATTCACCCAAACGACGCGGGGGCTCCAAGATGATCACTCCACCAAATACGTGCGGGTCGAGCGCTACGATCCCTCACTGCCCGACGACCAACGCTGGCGACTGGTTGAAGTGAACGGCAAGCCGCCGACCGAGGCGCAGAGGAAGGTCATCGAGGGCAAACGCAACCGCAAACCTCGCAAACGCCCCGGGAATCCTCCGTCCGTTTATCTGGATCTGGAGAATGCCCGTCTCGTCCGTGAAACCGATCGCACCGCCCACTTCGAGGTGAACATCAAGCCCGATGCGGCCCGCTTCATTCCCTTGGACAAACTCGTAATCGTGATCTCCGTCGACAAGGCGACCGAGACGATCAACGGCGTGAGCGCCCTTCTACGCGAACCGATGCGCATCGCCCTCGGCCTCGCCAAGATCTTCGACGTCGATCTCGACGTGCAATTCGAAGAACCCGAGGACGGACCGCCCCCGGCATCCGAAGTGACTTCCGACAGCACCGCGCGGGTGATGATGTCCAAATTTGGCTCCCCCGTGGAATTTACGTGGAGCGACTTTAAAGAAGTCCCCGCCTACCGCGGCCCCGATCAAGCCACCCACGACAAACCGTGAATCCATCCAAGCCCGTCAGACCGACGCTCCCGACCTCCACCCCGGTCCTCCCTTTTTGCCCATGAAAATCAAGTCCATCATTACCCTCCTCTCGCTGGGCTTGTCAGCCCTTAGCTTTACCGGTTGCGACAGCGGCGGCAGCTCCGACGACGACACTCCCACCGGTCCGAGCAACTCGGCCGCTTTTGTCGGCACATCCATCAGCTTCAACCCCACGGTGGCCTTCGAGGCGGGGGACAACATGACCTACACCAACAATGAGACCAACTCACCTTTCCCCACCGCACCCACGCCGACGCCCGGCACCTATACGTACACTCCCAACGCCAATTTTACCCAGGGCACGCTGACCCTGACCGTCGACTCCGAAGTGATTACCCTGGAGCTCTCCGACTTCATTCACGATAGCAACGACAACATCACCGGCTTCACCGCGCGGGCGTCCGGCCAGAGCTATCCGGTTACGGTCACCGGAACGCTTCCCGCCCATGTCTCGGGTGACGGTAACGGACCCGGCGAATCCCGCGCCGACGATATTCCGGCAACCCTGCGCGGCACTCACTCGCTCGTCTTTTTTCCCGGTTCGTCCACGGCCGACGACCTACCCGACGAGGGTACGGTGACGACGTTCGTCATCACCGCCCGCGATCTCACCTTCGACGGTCGCACGCTCACGGATCCGGTTTTCTTCAATAACGACAACTCGGAATGGCTCTTCAAAGACGGCTCGCGCACTTATGGCGTCTCCGCAACTCCCTCCGGACGATTAAACGAGATCAACGTCTACGGCCCGATCGAGGCCGCCGGACCCACCGGATCCTTCGGCCGCTATCTGCCGGCCGAAGAGATCGTGCTTGTCTCCGGTCAGCCTACTGCCGGCAGCTTCTTCACCATCGTAGAATCCGCCGATGTCCCGCCCACGTTTCCGACAACCGACGTTTTTGTGGTTGGCGAAACAGAAACGATCACGTTCGGTCCCGACGTTCTCACGTTGGATGGCGACACCTACACCTTTGCCAGAACCGAGTCGCCGTCAGGATCTGACATTCGCGTCCTCGTTTACGAAACGATCTCCGGCAGCTTCGTCGATATCGCGCGTGTGAGAATCACCACCGCCGGCCAAACCGACTATTTTATCGGTGTTGAACTCGAACGCACACGCGGCGTCGGAACGTCCGCCATATTCACCTTCGTTCCCACCGGAAACTGAACAGTCCTTGCGCCCACTCCGCTTTCTTTTCCCGTTAATTCTCCCCGGTCTGCTCCTGCCGATCGGATGTCAGTCTCCCCGCGCGCGTATCGATGAGCGCACGACCGCGCGGGCCACCGCCTATCGGGAAGAAGCCGCCCGAGGTGACTCCCTCGCTCCAGCCCCCCTCTCCTACACGGATGCCCTCGCGTCGCTCCACGCCCGCAATCTCGAATTGCGCCAGGCCCGCAACGCCATAACCAGCGCCGAAGAGCGCGCGCGCCAAATCTTCAAAGATCTCCTCCCGGGCGCCACGCTCTCCGCTTCGCTCTCCCGTTCGGTCACCGATCTCGCGAATCTCTCCCGCTCGGACCTCGCCTATGCCGCCTTCGCCTTCGTCAACATCCCCGGCCTGGTCCAGCTCCGCCTCCGCCATTACGGCAGTCAGCTTGAGCTTCTCCGCGCCCGCTGGGCCTACGAGCTGAAGGAGCGCGAACTCACTCTTCAACTTAGGGAGGTGTTTCTCCGCGCCGATCTCCTCGAAACCCGTCGGCGCTCTCTCCAGGCATCGCTTCAATGGACGTCGACCGGCTCGCTGCTGAACGGTCTCGAAGTCGATCCACGCGGCATCGAACGCGAATCCATTCTTTACGCTCTCCGCAACGAAGCCGACGCCCTTCAACTCGCCATCACCCAGCTCATCGGCGACGGCTCTCATCGCTGGCAACCGGATCCTGCCGGACTGCCCGTGCTCAATTACGCCGAAATCCCTCCCGACTTCGCCGACACGACTCGTTACGGCCAACTCTTCCGCCAGCTTCAAGCCCTCGATCTCGAGGCGCTCTCCCTCCGCGAACGGGGCATCAAACTTCAATACTGGCCCGACCTTCGTCTCAGCCTCAGCAGTCCGCCGCTCTATCAAGACTCTGGCGGCGTCCGGTCCTCTTGGGATGTCGACCAGGTTCTCTTCTCCGCCAATACCACCATGCCAATCGATTTTCAGGGCAACATCGGCCGCCAACTCCGCGAATCCCGCCGCGACCGTGACCTCCAGTTCGATCGCATGGCCGACCACCTCAGTCTCACGCTTCAGCGTCTCGCCGCCTCTCGTGACGCCCTCGCCCTGACCACGCGCCGTCTGCGCGTCGCGGACTTGCGTCTTCAGGCATTGCGCACGCTTCCGCTCACCCAATCCCCCGAACGCGTTCGCCAAAACCTCGACCGTCTCCTCCGCCTCGACGAACAACGCACCACGCTTCTCCTCGAACGCGCCCGCCTTGAGCACCTCTTCTGGATTCTGGATGAGACGCGATGGACCCGCCCCGACTGGGAAGCCGCGCCCCGGTCTTAAGTCATTGTTCGCTTTAAACCCGTCGCGCATGCGCCTTCTCTCAATCCTTTTACTGCTCGCGTCTGCGCCGCTGTTGGCCGCGACACTCGACACCGCCAAATACCCGGAGGCATCCGAACTGGTCCTCGCCTCGCTACCGGCCGACATCCAGCCCATCCGCAGCGTTCGCGTGAAATCGCCCACCGACGGACTGCTCACGTTGCGCCTGCCAGGCTCGGGCGCGCGCCTGCCCGAAGGCTCGATTTGGGGTGAATTCGACCCCGAACGACTGCAACTCGAAGCCGAGGCCGTCAGTCTGGCACGCACCCTCTTCAAGGAAAAAGAAACTCCCAAGCTCAGCCTCGAACTCGCCCGCACCGCCGCCGAACTCTCCGAACGCCGCGCCGAACTCAATCGCCAGGCGGACATGCTGACCCGCATTGCCAACGACCCCGCTCTTGCCGAACTCTACGCCTCCGAAAACTCCGATCCTCTTAACGACCCTCCCCCGATGCCAATCGGGTCGCTCCAAGCTTCAGCCCCTCACACCAACGGCGAAGATATCTCCGCGCTCGCCACCCGGCTCCGCGAACAACTCGCTCTCATCGATGACGTTCTCCGCTACTCCGGAACACCGCGGGAAAGCGAACTCGAACACCGCGTCCTCGAGCTCAAGTTGCGTGCCCAGGAACTCGACGTCGCGCGACGCCTTCAGGAGTTCCGCCTCGCGATGCCGTTCGAGGCCGAAGTATCGCTCATCCCTCCACCACCCCCCGCCGGCAAACCGCTCCGTGTCCCGCTCGGCGCCGACTTGGCGCTCATTCAAGATTTTTCCGCCATCCAAGCCCGCGTGCCCATCCGTCGCGCCGAATGGCGTGTGATCGACCCCGCCCGCCTCCAGCTCCGCTACACGTCCCGCGGACGTTCCGCATTGGCGGCCAACTTCCAGCGCAGCGTTCTGCAAGAAAACCAAGGCCGCGAAGAGCTCGTTTACATTTTTCAGTTCTCCGATGCCCACCGCTCCGCAGCGCGTCCTCTCGCCGGAGGACAGATTGCGATGCAACTCGTCCTCCGACTCGACGAGCCCGCCCGCATCATTCCCAAGATCGATCTCCTCCTCGCAGCCCCCGCCGTTTTTCGTAACGACGGCTGGGAAGCCGGCGTCGCCCACGTCATCCCCGGCGGACGCCTTCTCGCCCTCGGCGAAACCCACCTCGCCATCGCCTCCGGAGATCCGACCAGTTTGTCACTTAATAAGTGACAAACTGGTTTTATTCCCTTCACCCGAAACTCTTACAAATTCAAGAAGACCGCCGGTTATGACCGATTCGTCCACCGACATTATCTGCGCCGGGCTCTCTTTTGGCTATGGTCGCACCACGGTCTTGGATAAGTTCGACGCTCGTTTCCGTCCCGGACTCACGCTTGTCAAAGGATTCTCCGGCTGCGGCAAAAGCACCCTCCTCAAACTCATTGCCGGCTATCTTCAACCTTCCGAAGGCTCCCTCACCGTGCCCGGCGGAACCGCTCCCGAGGCCGATTTCCAACGCCGCGCCCTCGGTTTCGTTTTTCAACAGCTCAATCTCCTCCCGCTCGCCAGCCTCCGTCGTAACCTCGACCTCGTTGGCACTCTCGCCGGCCTGTCCCGCGCGGAAGTGCGCGTCCGCACCGCCAAATACCTCGCTCTGCTTGGGCTCGACGCCCTCGCCGACCGCCGTCCATCCACGCTCTCCGGCGGACAACAACAACGCGCCGCGATCGCCCGTGCCCTCATCAAAGAGCCTGCCGTTCTCCTCCTGGATGAACCCACCTCCGGCCTCGATGACCTCAACTGCCGCGTCATCATGAAGCTCCTCGGTTCTCACCTACCGCCCGCCTGCGTCTGTCTCGTCGCCACCCACGATCACCGGCTCGAAACCCTGCCTCATGAAGGCTTGGACTTTAATCGCTTTCTACCTGTCGAAAGACATCTGGTCGCGCTGGCTTGAGCATCCCGGCGCGGTTCTCGCCCGCCTTCTCGTGGGCGTGCTTCTCGCCGCCTTGCTGCTCTTCGCCCAAGCCGGCTTCCTCCTCGCCGGACGTTCCATCGAGGCCCGCGTCGCTCGCCTCGGCGCCGGCACGCTGCTGCTCACCGAATCCGTTCCACCCGACCGTCTCGACCGTGCACCTCTCGGCGAACTCCTCGCACCGCTGGGCGCCCAAGCCGACTTGCTCGCCTTCCGTCAACTCCCCGTCTCCGCACGCGATCCCCTTCGCGGTGAGGATTGTCTCGTACTCGCTTACGGACGTGAAACCCAAGTCGCGCTCGCTCCGCTGCTCGCAAGCGTTCCACCCAGCGGAATCTATTACGTGACCCCGCATCTCCCCGCCGACCTGCCCGTCGAAATCGACATCGACGGCGTTCTGCGGGAGACCACCACGGTCTCTCCGCCGACCTGGCTCGCGC
This sequence comes from Opitutaceae bacterium, assembly GCA_024711005.1. GTDB lineage: Bacteria > Verrucomicrobiota > Verrucomicrobiia > Opitutales > Opitutaceae > Rariglobus. The sequence goes on along the minus strand of JANJTQ010000164.1, from coordinate 1,886 downwards.
GCCTCCCGCTCGTCCGACCGGTTGTCATCGTCCCCGATGAACTGGCCGACGGCTGGCTGCGCAAAGGTCATCTTGAGTTCTGTCTCCTGCTTGCCGATCCCGCGCGGCCCGACCATGTCCGCGCCCTGGCCGATGCCGCGCGCACACTCCTCGCAGTCGAACGCCGCGACACCGCCCAAATGCAAAGTCCCGAAACGCTGCTCAACGAGTTGCAGGCGCTCACCGCAACCCGCGAACGCACGCAAGCCGTTGCAGGCCTCGCCGGCGGATTCACGCTGGCGCTCGTCTTCGGCGCGATCGCCAGCCTGGAGTATCGGCAAAACCAATACATCGTGGCGCTTCTTCGCAGCTTTGGCGCCCCCGTCGCGCTTCTGTTGCTGAGGTATGCGCTGGAAGCCGCGATCCTGCTGGCCCTGGCCGGTCTCGCCGCCCGCGCCCTCGCGGCGGGCCTGCACGCTCCGGTCTTTGCCTTCGCGGGCTTTGAAGAAGGCCTTCTGGACCGGGCCGTGATCGACCCGTATGCGTGGGGCCCGGTCTGGATTCAACTCCGCTGGCTCCTCGCCGGCGCCGCGTTGTCGGTGGTCCCCATCGCCATCGCCCTCCGTCAACCGGTGGGCCGGATTTTGCAGTGAGGCTCAGCCTCGTCCTATCATCACCTCAATACCGCACGCTGCGGCCGAAGTAGTTGAGCATCCAATACTCCTTCCACACGCGGTAACGGCCCTCGTGACTGATCTTGCCGTGTTCCTCGCGCTCGGCCTGCGGAAAAAGAAAACCCAACTCCGTGTTGATGCGCTCCAACTCGCGTTGCTGTGTATTCAGGTCGTTGAGCGGATCGGTGGTCCAGGGCGCAATCATCTCGTTGCCCCGCGCGAGGCGGTTGCGATGCCTCTTCACCATACGCGCCAACGACCGCCGCCAAGGATTGCGCTCCACGAGCCAGTTCTCCGGATAAAAACCGCCGAAAGGCAGATGCAGGTTGTCGGTGACGTAGCGATAACCGCTCACCGTATTCGTCGACAGGCTGTAAGACACCGCAAGCGCCCCGTTGCCCTGCGGCAGAAACGTGATTTGCAGGCGCATGCCGGCATCGGTGTCCTGATAAATGGATACACGCAGGTGAATCCCGGGGCCGACCTCGGCCTTCAACGCCTGAACCTGCTTGAAACCGTTTGCGCGCAGCCAGTCGCGGATCTTCAACAACCGCGGGTGGGTGGGCCACTCTTCGCTGGAATGGTTCAACGTGAACCGGGGAAACAGGGGCAGCGGACTCACACTAAGCGCGTGAATCGCCAGCCAGTTGTAGAGTGTCTCCAAAAGAAACCAGACGAGGAAAAATGCCACCGCCAGCACCGCATAAGGACGATTCGTCCAACCCAGGTCGATGCACACCGCCGCCGCGCCAAACGCAAAAATGAACCAACGCAGCCAACGATTGAAAATCGCCAGTACAGGCGAACCCCGGCGCTGGTTAAGCTGCAACAGCACCAGCGACACAACAATCGCCGCCACGAGCGGATAATCAGGATTCATAGGTCAAGGAAACGTATGCGTGAGTTGGGGTCGGGCATCCGGGCCTTGTCGGGGGTGGGGCGTCGGACGTGGAAACAAACCTACTCGCGAGGTTTTAATATCGCGAGCAGGCAGGCTCCCTCATGGTTGAAACGGGCGGATCGGCGATCCGCCACGACCCGTTAAGTTCAGCTCAAACGCACCGGCATGATGACGCAAATGAAGCTCTCCAGCGTCTTGAACACGCCGGGGCTCACTTCGTCTTTCAGCTCAAAGAAAATCTCGTCCTTGTTCAGCGCCTTGAGGGGATCGATCACAAATGACGGATTAAATGCCACTTGGAGATCGGGACCGCTGTAGGCGATCGCCATCGA
>JANJTQ010000121.1 GCA_024711005.1 Opitutaceae bacterium | reverse complement strand
TCCCAAGGCGTATCGCCCAACGCCCAGATCGCGCTCAACCGCCGCGGCGACTTCGCCCATTGCGTGCTCTTCACCGCCACCACCCCCGCCGCCGCCCTCGCCGCCGGAAAAAAAGACCGCGCCGCATTGCTTCAACGCATCGTCGACGACGGTGGCGAACTCGTCGAATTCCCCCTCGCCGAGGAATACACGACGCTCATCCGCTTTGTCGGCCCGCTCGCCGGCTATCTCGCCTGTCTTCAATTCGCCGCCCACTTCGCCGGGTGCCGTTTCTCCCAGCCCGACGCCGCCACTCTTCTTCCACTGCTCGAATCCCGCCCGCCCGACGAACTGCGCGACGCCATGATCCGTCTGCCCAGCGCGTTCTCGCAGGGATTCAATCTCGTGACCGCCGCCCCGATCTCCGACTTCGCGCAAAACCTCGCGTGCAAATTCATGGAGGGCGTCTTCTGGCCCTGTCCTCCGATCAGCGACTTCCTCCAATTCGCCCACGGACCCTTTCAGCAAATGAACGCCCATCCGAAACCTGTGATCATCCTTCAAGGCGGCTCCGCCATCGAAGCCGAAATGGTGAGTCGCAGCGTACGAATGCTCCGTGACGCCGGCTTGGGCGCTTTTGTCATCCGGGTGGAGGCTCCCGCGCTGTATTCGATCTTTGGATTCGAAGCCGCGCTCAATACCCTCGTCTTTGAGGTCATGAAGCGTTTGCGCGTCGACCAGGTGAACTGGCCCGGCAAAGGCCGTGACGACCTCCTCTACGGCTTCTGCCCCGACGCTTAGGTTTCATAAGCAATCGAGTCAGGCAGACCGGAATGTTAACCACGAAACACACGAAATACACGAAAGCAGGATATTGGAATCACCGAGGTCGAGCCGGTCTTCTTTTCGTGTATTCCGTGTGTTTCGTGGTGGAAAGGATTGAAGCATTTGGAGCCTTGTCCGTGTAATCCTGTAATCCGTGGTTAATCCGATCCTCTGATTCCCATGCCCGACCTCCGCGACTGCATCCTCCTCCACGGACCCGATCTTGTTCCGCATCGTTGCCGGCGTTTTGCGTGGGAGCACGACACGATCACCGCTGTCGACCTCGGCGAACCGTGCGCCCAGTTGGATTCCGGCGGGCTCGTCGTAATCCCCGGGCTCTACAACGGCCACACCCACATGGGCGATAGCGCCCTGCCCGACGGCGCCACCGGTCTCACGCTCGAAGAAGGGTTCTTCCGCCCCAACGGTTACAAATACCGCGAACTCGCCAAACTCACACCCGATGCCCACCTCCCGCACCTGGTCGGACACCTGCGCTACATGGCGCGCACCGGCACCATCGGACATCTCGATTTTCGCGAGCAGGGGGCTCAGGGCGCACGCCTCTTGCGTCAGGCGTCCGAAATCACCGGGGTCGAATCCATCATTCTCAACCAATTCGACTCCCCGCCCTTCACCACCGCCGAACTCGACACCAACACCGCATCGCTTCCGGCGTCCGCCCGCGAGGAACTCGCCGCGATGCTCGCCATCGCCGACGGTTTTTCCGAGAGCACGATGAACGATCTCACCGATCCCGCCTGGCGTGAGATTCTCGCCGCCACCTCGGCCGCCGGAAAACTCCGCGCGATCCATTGCCTTGAAAGCGCGGGGTATCGCGACCGGTCGCTGGCCATCACCGGACGCGGCGATCTTATCCGCGCCATCGAGGTTTACGACGCGCACCTGATCGTCCACCTCACGGTCGCGACTGCCGACGAGATCGCGTTGCTCGCACGCAGCGGCAAAACCGCCGCGATCAACCCGCGCGCCAATGCCAGTCTCGGCCTCCCGATCCCGCCTGTCGCCGCGTTGCTTCGCGCCGGGGCGAACCTGCTGCTCGGCACCGACAACGGCATGCTCAACGCACCTTCGCTCCTCGCCGAACTCGATTTCACCTACAAACTCGCCAAATCCCAGTACGGCGATGCCGTGACTCCCGATCCCGCGGCCATCCTCAAGATGGCGACGGCCAACATTCGTCAGCTCCTTGGCGGAGATCATTACGGTTGTCTGGAGCGCGGATTGCCGGCCGATTTCGTGGTGCTCGACTTCAATCAGCCTCACCTTCGCGCCAGCCGTCACGTCACCGCCAGCGTACTCACGCGAGTGACGCCCGCCGACGTATTGGCCACCTACCGCCGCGGCCGCGAACTCTGGCGCGAGCAGAGCTGGACGTTTTGACGGGCTAAACAGAGAGGATCCACTCAATTGCCGCCGGCCTGTTGGTCCCACTTCCCCCTTGCCGGCCCGGCTGACGGCTGAACACACTTCGCGCCGATGTCGCAGTCGTTTGCCCGCATGGTGTTTGGACTCACGGCGCTTTTCTTCGCCGCGTTCTTCATCTGGCCCATTTTCCAGATCCTCAAGGGCGGCTTTATGGACGCCGATGGCAACGCCACGCTCGAATACGTCCGCGCGCTCCTCGCCGATCCGATCTACCTCGGCGGCATCGGCAACTCGTTCCGTCTCGCCTGCGCGACCACAACGATCGCGTTCCTGATCGCCTTGCCGCTCGCCCTCATCAGCGACCGGTTCCTGTATCCCGGCAAGGGTATGCTCAGCTCCGTCGTGTTGATTCCGATGATCCTCCCTCCGTTCGTCGGGGCGATCGGCATCAAACAGATCTTCGGTCAATACGGTGCGCTCAACGCCCTGCTCATCAAACTCGGTGTGCGCCCCGAGGGCTGGACGCACGACTGGTTCGCGGCGAGTCCGTTCTGGGGCATCGTGCTCGTCAACGCCCTCTCGCTCTACCCCATCATCTATCTCAACGCGACCGCCGCCCTCGCCAACGTCGACCCGGCGATGGAGGAAGCCGCGCAAAACCTCGGCTGCACCGGCTTCCGTCGTTTCTTCAAAATCACGCTGCCCCTCATCAAGTCCGGACTCTTCGCGGGCGGCACCATCGTCTTTATCTGGGCGTTCACCGAACTCGGCGTGCCGCTCATCTTCGATTATCCGCGCGTCATCGCGGTGCAGATTTTCTACGGTCTTAAAGATATCGGCGGCAACCCCGCGCCCTACGCGTTGGTCGCCATCATGCTCTTCAGCACCGTGCTGCTCTACGCCATCGGCAAGGGCCTTTTCGGCCGGCAAAACTACGCGATGATGGCCAAGGCCACCAGTTCCGGCGGTCCGCGTTCGCTTCCGCCGGCCCGCGCCTGGCTTTGCACGGCGGCCTTCGCCGGAGTGACGTTCCTCGCAATCCTGCCGCACATCGGAGTGGTGCTCGTGGCATTCTCCAGCGACTGGTACGCGGGCGTGCTGCCAAAGAACTTCACGTTGGAAAACTTCGAACTCGCGCTCGGGCACAATCTCACCGTTCCGGCCATCGCCAACTCGCTCAAGTTCGCCAGCGCCTCGACGCTCATCGACCTGGTGCTGGGCATCGCCATCGCCTACGTCGTGGTGCGCTCTAAAATCCCCGGCCGGCAGGTGCTCGACTTCCTCGCGATGATGCCGCTCGCCGTCCCCGGCCTCGTGCTGGCGTTCGGTTATCTTGCCATGAGCCAGGACGGAAAACTCTTCGCGTTCATCAACCCGGTGAAGGACCCCACTGTTCTCCTCATCATCGCCTATTCCGTGCGCCGTCTGCCTTACGTCGTGCGCGCCGCCGCCGCCGGATTTCAACAGACGAGCGAAACGCTCGAGGAAGCCGCGCAAAACCTCGGCTGTCCGCCCGTCAAATCGCTCTTCAAGATCACCCTTCCCCTGATCGCCGCCAATCTCATCGCCGGCGGTCTGCTTGCGTTCTCGTTCGCAATGCTGGAGGTGAGCGACTCGCTCATCCTCGCGCAAAAGCAGGCGTTTTATCCAATCACCAAGGCCATCCTCGAACTCTTCCAGCTCCTCGGTGACGGCAAATTCATCGCCAGCGCCCTCGGCGTATGGGCAATGGTGTTCCTCGGTGTGACCATCGTGGGCATGAGCTTGCTGCTCGGCAAAAAACTGGGCGCAATCTTCCGCGTCTGACGTCCGCACCTCGCACGCGTCCGTTTTAATCAGCTCATGCTTTCCCTTATTTTCGTCTCCCTGCTCTGGGCCTTTTCCTTCGGTCTCATCAAAGGGCAGCTCACCGGACTGGATCCGGTCGCCGTCAGCGTGCTGCGCCTCGCCTTCGCTGCGCTCGTATTCCTGCCGTTTTTGCGGCCGCGTGCCCTGCCCCGGCGCGACGTGATCACGCTGGCAGTCATTGGCGCGATTCAGTTCGGCGTCATGTACATGCTCTACACGGCCGCCTACGCGTACATGAAGGCACACGAAATCGCGCTCGCGACGATTCTCACGCCCGTCTACGTCGCGTTGCTGGATGCCGCGGTGGAGAATCGAACACAATGGCGCCACATCATCGCGGCCTCGCTGGCCGTGCTCGGCGCAGGAGTGTTGCTCTGGCAGAACCGTACCAGCGACACGATCATCACCGGATTTCTTGTCGTGCAGGGAGCGAACCTCTGCTTCGCGGCGGGTCAGATCGCGTATAAACGTATTCGTCCCTTGCTGCCCAAAGGCGTAACGGACGCCGGCATCTTTTTCTGGCCGTGCCTTGGAGCGGTCGTGATCACGGCGGCGACATCGCTTTTCTACACCGACTGGTCAGCGTTCCGTCCCACCCCGACGCAATGGGGCGTACTCGCCTACCTCGGTGCGCTCGCCTCGGGCCTCGGGTTCTTTCTCTGGAATTACGGCGCAACCCGGGTGAACACCGGTACGCTCGCCGCGTTCAACAACGCCAAGGTCCCGCTCGGCGTCGTCTGCTCACTTGTTTTTTTCAACGAAATCCCGGGAAGCATCCCCCGGATGGTCGTCAGCCTCGCCTTGCTCATCATCGCGGTACTCGTGGCCGAATGGAAACCGGCGGACGCAAAAAAGGCGGGCCTGTAAAAGGCCCGCCGAAGGGAGTGCGTCGCGATAACCGACGTTCGGTTTAAGACGAGTAGAACGCGTTGATCTTGTCGGCGACATCGCGGAAGCCGATGTCTTCGCTGTAGATGATTTTGTACTCGGTGATCGCCTCGTCCTTTTTGCCCATGCCTTCGTAGCATTCGGCCAACTGGTAGATCACGTCTTTCTTCAGATCGTCCATCATCGGAATCTCGCTCTTGGCAATCTGGAACTGGGCGATCGCGAGGTCGAACATCTTGCGTAACTTGAGGGCCTTGCCCATGCCGGCGAGCGCCTGGATGCGAACCTTCGGGTTCTTCTGCGCCTGCTGGTAATTGGCGATCGCATTCTGATGATCCCCGGCCTCGAGGTATAGATTCGCGAGGGTAAAGCGCGCCGCGTAGTCGTTCGGATAGTGCTCAACGTACGCCTTCGCCTCGGCAAGCTGGGTCTCGGCGAAATCATGCCTGGCCTTGGCCAGCGCGGCCTTGAACTCGGCATTATCAGGAGACTGGGCGAGGCGTGTCTCCAGATCCTTGATACGGGCTTCAAGAATGGCCGTCTTCAGATCGCTTTCCTGCTTGATGAGCGTGGTGTCGCCGGCGCCGGAGGGCAGCGCGCGGGCCTTCTGCACGTACTCCAGAGCCTCCTGGAACTTGCCGAGCTTCTTGTAGCCGTCGACCGCGCTTCGATAGTGATTCAGGTTGTCCGGCTGCATCTTCAGGCGTTGGAGCGCCTCGTCGATGAGCTTTTGAGTCATCTCCTCCGAGGTGACGATCTTCGCGGACTGTTCCAGCATGGTGGACTGCGCCTCGTCGCGAAGCTTGTCGCGGAAAGATCCCTTGTCCTCCCAGTTGCCGGTGTCGGTCGTCTGGGCGATGGCGGCTTTGCGCATCAGGCTGAGCGCATCGCCGTCCTGCGGACGCATCTTGAGCAATTCGTCGGCGGCGCGCAGCGCGTCTTTTGGACGTTTGGAAACCAGACAGGCCTCGCCGTAATTCAGGAGGGCTTCGCGGTCGGTGGGATTCAGCTCATGGACCGCTTCCCAGGCGAAGGCGACGGTGTCCGGCATGTCGAGACCTTGAGCAGCCTCCGCGAGCAACTTGAGTGCGGGCACGCTGGTGGGATCGGCGGCCAACATTTTCTCGGCGGTCTCAAGCGCCTTTGAAGGATCTTTTTTACCGCCGCCGAACAGGAAACCGGCCTGGGTGACGGAGCCGAACGCCTTGGCAAACAGCTTGTTCTTCGTACCGAGCTGGCGTAATTGGGCCACGCGCTGCAACCGGCGCACTGGCAGGCAACCGGGCGCGGATTTTAAGACCTGTGAGGTGACATCCAATACATAATCAAGATTGCCGCGCTGAAGCGCGATTTGGGAATTCTCGATCTGTTTTTGAACGCGAGGGTCGAGCGATGAAACGGGGATTTCTGGCATAGGGGAGTAGAAGAAAGAATTCACGCCAACCCGATGGGTCAACGCTAGATTCCCATGTCAATCAGCTGCAAATCAACACCTGCCGCTTGCACGAGTCGTCCAATGCCGGACTGGACCACCGCGTCGGACGAACCTTCCACCAACAAACGCAGTTTCGCCTCGGTGCCCGAGAACCGCACCAAGACGCGCCCTTGGGCGCCCAATTCGGTTTCCAAGGCGGAAATCTCCCTCGTAAGCGATCCGCAGGCGGACAGATCACGTTTTTCGCGAACCTTCAGATTTCGAACGGCCTGCGGGAACTTCCGCAGGGACTTCCTTAACTCGGACAGCGGGCGTCCTTGGGCCAGCATCACCTCGATCGCTTTCAGAGCCGCCACAAGACCGTCCCCGGTCGGCGACGTATCCGAAAAGATGATGTGCCCGCTCGACTCGCCACCCAGCGTCGCACCGGTTGCCCGCATACGTTCACTTACATAACGATCGCCCACCGCGGTGCGCGCGACCCGTCCGCCAGCCGCGTTGACCGCCGCGTCAACACCGAGGTTGCTCTGCACGGTCACCACCAGCGTGGAAACGGCCAGCCGGCCTTGGGCGAGCGCGTGCAACGCCAACAGCGTCAGCACCTCGTCGCCGTCCAGCACGGAGCCGGTTTCGTCACAAAGGATGCATCGGTCGCCATCGCCATCGTGGGCAATGCCCAAACGTGCTCCGGTCGCGCGCACCCGATCGGCGAGTTTTTCCGGATGCTCGCTGCCCACCTCGGCATTGATATTATGACCATCGGGCGCATCGCCGATTCCGATGACTTCGGCCCCCAACGCACGCAGGACCGCGGGACTGGTCGCGGTCGTCGCACCATGGGCGGTATCCAAAACGATTCGCCACCCGGCCAGCGATCTCCCGGGCAACAGGTCGCTCGCGGCCTTGATGTAATCCGACACGCCATCTCCCGCTTCCGGCAACGCAGGCAGCGGAACGCAGGGCTCAGCCGGCAACAAAGCCTCGATGCGAGCCTCGTCTTCGTCGGTGAGCTTGATCCCCCCTCCGGCGAAAAATTTGATGCCGTTGTCGATCGCCGGATTGTGCGAAGCGGTGATGACCACGCCGAGCACGGCTCCCGACTGCCTCACTGCGCGGGCCACCGCCGGAGTGGGCAAGATCCCGAGCGACACCGGCTCCATTCCGGCGGCCGCAAGACCCGACGCGACGGCCGCGACCAGCGACTCGCCCGAAGCACGCGTATCCCTGCCAATGAACACCCGTCCCCGACCGCCGGCCCAGCGGCCGGCCGCCTCGCCCAAGCGGGCCGCGAATGCCTCGTTCACCACCGGTCCGCCATAGGGACCACGCACCCCGTCGGTGCCGAAATAGATGCGCTTCATTTTTGAAAATATTCCCGGGTTGCGGCGATCTTTGCCTTCACCGCTCCGCCCAACAGCAGTTCCCTCGCCTGCCCAGCCCCCTCGGCGACCGAACCCGTGCGGCCGGTGATCCAGAGCGCGGTCGCGGCGTTGAGGACAATGGTGTCCGCCAGACCGGCCGGCCCCCGCCCGGCGAGCAACGCATCGACGACCGCCAGATTGGCCGGGAGATCGCCGCCCATCAGATCCTCAAACGGTGAGGTCCTGAACCCCAGGTCCTCCGCCGTCCAAAGACCGCCGACCTCGCGGAGACGTCCAATGCCGCGCACGTGGTTGGGAGTGGCTGTAGTGAGTTCGTCGATACCTCGGCCGGGTGCGATGATGCCGTGGGCGGCGAGGCCCGCCCCGGTCCCAAGCAGGTCGAGCACCTCGGCGAGCTTGTCCACCCAACTTTCCGAAAACACACCCAGCAAGATATGCGCGGGCCGTCCCGGATTGATGAGCGGCCCGAGGATATTGAAGACCGACCGGCGCCCTTGCGCGGCAAGTTGACGGCGCGCCGGGGCGATGTGTTTGAACGCGGGATGATAAGCGGGTGCGAAAAAGAATGCGAAGCCCAGTTGATCAAGCGCGCCACGCAACTTTTCCGGCGACGCTTCCAAATCGACTCCCATCGCCGCCAACAGATCGGCACTGCCACATTTGGAAGTGACGCCACGGTTGCCGTGCTTCATCACCGGCACGCCGGCGCAGGCCAGCGTCAACACCACAAGGCTGGAGATATTAAAACCGCCCGCCATGTCGCCGCCCGTCCCCACGATGTCGATGGCATCGGCCGACCAGCGCCCGACCCCCGGATCGATCGCCCGAAGGCGAAACGCCCGGGCGAATGCCGCGATCTCCGCGGCCGTCTCTCCCTTGTCGCCCAACGCGGTCAAAAACGCCACCTTCTCATCGTCGCACACATCCGGCGACGCCAGTGTGGCAGCGGCGGCATCCACCTCGGTCGTCGACAGTTCGAGATGCTCGCTGAGCTTGGCGGTGAGTGCAATGAGGTCTGGCATGAGTCCGCCCATGGAATCTAAAAACCTCCGTGCGTGGGAAGCATAAACTCGACAGGCCCGGATCGCTGTGGGAGCAAACGCAGGTGCGTCGCATTCTTCTCATCCTTGGTATCGGACTCTTCTTAAGCCAGCCCGCCCTCCCCCAAACCCCGGAAGGTGAGCCGGCAAAACCCTTGGCCGAACTCAGCGTGGGCGACGCGATCATCCTCGGCATGGTGGAAGGTGTGACGGAGTTCCTTCCGATCTCTTCGACCGGACATCTGATTATCGCGAACCACGCCCTTAAGCTCGAAAGCGAACAGCCGCTGCACGACGCCGCCGGACGGCCGATCTGGCACAAAAAACCGTCCGCGGAAAACCCCGAGGGCATCCCCCTCACCATCAAACTCGCCGCCGATACGTACGCGGTCGTGATTCAAGCCGGTGCGATCGCCGCCGTCGTATTGATCTTTTGGGGACGTCTCGTCGGGATCCTCCACGGCCTGCTGGGCCGCAACAACGCCGGCTTGCGGCTTCTGCGCAACATCGTGGTCGCCTGCGTGCCCGCAGTCGCGGTGGGACTGACCTTCGGCGACTGGATCGACAAGCTGTTTTCCCTTGAGGCGGTGATCTTCGCATTGGTCAGCGGCGCGGTGCTGATGATGGCCGCCGAGCGGTGGCGCAAACAGCAGCCGGCATCCTCTCTCTCTCGCGTCGATCCGGCCGACCTTACCATCAAACAGTCGCTCGGCATTGGCCTGATGCAATGTCTTGCCCTCTGGCCCGGCATGAGCCGCTCGATGGTGACCATGGTCGGAGGTTATTTCTCGGGTCTGTCACCCGCACACTCCGCGGAGTTCAGTTTTCTGGTGGGGCTGCCCATCCTCACCGGCGCCGCCCTGCTTAAAAGCTACAAGGCCGGCCCCGCCATGATCGAAGTCTTCGGGATTTCGCCTATACTCTTGGGCAGCCTCGTCGCCGCGCTTTCCGCCGCGATCGCCGTAAAGTTCCTGGTCAGTTACCTCGCGCGCCACGGCCTCGCCGTCTTTGCCATTTACCGAATCGCCCTCGCGCTGGTCCTGACCGGTTGGTTTTTGTTGGGCTGATTCACACCTCCCCACGACCTAACAACATACCCGACCGTGATAGCACTTGACGGCGTAAAGTGCCGCCCTCTACTTTCACCCTTTATCACTCATCACAGACCTGTTCACACGAACGTCACACACTCTTTAATCCACACCGACCATGGCTAATCCGAAACGCAAGCAGTCCAAACGCCGTAGCGCCAACCGCCGCGCCGCCAACGCTTTCAAGGCTCCTGAAATCGCCCGTGATCCGACCGATGGCTCCGCCTTCCGTCCCCATCACGTGAACCCGACCAACGGTACATACCGCGGTCGCCAAGTGGTCAACGTCGAGGTCTAATCCTCGCGTTGGCATCGCGTTAAACACAACCATCCCCCGCGATGGTATCCTCATCCGGCTTAACCGGGCGTATTGCTGTCGACGCGATGGGAGGCGATCTAGGCCCACCCGAAGTGGTGGCGGCCGTAGAACTCGCCTTATCCGAATTCACGGGGCTCAACCCCATCACCTTGGTAGGCGATGAGGCGGTGCTCAGTCCGCTGATCAAGCGGCACGGCCTCGACGGGCATCCCTCGTTGAGGCTTTTTCATGCCTCCGAGGTGATCACCATGGACGACAAGCCCCTCCTCGCGCTCAAGCGCAAGAAGGACGCCTCGATGTTCCGTTCCATTGAACTGGTGAAATCGGGCGAGGCTTCGGCGGTCGTCAGCTGCGGCAACACCGGGGCCCTGATGGCCGGCGGCACCATCAAGTTGCGTACGCTGGACGGGATCGACCGGCCCGCGCTCGCCGCGATTATTCCCCGCGAAAACGGCCACTTCATTCTCATCGACGCCGGTGCCAATCCCGGAGCCGAGGCTGAACATCTCGTCCACAACGCGCTCCTCGGCACCCACTATGCGCGGGTCGTTCTCGGTATCGCGAATCCCCGGGTGGGCCTGCTCACGATCGGAACCGAAGAGGGCAAGGGAAACGCCCTCATCAGCACAACCCACGAGTACCTCAAAAACTTGGGCGATCTGATCAACTACGCCGGACCGACTGAAGGTTTTCAGGTGTTCACCGACCATTGCGACGTCGCCGTGTGCGACGGTTTTGTCGGCAATCTCCTCCTTAAAAGCTGGGAGTCGCTCGCCCATTTCTTCTCCGCGACGCTCAAGTCGGAACTCAAGGCCAACCCGCTCCGCATGGGCGGGGCCTTGTTGTCGCGCGGCGCCTTCAAAGCACTCAAGAAGCGCATGAACCCCGAGGTCTACGGCGGCGCCCCCTTGCTCGGCCTTCGCGGCAATGTCCTCAAGGCGCATGGATCAAGCAGCCGCCAGGCGATCAAGAATGCCATTCGGGCCGCGGGCAAAATCATCGAGGCCGACATGCTCCACCTCATCGAAGCCGACGCCGCCCGCGCCAACCTTCTTATAAAACCACCGCAGGACTCCACCGCCCCCAAGCTGGAGGCACCCGCCACCTGAGACCGTTCGCGTCCGGCTTTTTCCCGCGCGACTCTTTGACCTGACCATCATGGGTTCATCCACCATTGGCATTCTCGGCACCGGCTCCTACGCCCCCGAGAAAATCCTCACCAACGCCGATCTCTCGGCGATCGTCGACACGTCGGACGAGTGGATTTTCACCCGAACCGGCATCCGTGAACGCCACATCGCCGGAGACAATGAGACCACCTCGCTCATGGCCGCCGCCGCCGGACGCGCCGCTCTCGTCGACGCCGGTCTCACCCCGGCCGACATCGACCTGATCATCGTCGCCACCATGACACCCGATCACCCGATGCCGGCCACCGCCTGTTTCGTGCAAAACCACCTCGGCGTCTCGTCCCACGCCGCGTGCTTTGATCTCAACGCCGCCTGCTCCGGTTTTCTTTACGCACTCGACACCGCCTGGGCCATGCTGGGCTCAGGACGCTACCGGCACGCGCTTGTGATCGGCGCCGAGAAAATGTCCACGGTCCTCGACTGGACGGACCGCACCACCTGCGTCCTCTTCGGCGACGGCGCCGGCGCGGTCGTGCTTGGCCCGTCCCGGGGAACCGCCGAAATCCTCGGCGCGAAACTCTACGCCGAGGGCACCCATGCCCGTCTCCTGTGGATCCCCAACGGGGGAAGCAACGCGCCGGTCCCCGCGCCCGGCACCCACTTTCCGCCACGGACACTCACCATGAAGGGCCGGGAGATTTTTAAGATCGCCGTGCGCGAGATGGAAGACGCCGCCCGCGAGATTCTCGAACAGCATCAGATGTCCGCGGCCAATATCGCGTGCGTGATCCCCCACCAGGCCAACCTGCGCATCATCGACGTGATCGCCCAATCCTTGGAGCTGCCACTGGAACGTTTCTTCGTGAATCTTGAGCGTTACGGCAATACGTCGGCCGCCTCCATTCCCCTGGCCTTGGACGAGGCCCGCCGTTCCGGCCGCATCAAACCCGGAGACACCACGCTGTTCGTCGCCTTCGGGGCGGGCTTGACCTATGGGTCCGCACTGGTTCGCTGGTAACTCTTTACGACATGCCCAATTCAATCGTCCGCGCTCTGTCTTCCCTTGCCTTTCTTGGTCTCGCACTGGCGCTCCTCTCCGGCAACGCCCTCCATGCCGATCTTGTCTGGACTCCCTCCACGGGATGGAAGACCGAGGGCGGCGTACTCTCCGGCGTGGTTTCCGAAGAAGGTGGCACCGCACTCGCAGCGATGAACAAGGCCCGGGCCGACGAGGAAAACGGTGACCGTGGGGCGGCGATGTCTCGCTACGAGGGTGTCGCCAGAAAATACCCCAACTCGATCTACGCCCCCGAAGCCCTTTATCGCGCCGCCCGGATCCGCTTGGAACGTCGTCAGTATTTCCGCGCCTTCGATTCGTTTCAGAATGTCGTATCCCGCTACCCCAACTCGCCCCATTTCAACGAGATCATCGGCGAGCAATATCGCATCGCCAACATCCTCCTTGAAGGCGGCCGCAACCGGTATTTCGGCGTCATTCCCGGATTCAAAAATCGCGACAAGGGCATCACCTATTTCGAAAAGATCATCGAGACCGCACCCCATAGCGATTACGCCCCGCTCGCCTTGATGAACGTTGCGCGCGGACATCAGGAACTCGGCCAGCCCGACGAGTCCATCGATGCCCTTGATCGTATGATCAACGATTATCAGCAAAGCCTCCTCGCTCCCGACGCCTATTTCAGGCTAGCCCAAGCACATGCCTCCCTCGTGCAAGGCCCCTACTACGATCAAGCCTCCACCCGCCAGGCCATCACCTATTTCGAGGACTTCCTGATTCTCTTCCCCACCGATCCCAACGTTCCCGCCGTCGACAAGGGACTCACCGATGTCCGCAACATTTTCGCCGAGAGCAAAATCAAGATCGGCGATTTCTACTTCTACAAACGCGACAACTACAAAGCGGCCCGGGTGTTTTATAACGAGGCCATCACTTCCTATCCCGAGTCCAAAACCGCGGAAGAAGCGCGTCGGCGCCTGGCCGAGGTCGATGCCGCCGAAAACAAAACCGTGACGCCCGAGACACCCCGTCCCAAGCCCACACACAAGCGTTTTTGGCTGTTCTGATTTCCTCTCTTTCCGCCGTCCCCTCGGTTCCCTTTTTCATGCGCGCTTATTTTCTCCTCTGCCTCACCGGAATCCTGCTTCTTTCCGGCTGCGCCAATTACCGCCTCGGTACCGGCGGACAACTTTCCTTCCGCACGCTCTACGTCGCCCCGGTCGTCAACCAGAGCAACCTCCCGCAAGCGGTCGCCGTTGTCAGCACCCAGCTCCGCGAAGCCTTCCTTCACGATGGCCGCGTTATTCTGGTGAACACGCCCGAGGAGGCCGACGCCACGCTCACCGTCCGCCTCGTCAAGTACGGACGCGACGCGCAAACCCGCCAGACCAACGACACCGGTCTCACCCGTAAATTCGACATCACGCTCACCGCCGAAGCCTCCCTGCGCGACAACCGCAACAACAAGGCCCTCTTCGAAAAGCGCAAGGTGGAGGCCACCCGCCAGATCTTCACCGACAACGGTCAGCAGCTCCAGGCCGAATACCAGAACGTCACGGTCCTCGCCGAGGCCCTCGCGAAAAACGTTCGCGGCGCCACGCTCGACGTGTGGTAAAACTGTCCGTGAACGCCGGTGTGGACGACATCCGCACCGCGTCGGCCATGCGCAGGACGGAGAGCAAGCCTGCGTGCAATCGTTGAATCACGAGTCGCAAGACCGTCGTGCTCGAATCGTCACCGCCGGTCATCAACCCAACCCGTCCCGCGGTTGAACAAGACATCTACGCGCCGCAAGCGCACGCCGTTGTTCCGTGTTCGAACCGAGTAAACGAACCCGCCTTGTGGGTTGTCAGAACACCCTCGCCCGTTAGGTTTTCGCCTTCCTTCATCTCCATGCGCATCGGCCTCGCCCAGCTCAATACCACCGTCGGAGACCTCCCGGGAAACCGCCGGCTGATCCTCGACGCCTACACAATGCTCGTCGCCCAAGGCGCCGAACTGGTCGTCTATCCCGAGTTGGTGATTTGCGGCTACCCACCGCGCGACCTGCTCTTTAAACGCCGTTTCGTGCCTGACATCGAGGCCACCCTCACCGACATCGCGTCGCAGATCGGCGATGTGCCCGCCCTGATCGGTACGGTTGAAATCAACCCGGCTTCCGAAGGCCGGCGATTCTTCAATTCCGCCGCGTTCTGCCAAAGCGGACGCGTGATGGGCATTGCGCGCAAATGCCTCCTCCCCACTTACGACGTCTTCGACGAAGATCGTTATTTTGAACCGGCCTCGACCGTCCCGACGATCTTCACACTGAACGGCCTGAAGATCGGCGTCACCATCTGCGAGGACATCTGGACCCATCCTCAATTCGCCCCGCGCAACCTCTACCATTTCAAGCCGGTCCAATCCCTCGCCGACCGCCAGCCCGACTTGATGGTCAACCTCTCCGCCAGCCCGTGGCACCACGGCAAAGGCCACCTCCGCGAGCAACTCGTCACCAATGCGGCCCGCCATCTCGGCTGCCCGGTCGTCTACGTCAATTCCGTCGGCGGGAACGACGAGCTCATTTTCGACGGCCGCAGTCTCGTATCCGATTCCCAAGGACAGATCGCCGCCCGCCTCGCTCCGTTTTCCGCCGAATCCCGCGTCGTCGAAATCGCCACCGGACACCGCGCGCCGATCTCGCAACCAGTCTCTCCCGCCACCGCGCCGTCCGCCGAGCTCGCCGACATCCACGACGCCCTCGTTCTCGGCCTGCGCGACTACGCCCACAAAAGCGGTTTCAAAAAGGCGTTGATCGCCCTCTCCGGCGGCATCGATTCCGCCCTTGTCGCCGCCCTCGCCGTAGAGGCCTTGGGCGCGGATAACGTCATCGGCGTCTCTCTGCCGTCCGCCATCTCGTCGCAGCACTCCCGGGACGACGCCCGTGATCTCGCCCGCAACCTCGGCATTCGCTTCGAGACGATCGCCATCGCCGATACCGTGACGGCCGCCGAAACCTCGCTGGGCCCGGTTTTCGCCGGCCGCCCGCGCGACGTCACCGAAGAAAACATCCAGGCCCGCGTGCGAGGCGTGGTCATGATGGCGCTCTCGAACAAATTCGGTGCCCTCCTTCTCACCACGGGAAACAAAAGCGAGGTGGCCGTCGGCTACTGCACCCTTTATGGTGACATGTGCGGCGGTCTCGCCGTCATCAGCGACCTGTTCAAAACCCAGGTTTACGACCTCTGCCGCTGGATCAATTCCGACCTCGCCCCGCGAACCGGCCGCGCCGAAATCATTCCAGTCAACACGATCGAGAAACCTCCGAGCGCGGAACTGCGTCCCAACCAAGTCGACCAGGATAGCCTCCCCCCCTATGACGTGCTCGACGCCATCCTCAAAGGCTACGTCGAGAAAGGCATGTCACGCAGCGACTTGATCGAGCAGGGCTTCGCCGAGGCGGTCGTCAACGACATCGCCCGGAAGGTCGACCTCAACGAATACAAACGAAAGCAAATGGCCCCCGGCCTGAAGATCACCCCGCTCGCCTTCGGCGTCGGCCGCCGCATCCCCATCGTCCAGAAATACGTAAGTTGAACCGCGATCCGATCTAACCGCTAATGCGCGCTAATGGACGCTAATACCGACCAACCGTTCGCCCAGTTGGGCTACGATCTTGTCGCTGCCGCCTTCGAATATCGCAGGAGAGATCGTTATCGAGTTGAAGGCGGTAAAATCTCTGGCGGCGGAGCACGAATCCCAACTACTCAACTACCTTCGGGTCACCCGCAAACCCGTCGGCTATCTGATTAACTTCGCAGCCTTTCCTAAACTTGAATGGAAGCGATACGCCAACACGCGCCGCAAGCTGGCCCAAATCAGCGCCGATTAGCGCACATCAGCGGTACAAATATGCCTCGTTTTCGTTTCCCACTCGAGAGCCCCATTAATGTGATTAGTCGTTTACTCGCCCCGCTCCGTTCATGATTCCCCACGACTACGACGTCATCGTCATCGGCGCAGGCCCGGCCGGCAGTTCGGCCGCCACACGCCTATCAGCGGCCGGTCTCTCCGTTCTCATCGTCGAAAAGGAAACGTTTCCCCGTTTCCGCATCGGCGAATCGCTCCTGCCCCACGGCAATGCCCTCCTTCGCGAAACAGGCGTCTGGTCCAAAATCGAATCCGCCGGCTTCATCCCGAAATACGGTGCCAGCTTCCACCTCGCCGATGGCTCCGCCGACAAATACGTCGTCTTCGCGAACGGCCTCGTACCAGGGCTCGATCAAACGTTCCAGGTCGAACGCGCCAAGTTCGACGCCATCCTCCTCGACCACGCCCGCGAAACCGGCGCCGAGGTGCGCACCGCCACCACCGTCACCGCCGTCACCAGCGACAGAGATGGCCATCGCGTAGCCCTCGTCTCCTCCGATGCCACACCGTCGGAGGTCACGGCCCGCTGGATCATCGACTCCAGCGGACGCGATCAGTTTTTTCCCAGCGAACTCAAACGCGCGCTCGATCCGTCTCCTTTTCCCAAGCGCGTCGCCATCTACAACCATTTCAAAAATGTTCCGCGCGCCACCGGCACCGTCGCCGGCAACACCGTGGTCGTCCGCCTGCCCGACGGCTGGTTCTGGGTCATTCCGATCGACAACGAACACACGTCGGTCGGGCTCGTCACCACGGTCGAGTCCATGCGCCGCGCCCGCCTCCAGCCGGATGAGTTTTTCAACCAAGCCGTCACAACCTCCTCAAAACTGAGCGCCTTACTGATCGGCGCCGCCCCCGTGATGCCGTTTCACGTCACGAGCGACTACAGTTACTTCCGTCGCGAACTCGCCTCGTCCCGCCTGTTGCTCACCGGTGACGCCGCCGGTTTTTTCGATCCGATTTTTTCGTCCGGCGTCTACATGGCCTGCCATTCCGCGAAACTCGCGGCCGAACTCGTGATCCGGGCGCAGCGCGAAAACCGTCCGCTCACGTCACGCGAATGCCGAC
>JANJTQ010000058.1 GCA_024711005.1 Opitutaceae bacterium | reverse complement strand
TGGACGGACCTCATCAAAACTAACGTCATCCGACTTCTCTTGAAGCCCGCGTGCGAAATTTAGAATGATTGCCTCACGCTCGCTCTTGGATGCTTGGCAGTAGGTCTCATGGACATGACCCAAATAGACGACGTTCGCTTTTCGTTTGAGAGTGAAAGATGCCTCGTCGTAAACGAAGTCAGATGGGCCACCAGCTGCCTTGATTTTTTCCATCAAGATACTGGCAAACTCCTGCTTTTTGGGTGGGCCGAAAAGTCCGAACATGAGTGCCAGCAAGACAAGCAGGTGTCTGGGAAACAAGGCTGTGCGAGTTCAATTTAGAAGTGGGGCGACCCTGAGAAATAACTCGAAGGTTACCCGGTGACCAATCTAAGCCTTGGGCATGTCCAATCTGACCAAGCGCGAAATCGTCCTAGAGATCTATGAAAAGACGGCGTTTCCCCAAAAGGAGATCGTGACCACCGTCCAAATGGTTTTCGACATCATCCAAAAGGCGCTGAGCGAAGGCCGAAATGTTGAGCTTCGTAATTTCGGCGTTTTGGAGGTGCAGAAGCGCAAGTCACGCGTCGGTCGCAATCCCAACAAGCCGCTGGATGAAGTGGTCATCCCGGAGCGTGCCGTCGTGAAGTTCAAATCCGGCAAAATTCTCAAGCAGCAGATTAAGAAGATCGATTTGGCGACACTCTGAAGCGGTAGGAGGTGCCTATCAACCGTTCCAGCCAATGAAACTCCTACGCATCTTATCGATCTTCTCCTTGCTCGCTCTGTTCACCTCAATAGTCCAAGCGGCTCGTCCGGTTCCCTTCACGGTCGATGAGTTGATGGGAATCCTTGAAATCAAAGGTTGGAAATATGAGCGGGTTTTCCGTGAACCGATCAAAGGGGTGACGGTTGCCATCATCCTGGGTAGCACGTCGCCAGATGGAAGCGTAGTGGAAAGACAAATACCGAATCCTTTTGGATATCAGCCACCCAGTCGCCAAACACGCTTCGTTGTTGGGGTGGTTGTTTCCGAGGCGAAACGCGTGTTCCGGATAATGATCGATGATGTGGTCGCTGAAATAGGCATGCCTCCCGATTTTAAATACGCCTACGATCAAGGCTTCATCAATGGAGTGGAGGACGGCGAGTTGCTGATTCTTGCGTTCAACGCCAAAAACCCGAGCAAAGCGACGAAATCGAAATACGACATGGCCAGCTATTTTGCGATCAAGGTCACGCCGACCCGCTGAAGCAGAGCTACGATTTCTCGGAGATTTCTGTGACCGCTGCACCGCAATATGGACTATTGGAACTTTCAACGCGCTAGAGCCTACGTGAGAAGGCTCAGACTTTCGTCTGCGGAGCAGTATTATGACTGGGTGGGAGGCAAGAGGCAGGACCTTCCGGTTAAGCCTTTCGGTATCCCCAGCACTCCGCATCAGGTGTATCGAGAGTCGTGGGCTGGTTTTGCTGACTGGTTGGGGACCGACACCATTGCCACGTTTTTACGCGAGTGGGCGCCATTTGACTACGCACGGGAATTCGTTCACTCGCTTGAGTTGAAGACAGGATGGGAGTGGCGGCTTTATGCCTCGGGCAAGATTCACGCTTTAGGGACACGTCCACTATGGCTACCTTCAAACCCTAACACGGTGTATTGCGAAGAGGGTTGGTCTGGGATGCGGGACTGGCTCGGCACGGGCGATAAAGCGCCTACGGGAGAAACCAAAATGCGGTCTCTTGAAGCTGCGAGGGAGTTCGCTCGGAGCCTCGGGTTAAGATCATGGCTTGAGTGGCGTGCTTACGTCAGTGGGAAGCGAATGGATCTGCACGCAAAACCCAAGGACGTGCCGGCTGTTCCGCACTCCTGTTACAAGGGAAAGGGATGGATCTCGTACGCGGATTTTCTCGGGACCAATACGGTCGCCTGGCACCAAGTGGAATGGCGTGATTTTGAGCCAGCGCGGATGTTTGCTTGGTCCCTTCGTTTATCTGGCAATAAGGAGTGGCGGGCTTGGGTGAAGGGTGGGGCTAAGCCGGCAGACATTCCCTCCAATCCCGAGAAAGCCTATGCCGAAGATTGGAGCGGTTGGCGTGATTGGCTCGGAACATAGGGAAATATCCTCGAACATCCCAACGTCACGACTTCTTGAATACGCCCGGAGCTATCTCAGAGTCCTGACCGTCAATGTGCACACCGGTTTTGAAGCGCCGCACTCAGGCTGGATGTGCCCGATGTAATCATTCAACCTCCTCCCTCAATTATGGCGGACGACCTCCAAGAGAATTACCGCAGGCTTCTCAATCAAGCGGCCATCCCATTTGATGGCGTCACCGAGATCGATGACTGGCACCTGCGGATTTTTTACCTGCCGAGCTTTCAGCCCGAGACGGTCTTCGATGTGGACCATCGTAAGGGACAGGCGCTTTTTTACCGCTCGCGTTTCCTCACTTCGGCTTGGTTGGCACTCGTACAAGCGCATCAAGCCAAGGGCGAAATCAAGCCATTCAGCACCGAGCGCGCTTGCGCTGCATTGCCTGCCGATCACCCGCTTGTCCGTCTCGTCACCGATGAACATGTCTTCCGGATGGGAGACACGGAGCTGAACGACCTCGATGGCGACTCCTACGTCGTTCAGCTCACTCACTCAGCAGGTATTGTTGAATTCGAGACCTGGGCATCCAGTCTTACCGCTCCCTGGCATCGCTTGCTGAATGCGCTCCAAGTGGCCATGCCGCTACTGCCGGAAAATTAGTCCGAATTATCCGGGACCTGATTTGCCGGTGGTATCATTTCTGCGCTGACGACAAGCTTCGCGCCACAACACGAGCCAGACGCTTTCATGTCGGGAATGTCACCACGTACCTAGGCAACCTGAAGTCGTAGTAGCCAGTGTGGATGAGCGCGGGAAACTGGGTGATCGTCAGGCGTTCTTTCTCAAGGAGGGCAGGGCGCACGATGGCGTTCGCCACGCCGCTTTCGTCTTCGAGCGAGATAAACACGAAGCCCTTGGCCGTGCCCGGGCGTTGCCTGCAAATCACGCTGCCGTCAATCCGCACGCACGCAAATTAGCCCAGCCAGTGGTGGTGGGATCTACAGAGGCGAAACTCATGCGGGCTGATTTCACGTGATTGTGGTGGCTCACTCAGGATTCGAACCTGAACCTCCCCCTTCATCTGCGCACGCCGTGCATGCGCAGATGGAGGGGGGCGCTCTAGCCGTTAAGCTAGTGAGCCATGATGTTTTCCGCGATCCAGTTCGCGGTTGGTGCTTCCATACCGTAGTCGGTCCGAATTTTACCAGAGATAGCATTTTTCATGCGCTCCGGGTCCTTTTCGAGTTTTTTAAAGGGGCGAAGATCGAGAAAATCCTTCCAATGATCGTCCGGTGGCCGGGCCATCGTGCAAAGCGCCTCCGCAACCCTGTTGGTGAGTCGGGAGAACAGGATGAAGTCGTCAAACACCAGCTCGGCGGGCGGATTTGGTGATTTTAGGAGCTTGTAGAGTTCACTGTTCGCCTCGGTCAATGGGACGAGCGACTCAAAATTTTCCTGTGGCTCGCTCAGATTGGACTCCTGATCGTGGATGATCCAGTTTCGCAAATGCCGATAATACTGGAATCGGCTGACAACGTCTGAACCGATCCGTTTTAGAACATTACTTTCGCTACCCGCCAGGTTTTCAAAGACGACTATGAGTCGATCCTTCTTGTTCGCGTCGCCGATCCAGGCTTTTCGATAAAGCGCGCTGTGTTCTTCCCGTAGTTCCTTCAGAAATCTCTCAACCGCAGATGCGACTAAAACGATGTAGGTTCGCGTTAGGTGACGCGAAAGCGACTCCACCTCGGCGAGATTGACGTGAATTCCATGTTTGGCGGTTTCTTGCTTCAGAAACATCGGAATGTCGCCGGACCCACGAGCCGCAGTGAGAAAGGAACGAGATGCTAACTCGGTCAACTCGACCATCGCATCTGTTTCCCCGAGATATCGATAGAGACGTCGGAAGCACGGGAAACTGAACGTCTCTGCTTTTTCACTCATACTTCGACCTCCCCGCGCATTAGTCGTGGCAACAGGATGTTGCGTGCGGCATGGAGTTTTTGGTTCTGTTGCCGCAAGTTTTGGATCTGTGAAAGAATAGGCGCAACGTGCTCGGAACACCTGCAGTAAGTTGGGATAATGCACATGTCGTTTATTGCGAAACGAGCATTTTCACCCGGCGCATGCCAGACGTTCAACCCTCAATTGCGAGATGGAGTGGTTACCTAAGCCTCAGCGGCTGTCGTTATTAGGTTGTATCGCCGGCAGGAAATCCAACGGTTTCAGAATGAGAAAGGTCGTCATGTTCCCCATCGGGCTATTGGCCACGCCCGAAAAACGTGTTGATTTCGCGTTTCAAAAACAGATCAACGCACTGGCTGCCAATCACTGGTTTGCCGCGGTCTCCAACAACCCGAAGCCACGGAATTTCGATTCGCTGTTCAAAAACGTTACTTTCCTGTATGCGCCAGGATTAGGAGGGCCCCGGCAAAACGGCAAGTTTGTCGCTGAGGTGCTGAAGCAAAATCAGGCGACCATCAATCTCAAGAAATCGCAGGTCGTTATGCTTGGTTTCGGCGAGCTAGATGTGCCGATGTATGTGAACTCACGATCAGTGCTTATTCGGTGTGATTGGCGCGCTGACATTCACCAAAAAATCAAGCGATACGGTGTCCCTTGCGTATCCATCGATGAGCTGCCGCGGGTCCTAAAGCTTCTGAACGAGGACCACCCTTGGTATCTGACGCATGAGCACGAGGTGTGTGATACCTATTGCCTAATCAACGCGGCAACACGTGTCGGAAATGACAAGGAACTCCAAGCCTTGGCCGGCCAACTTCAGTCCTGTCTCAAAGACGGTCGCCCGGAGAAACGATCTGACTTCATCACAACTTTGCTTTCCAGCCTCTATGCCACGGATGTTTTTCAGAACGTGGACCACTGGACCTACTACCCGTCCTCGCGCTCATCCAACAACGGCGGGGAAATAATTTTCAATTTCGTTGATTTGGCGCGCACAACATTTTCCCGAAAACGACGTCCGCAGAATCCGATGTTCATCCGCCACACGCGAACGGCCGCGCGACATAGCACGGGCGGCAATCGAGAGGACCCCGAATCGCAAATCCTCTCAATTCACCTCCATCCAGACTACAAAAACTCCGTGAGAGGGGCAACGGTAGCTGTCTTGGACGATTACACCACCACTGGTGTATCTTTCTCGGTTGCGTCCGCCTTTCTCCGTAAAGCGGGCGCAACTAAAGTTCTCGCGGTGGCAATGGGGAAGTTCCCAAGATCTTCCTTTATTTGGGACATCGAACTCCTAAATAGCCCATTCTCGCCTGTGAAAAATTACCGCATTCGTCAGCAAGTCGCTCAGCACGGAACAATCGCGCCTGCCTCGAGTGAGGCCTTCAAACGGAAGTTCACCTGAACGTGGTCAAGATTACTCGAAAAGAATTTCCCAGTAGCTTGGACGATTGGCGTGATGCGGAGGAGCTCTTCTGTGTCGGTGACACCGGGCTTTTGAAGCGTCCATGTGTCTCGATCATCGGCACGCGGACGCCTACTTCTGAGGGGTTCAAGCGGGCAGCGACTGTAGCCCATACACTGATCGGTCACGGCTACTGTATCGTCAGCGGCCTAGCTGCGGGCATAGATGCAATGGCACACGATACCGCGCTTCATTACGGGGGAAAAACCATAGCCGTATTAGGGACGCCTATGGACCGAGTTTACCCGGCGATTACCTCTTTGACGCGATCACGAATAGAAAAAGAAGGCCTAGTTGTCTCTCAGTTTCCGGTGGGCACCAAAACGTTTAAAAGTAACTTTCCTAAGCGAAACCGGCTCATGGCGGCTTTAGGTAGCTTAACGATTGTTATTGAAGCGTCGGAGACCAGTGGCACCCGTCACCAAGTCCGCACAGCAATCGACCTTGGCCGATATGTTGCAATTCCGGCGTCATTGGCTGAATCCAAATTCCCATGGGTCGAGGAGGCTCTTCGGTCCGAACGTGTTTACGTCTTAAACGGCTTGAATGACCTAATGAAGTTCCTGCTCCCCCCCTGAAGCGGGAGTCTGCGTCGTCATCGCGGAACAATATGATCAGGTGCGCGCCAAAGCATGCCTCCGTTCGACGCCACCATCTTCAGGCTTTGGATGTCTGGTCATCAGCTTGCCGGGCGGCATAGCTAATTAACGTCGTCACGATTGCTTGAATCATCTGTGATGTGAATTGGTCGCAGCTACGTTCTGGCGAATGGGCGGCCTTGTTGACCACGTCTTTGACGCTTCCCAAGGAGTCCTTGAGCCATGTGGCCGTCGCTGCGCCGAGCTTCATTTCCCAAGAGGCCTTGAACCGGCGAACTCGCTTTGGTTTTCCTTCACCATCGAGGCCATCGACCGTCTCAAAAAATTGGTCCAACGCGATGCGGCACTTCAGAACGGCATCGTCATAGAGGCCGTTACGATGATGTTCCTGTGCCTGTTTTAGGGCAGCGAAGGCATGCCCGATCTGCTCGGTTTCCTCGATAGGAACGGCGGGCAATTCAATCAGGTGAATTTTTCCATATCCAACTTGCGGCAACACACGCTTGATCCAAGTGGAGTGGGGGAATGTTATGTCCTCGTCCATGGTCTGCTCGTGGTGCTGAACGTGAGCCCAGGCAAAAGCCTTCAAGTGCTGTGAGGGTATCTCGGCCACAGCATGCAGTTGTTCGGTCTCCAATCTCAGTTTGAGACGCAGCTTCAAATCTCCGCCGCTTCTGTATTTTTCCAGAAGACTGATACGGCCGGTATCGATGGGGAACTCGAGATAAACTAAATGATCCGGACTAGAGTAGGTTGCGTTCACGAGGAGATTGACAGGCGCGTCCCGTGAAACGATTTCTTCCCCATTCGATAGGTTTAGGATGCCGCGCATTCGAAGAAACCGAATGCCTTCATGGGGCTTGAACGCGGCAACGCGACCATCAAGGCGGATTAAAAGATTCAGAACCGGTGCATATGCGCCGCCAGAACCGTAGATTTGCGTTTCATCTATTGAGACGGTGGGGATGCTGAGTTGCCCGTAGGAGAATGAGCGGCGCATGGAAGTGGTGACTTCCGATAAAAATCCCGCTCAATGTCTTTTGAAATCAAAATCACCTTCGTGGGCCGAGGGACTCGGATTCCGGAAACTTAGTCCAAATCATCTTGGGCCTGATCTGCCGGTCGTAAGCCAGCAGGAGCTGAGGCCGAGCAGGGTTACCTGCAAGGTGGGCAAGACTTTCAAGCAGACCGCGCTTGATGATCCCGATTTGGGGGAGGTCAGGGCGGGCGGTTTGGCCTGATCTGGGACCAGTTTTCCTGACAATTCCTGACACGAAAACTTCCCTGAGCTGCACTTTCCTGCATGCACATGTTTTTTCTCTATTTGAGAAGCTCCGTACAAGAGGTTGTTTTTCAGCTGATTGCATGGATATGCACGCGTATTCCTTTTCTGGATATTCGGGTTCAAATCCCGGCACCTCCACCATTCTGTAGGCGCAAGCACGCCGAGAGAGAATTCCTCCCAGATTCCTGCCGAATCTGGCTGGGTTCCCGGCGTGCTTTGCTGCGTCTAGGCGATGCCAACCGACGCAACGAAAGCCCCGAAAGCCCCGAGATTGAACCCAGAGGCCAACCGGAGAATACCAACGCATTGAACACCTTCTCGGCTACGAACCCTTCTGAGGACGAAGTAAAGATCGCCTACATCAAACCGAACACCCCAGTGACTTGCCCGCCTCGTGCCACGTTCCTTGGTCAACCGGAGAGCAACCCGCAGCCGTTTTAATCTCTGCGGTGTTGCCGAACCGAACTGAAGTAGGGATGCGACTGCTCAAGCTATGTCGCTATGGCTGGATCGGCCCTGCGGCTTATCGTTCCGTCCGCCCCAATAGGCGCGCTCGCGTGGCGTCGTCCACCGGGGTGCAACTGCGGTAGCCGTCACCGTGTTCGGGGAGCGCGGCGAGGAAGGCGGCGCGCGCTTCCGGCGTGACGAAGTCCAAGCCGATCAGGGCGCGGCCGATGCGTTCACCCGACTGACGGTAGTTGAAATAACAGATGTCCGCCCGGTCGCGCACCAGTTTGTCGAGGAAGTCGTGCAATGCGCCCGGACGTTCGTAGAAATCGAGCCTTAAAAACACCGGATTCGCCAGCAGCTCTCCGCGCAACGGGATCGCGCGAAACGCCACATCCACCGCATCGGTCACTTCTTCCCATTCGTGTCCACCGGCGGCGAGCCGCTCCGGTAAGGCGGACAACCAGGCCGCGTCATTTGCCGACAGCGTGAACACGGGGCGCGCGTCGCGGGCGTCGATTTTGCCATACTGAAAATCGGTGATGTTCAGCCCGCTGAAGCACCCGTCCAGGAGGCTCAACATCGAGCCGGGGCGCTCCGAGATGCGCACGCGCACCGTGCGCGCATGTCCGCCCGCCGCGCCTTGGGTCTGCGCGATCAGGCCAAGTTGCAGGAAATCGATGTTGGCGCCGGAAACGACCACAAGGACGCGTTTGCCGGCGAGTGCGGCGCGGTGTTTGAGCACCGCCGCCACGCCCATCGCGCCGGAGGGCTCCGACACGCAGCGTAGTCCTTCCCACAATACACGAATGGCGGTGCTCACCTCGGCGTTGGTCACCGTGTCGATGCGGGCCAGCGTTTCGCGACAAATCTCAAAGGGCAGGGCGCCGGCTTTCCGCACCGCGGTGCCGTCGCAAAAAATATCCACCTGATCGAGCGCCACGGGTTTGCCCGCCGCCAGCGCGGCTTTCATCGACGCCTGGCCGACGCCCTCGACGCCGATCAATTCCATCGCGGGCCAGTAGGTGCGCAACCAGTTCGACACGGCCGCCGCCATGCCGCCGCCGCCGATCTGGAGAAACGCCGTGTCGAACGGTCCGTGTCCGGACAACACGATCTCGTCGGCGAGCGTGCCCTGGCCGGCCATCACCAGGAGGTCGTCGTAAGCGTGCACATACACCGTGCCGTGCGTGGCCTCGTCGGCCCGCGCGGCGGTGACCGCCTCGTCGTAGCTGTCGCCGGAAAACACCAGTTCCACAAACGCGCCACCGAGTTGACGCACCGCGTTTTGTTTCACGCGAGGGGTGGAGCGCGGCATGTGGATGTGGGCTCGGATGCCGAGCTGTTTCGCCGCGAGAGCGACGCCCTGCGCGTGGTTGCCGGCGGAGGCGGTGACCACGCCGCGCGCACGTTCGTCGGCGGAGAGGACGGCCATGCGATTGCACGCGCCGCGCCATTTGTAGGATTTGACCGCGGAGAGATCCTCACGCTTTACCCACACCTCGGGCCCCGGTTCGTCGCCCGGCAACACGAGTCGTTCAAGCGGAGTCGGTTGACCGAAACGGTAAACGCGTTCGCGGGCGAGAAGGGTTTCCTGGCGCAGGCGGCGGTCAATCGGAAGTGGGTCGGTGTGCATGGAGTCCGGAGAGGAATGCCGTGAGCAGAGGCGCTTTGTCGTCCGGCCTAAAGGCCAAATCGTCGGGGAGGGGAGAGAGCGGGCTCGGATTGCCGATCAAATTCGGAGGACCGGAGTGTTTTACCACGAAACACACGAACGACACGAAAGTCGGAGGGCGGGATCGTCGTAGCATCCAGTCCTACGAATTATCTTGGATTTAAGGTAGGGCGGGACCGCTGGGCCCGCCGGGAGCGTGGGTCGACAATGGGCGGCCGCAACATCGGACGGCCCAGCGGTCCGTCCCTACCTCCCAACTCTTCATCACAGCCGAAAAAGGACCTGTTTCCGGTATGCCGGCTAGTTGCCGAGCTTCAGCCCGGGATCGCGATTTTGCCTGAATCGAGCGCGGTCGGATTCGGGCTAAAGCTCCAACTACGGTGAGGCGCTGTTACTGCCCTTTGGCGGGCTTGCGCGCGTGGTCGCTTCAATGGTCAGGTCATCCTTGGTGTAGTAGAGGCGATCTTTGCCGGCGGAACGGATAAGGATCCCGGTATCGTTGGGCTTGAACAGCAGTGGCATGCCCCAGCCATCAATAAACTCGCCGGTTTTGGATCTCTTTCGGTCGGCGGTATAAAATTTCAATCTTCGCGGATTATCGCCTTCGAGAATCTGCACGATCATCGGGTTGTCCGTCTCTTCCGGGAGTTGGCCGTATTCTTGGTTGTAGAGGTAAAGCGAGACTTGAGCCTGACTCATCTCGACTCGGGTCCGGCTGGTTTCCTTGGAAGGCCCACAGCCGCCGGTCGGGATGATAATCCCGGCCAGGATAACGAGGCCAACGATTCCGAAGACGATGGGGGAGAGTTTCATGGGACCCGGGGCGAGAAGCTCAGGCGATATCAGCACAACGTCGGTTGAAGGCGAGGCGGATTGAATGAGCCGGGCGAGCAGAGAGGCATATCGGCAGCCGGGGGCGCGAACTCTCTTCCCGTGATTAGTTGTCGACGCGGGCGCTGCGGAATCCTTCCTAGGCGGACCGTGAAAGTTGTCCTAGCCGAAAAACCCTCTGTCGCCCGCGACATCGCCAAGCACCTGGGCGCGTCCAAGCGCGCGAACGGTTGGCTGGAGGGCAACGACTGGGCCGTCACCTGGGCGTTCGGTCATCTCGTCGAGCTTCAGGAGCCCGAGGACTACAACCCCGATTGGAAGCCGTGGCGCGTCTCCAATCTTCCGATCATCCCCGAAACCTTCCGGCTGCGTCCGCGCGGTGATGCCGGGGCTCTTCAGCAGCTCGAAACCGTCAAAAAACTTTTCACCGACGCCGAGGAAATTGTCTGCGCGACGGACGCCGGTCGCGAGGGCGAGTTGATCTTTCGCTACATTCTCGAATGGGCCGGCTGCACGGAGAAACCCTTCCGGCGCCTGTGGATCAGCTCCCTCACCAACGAGGCCATCGAAAAAGGTTTCGCGAAGCTCCAACCCGGCTCCGACTTCGACCGGCTCTTCCACGCCGCGCGTTGCCGCAGCGAGGCCGACTGGATCGTGGGGCTCAACGCCACGCGTTTCTTCACGGTTGAATACGGACGGCGCAATCTGCTTCTCAGCCTTGGCCGCGTGCAGACGCCCATTCTCGCGATGATTGTCGGCCGCGATCTCGAGGTGGAGCGCTTCGTCCCCGAGGATTTTTGGGAGGTGCACACGAAGTGCCGCGATGCCGTTTTCAAGCACACGAAGGGCAAATTCACCGCGCAGCCCGAGGCGCAGGGGGTTGTCGATAAAATCACCGGCCAGGATCTTGTCATCACGTCGGTGTCCAAGAAAAACGCCCTCGCGCATCCGCCGTCGCTCTACGACTTGACGACGCTCCAGCGCGACATGAACAAGCGCCACGGTTTTACGGCCGATCACACCCTCAAGCTCGCGCAGAGCCTCTACGAAAAAAAGCACCTCACGTATCCGCGCACCGACAGCAGTTACCTGAGCACCGACATCCAGCCGACCATCGCGCCGCTGTTGGAAAAACTCCGCGCCGTCAAACCCGCCGAAATCGCGAAGCTCGACCTGACGGCGCTCCCGTTTTCCAAGCGCATAATCGACGACAAAAAAGTCTCCGATCACCACGCCATCATTCCGACGCACGTCCTTGGCGGGGAACTCGAGGGCGACGAGGCCAAGCTCTACGACGCGGTCGTCACCCGATTGATCGCTGTGTTTTATCCGCCGTGTGTTCGAGCCATCACGACCGTCGATGCGGTGTCCGCCGAAGAGCCGTTTCGCGCGCGGGGCGTCGTGTTGGTCGACGCCGGTTGGGAGGCGCTCTACGGCGGCGATGCATCGTCCGATGAAAAAGAGAAGGACGCGGAGGCCGTCCAAAAACTTCCCGATTTTCAGGAGGGCGAACGTAATCCGCACGAGCCGAAGCTGGCGCAATTAAAGACGTCCGCGCCGAAGCGATTCAACGAAGCGAGCCTGCTTCAATTGATGGAAACCGCCGGCAAAATCGTGACCGACGAAACCCTCAAGGAAGCGCTCAAGGAAAAAGGCGTGGGCACGCCGGCCACGCGCGCCTCGATCATCGAAGTCCTCATCGCGCGCGGCTACGTCGAGCGTCGCAAAAAGAATCTCGTGAGCACCGACTCCGGCCGCGCGCTAATCTCGCTCGTGAAAGACGAGCGTCTGAAATCGCCCGAACTTACCGGCGATTGGGAGCACCGCCTCAAGCGCATCGAACGCGGTGAATATGAGCCGGGAGTCTTTATGAAGGAGGTCGAGGCCTACACGCGCGAAATCCTTCAGGGCAACGCGGAGGCGACGATCGATCTCACCAATCTGGGACCGTGTCCGACGTGTTATGCGCCAGTGATGCGCGGGCGCACCGGCTACGGGTGTTCGACGTGGAAGGACGGCTGCAAATTCGTCCTGCCCGGCGTGCTGTGGGGACTGGAGATTTCGCCGGTGCTTGCGCGCGAGATTCTGATTCACAAGCGCAGCCTCACGCCGCATCCGATCGAAGAGGAAGGCGTGCGTCACTTCGCGTATCTGCGTTTCGATAAAAAAGGAAAACCCGCCTACGACGTGGCGGACGTGGCCAAAAAGGCGACGGCGGGCGACGAGTCGCTCGGCGCGTGTCCGGTGTGCGCGGGCGACGTGGTGGTCGGCAAGAAAGCGTATGGTTGTTCAAACTGGAAGGGCGGCTGCCGCTTCGTGGTGTGGAAGGTGATCGCGCAAAAAGAAATCACGCCCGACATCGTGCAACAGCTCCTCACCGCAAAGGTCACCGACACGCTCACGGGTTTCACCTCGAAGGCTGGCAAACCTTTCGATGCGAAACTCAAGGTGGTCGGCGGCGAAGTGAAATTCGATTTTGGCGGGTGAGCGGGCCGGGCCTTCGCGACAACGGAGTCCGAGGTAGTGCGGAGCTTCAGCCCGCATCCCGAAAATCAAGCCGTAGAAAATCAGCCTGGAGTTGGATTCAAGGTGGAACGCGATCTCCGAGCGCGTTTCGCAGGCGGACGGCCTCAACGACGCCCGGAGGTCGCCGTCCACCTTTTGGTTTTGCCGGCCACGAGGCTCTTTAGCCTCTCGACTACATTTCTACGGGCTAAGCGCGTCAGCCGCGGGCTAAAGCTCCGAGCTATGTTTGCCTCGCCTGAGGGATTCTCCCAAGGAAACCCACGGAGCATCGCCTGTTTCCGCCGCTGTGTCGTGCCGACGCGGACGGCTGGGTGTTGGGTGTGTTTTGACACCTCAATCGAACAACCAACCCAACCAACCCATTCCCACCATGAACACCTCCTCGTCCTCCCAACGACTCACCGGAAAGAAAGTCGCGATCCTCGCCGCCGACGGTTTTGAAGAAAGCGAACTCCTGAAACCTCGCGCCGCGCTCGACGCCGCGGGTGCGATCACCTCCATCGTTTCTCCCAACGCCGACTCGGTGAAGAGCTGGACGGGCGATGGTTTCGGTCAAAGCGTTCATGTGGACATCCCGGTGAGCAAAGCCGACGCCGCCAATTTTGACGCGCTGCTTTTGCCGGGTGGCGTGATCAACCCCGACAAACTCCGCATCGAACCGGCCGCCGTGGAATTCGTTCACGCGTTCTTCGAGGCGGGCAAACCCGTGGCGGCGATCTGCCATGGACCGCAACTGCTGATCGAAGCCAACGTCGTTCGCGGGCGGCGGCTGACCTCTTATCACTCGGTGAAGACCGACCTGATCAACGCCGGGGCCAACTGGGTCGATGAGGAGGTGGTCTGCGACCAAGGCCTCGTCACGAGCCGCAAGCCGTCCGACATACCCGCGTTCAACGACAAGATGATCGAGGAAATCGCCGAGGGCATCCACGCCGGTCAGCACGCGTGAGGATTCAGGCGGGGAGTCACCCGCAAAGTAAGTAGACGGCTCCGGGGCAACTCCGCCCCGGGGGCTCTGAAACAGAGCTCGCTTACGGACGAATCCGCCGTGGAAGCGAGCTTGCTCGCGAAGATCGGAATCGCGAGCAAATGGCGGACTGTCGCTCGCGTTCGCAACGCTCCCGTTTTCAACCCGTCGCCGCATCGGTAAGGGACCCGGTGCGAATGGTGCGTGGCCGGCGTGCCGCGACTTCACCGTGGCACAGGCGCACAGGCATTCCTGCGTGTGGAATCCTGTCCGTTGCACATTGGGTTTGCGCCTCGACGGGGCCGGCGGCTCCATTTCGGCCTCAGAATTGTTAACTGGCCGGAAAAAAACCGCCAAGGATTCGCCGCGGCGGGGCGTCTTCAGGGCATCGACACGATGAATCCATCCGAGCAGGCGACCGACGAGGCGCAGTTGGTGGCGGAAGCCGCCAGTGGCTGCGCGGACGCTTTCTCGGAGTTGTTCAAACGCTATTATCCGATGATCCACGCCTTCGCATACCGGCTTTCGCTCTGTCCGGCCGAAGCGGCGGACATCGCACAGGATACGTTTATTCAGGCGGCGCGGTCACTCGGTGGGTTCCGGCGTGAGGCGTCGTTCAAAAACTGGCTCTACACGATCGCCGCGAACAAAGGCCGTGATCGCCATCGTGGGCGGGTTCGTCAGGAACGTCTTTCCCAAGACTGGCAGGCGTTGCACCACCAAGAAGCCGGGATGGCGGTTGAATCGGCCGGGGCGATGGCCGTCCGAGGAGCGCTCGCCACCCTCGGTCTCGATCTGCGCGAGGCGGTGACCCTGGTTTACTACGAAGGGCTCAGTCACGCCGAGGCCGCCCGTATTTTAGGCTGCGCCGAGACCACGGTCTCGTGGCGCATTTTTCGCGCGAAGCAACAACTCAAAAAGCAACTGCGGCTCGGTGCCGCCGGAGGCCTTTCCCATGACGGACGCCGATCTTAAGAAACAACTCTCGGCTCTGCCCTCTCCGGCACCCGCTTCCACCGCCCCGGAACGGGCGTTGCATCACGCGCTCATCGCACTTGCACAGCCACGAGGCGGAACCGTCCATGCCGGGCATGCCGGGGAGCATCGCGGACGGGCACTGCTCTCTTGGAGCGCGCTGACCATGGGTGTGATTATGCTGTTCACGGGTGTGATCTTGCTCCGCATGCAGTTTGCCGGCACGGCAACGGCCGGGAGCGACACGCCGACGGTCGTGTCGACGGAAACCGATCTGCAAACGTTGGCGGAGGTTGAAGGGCTTTTCCCGGGACAACTCAATGCGGTGATCGAACGCGATGGCGTGGTTCAACTCGATCTGGCCGGGAGCGCACACTCCTTGGCGGACAAACAACCGTTGATCCTGCATTTGGAGGGCGGCGGGCATCGGTTGCGCGTGCTGAGCTACAGTGGTCGCAGTGTGACCTTGGAGCTCAAAAGCGGGCGGGTCACGTTCGAGGCGTTGATCACCGGAGACGGAAACGTGGTGCTATCCGGAAATGATTTCGCGTGGACATCCGAGCAGCCTCGGCCGCTCGCCGGCTATCGGGTGCAAGCGCATACGCTTCCTTCTTCACTATGAATCCGGGCAACTTGGTTTCTGTAGCCGGCCGCCCGAGGGCCGATGGCCTCGGGGTCATTCCTGGCCGAAACGGCCTACAGGGAAAGGGGGCCCTCCGGGTCACAACGCGCGCATCGGAGATAATGATTTTGTCGCTCGCCGTCGTGCTGATCGCGTTTGGAGGGTCGGTCGCGACAGCCGCGCCTGCGGACGGCATTGTTGTTTTGGGCGCCGAGGGCTGGCGGGCCGAGCCGCCCCCGCTTTCCGTAAGAAGTGGCGAGGTGTTGCCTCTCGATATCTTGCTCCCGCGGTCGCTCGACCGCTCCACGGTGTCGGTCGCGTTGTGGCAGGCGTCCGGCCGCGTGGTTCTGCCCTTGGGCGAGGCGCATTCGCTGGACGAGTTGTCCGCCGCGGATGCTGCCGATTCGCAAGGCATCACCCGTTTAAACGTGACGTTCCCGAAGCTGGAGCGAAAGACGCAGGTGCTCGTCGTATTCACCACGAAGAGCGATTCGCCAACGAAACTCGGTACGGCGCGTGTGCTGGTTTATCCGCGACTCGATTGGGCGCCGCTGGCCGCGAAGTTGAACAAAGAGGGGCCGCGCCTGCTCGTCTTTGGCGAGGGCATGAGCCTGCGTGATTTCTTTCGATCGCGAGACCTTGCATTCGGCGACTACGGCAACGACCTGCCCGAGCGCATCGACCGCGAAACGCTTTCGATCGGCGCGCTCTCCTTCGAAGACTGGACGGATCGCCAAGACCGTCTGGCATCCGACGGCGGCAGGTTGATCGTGTTCGTCGCGGACCTGGTCGCTTTGCCCGGCGTATACACGACTACGTTAGGAGAGGGTGGCGTGATCACCAAAGTCACGTTGCCCGCGCTTGCGAGCCTCGCGCAGGACCCGCGCAGCGAAGAACTCCTTTTTCAGCTTATCGAACAACACCTTCAATCCGCGCCCGTCGCGATTCCTTAAACCATTATGAAAACCAAACTCATCCTTTGCACCATGCTCGCGCTCGGTCTCGCCGGCTTGGGATTCACCACTCCCGCCGCTGTTGCGCAAACGCCGGAGGAATCCGCGCCGCTGCCCATGGCGGTGTTCGACTTCCAGACGACCGACCGCTCACTGGAGAAAAAAGGCGGCGAAGTGGCCGCGCTCCTCAATGCCCGGCTCTCCGTTTCGCCCGACGTGTTCCTCGTTGAGCGGCAGGAGATCGACAAGATCCTTGGCGAACAAGAGGCGGGCCTTTCCGGTGCGATCAGCGCCGACACGGCGGCCAAGGTCGGCGCGCTCGTCGGCGCCAAGGTCATCGTCACCGGCCGCGTGTTTGAGTCGGGCGGCAAGGTTTACGTCGTCGCCAAAATCATGAGCACGGAGACCGGCCGCGTTTACGGCGAGCTGACCACGGCGAAGGATTTCAACACCATCGATCCCGCGGTCGAAGAGCTCGCCGGCAAGATTGCGCAACTGACAAAAAAGCAGGCCGTCAACCTGGTGGCGAAGGTGGAGGATTCCGCCGCGCGCATCGACCGCCTCAAGAAAATCGTGGAAGGCAAGACGCTGCCGGCCGTGTACGTTTCGGTGGTGGAGCAGCATTTGGCCCGTCCGGTGATCGACCCGGCGGTGCAGACGGAGATGATGATTGTGCTGAAGGAAATCGGTTTTCCGGTGCTGACATCCGAAGAAGCGGCAAGGCGCACGGATGTCGTGGTGATTTCCGGCGAAGCGTTCAGCGAACTCGGCATGCGTCGCGGCAACCTCGTGTCATGCCGTGCGCGGGTGGAGATTCAGGTGAAGCAAGCCGACGGGAAAAAGTTCCTGCATATCGACCGCCAGACGGACGTGGCGATCGACATCGCCGAGCACATCGCCGCGAAAAAGGCGCTCGAGAACGCCGCGCTCAAGCTCCTCGACCGCATCGTGCCTGAGCTGGTGAAGTGAAGTTTTCGCGAATCCGCGGTAAAGCACCACGGGACATTCCTCAAGGCGCGGAAATGTGGGAGCCTGCTTGCAGGCGATTCGGGGGGGCATGGGCGGTCCCACCCATGGGCGAGCCGCCCGTGCCACTTCCGAACCAGCGCTTGCAGAGCGGCAGCTTCGCCGGACTACCCTTCGCCCCAGCGCAGTCGCTTGCATCCGTATAGAACCAGCCCGACACCGGCCAGTGCTTGAATCATCAGGACGGTCAGTGCGAAGTCCGATGAGGGCAGCCAGCGTTCATTGGTGAGTCGGAACGCATCATAGATCCGCGTGTGGGTCATGGCGTTGAAGTAGCCGGCCCACGCCCAAAAGGCGTTCACGAAGGGTCGGCATATCCAGAGCAAATAGTCCGGCAATGCCAGCACGACTCCGGACAGCGGAAGTTGCA
The DNA here is from genome assembly GCA_024711005.1 of Opitutaceae bacterium. Classification (GTDB taxonomy): domain Bacteria; phylum Verrucomicrobiota; class Verrucomicrobiia; order Opitutales; family Opitutaceae; genus Rariglobus. The sequence goes on along the minus strand of JANJTQ010000058.1, from coordinate 14,930 downwards.
GGCCCACGAGAAACACCGACGAAAACGATGCGCGCTCCGCGGTGCGCGACACTGCCGAGATGCCCAGGCTCACCAATGTCATCGCTACGCAGGACAACGCCAGCGTTGCCACCTGCGCCCACCAGTGTCCCGGGAAGCGGCAGGCGAGTTTGACGAAAACCGCCATCCACATGCCCTGCGCGCCGGCCAGTCCGGTAAAAAAGATCACCTTCGACAATGCGTAGGCGGGAGTACGCAGGCCATTCATGCGCTCCTTTTCGAACACAAGCCGTTCGGCGGCGATTTCCCGCGCACCGTTGTTTGCCCCCGTAAGTCCCAGTAGAATCACCTGAAACAGCACCAGACCCACGACGAGGTTGGCGGCCTGCGTCGCCTCGCGCTGATGCCGCATGCTCTGTTGCAGCGCTTCCAGGAAACCAGCGTTGGAGTCCAGCGCCATCGCTCCGATTTGCGGAAGGCCGCCCAGTGCGAAAATCGCCACCAGCACCGGAAACCCGAACGTGATTCCAGCCATCGCAAGCAGGTTTCCCCGATCACGCCAGAAGAGACGCCACCGGCGCCGCAACAACGTCCACCCCTGCGCGATCATGCCCGGCCTGCGCAACGACTCAGCGGGTAGGGCGTGACCGCCGGGCGCGCCGGGAGGTGGCACGGACGTCCCGCCCGCGGGTGTGCAGACGTGAAGTGCTTCGGACGAATCATGGGCGGGACGCCTCTGCCACTTTTCCTGCCACTCCTCCACCGGCTTTTCGTTGAGCCGTTCGTAGAGGTGAAGCGGATCCTCGATTCGGAAATGCCCCAAAAATTCCGGGTAGGTCCCTTGAAACAGCAACACCCCTTGCCCGAGGACAGTGATCCGGTCGAAGCCGCTTAATTTCGACAGATTGTGAATGATGCAGACAAACGACTTGCCCCGTTCCCGCGCCAAACCGCGCAGCACGTCGAGAATCTGGTCTTCCGACCGGGGGTCCAATCCCGAGGTGACTTCGTCGCAGACCAGCCAGGTCGGATCCGTGACAAGTTCCAACCCCAGCCCGAGCCGACGCAATTGACCGCCCGAAAGGTTTTCCACCCGGGTGTGCCGGGCGGCTCCGAGTCCGACGGTGGTCAAAATGGCCTCCAATCGTTGGGTCCGCACTTTGGTTTCCACGACCAGTAAATCCAAGGTGTAGGCGAGGCTTTCCTCCACCGTCAATTTGGGGTTGGCGATGCTGAATTGCGGAGCGAACCCCACGCGTCCGACCAAGTCGCTCGGCCCGTGCACCTCGTTTCCATCGAACTCCACGCGTCCGGTACGCGGCACCAAGCCGAGCAGCGCTTTAACCAACGTCGTTTTGCCGCAGCCCGACGGGCCGACGACGGCATGCAGGCCGACACGGGGAAATTCCGCCTCCACGCCGGCCAGCAGCGTCTTGCCACCATCCGGGGTGGTCACCGTCAGGTCTTGGGTGCGAAACATGGAATCAAGTGCAATTGAAAGTAGGGCCGGTTCGGAAAAGTGGCATGGGCGTCCCGCCCATGGGATCGGAAACGAGCGGGTCCCGCAGTCGCGGGACCCACTCATTCATGGGCGAGACGCCCATGCCACGTCGGAGAGGAGGAAACGCGACGGGAGGCCGCGTTTACTTGGGGCGAAACGCATTCAGTTTTCACTCAGGCGGGAGTCTCCTTCGTAATCGGCCGCTTTGTAGAGGAGCCGCCAAGCTTGGGCTAAACGCTGCTCCACGGTTCCGCCCTTTCGTCCTTTGAGCGTGTCGGAGATTTCTTCGAGGGTCTGATTGTAGTCGAGATCCGCCGCGCCGTTGGCTTCCGGTGTTACGAGGTAGCGCTCGAAACGTGTGAGCTGAACCTTGGATTCCCCGAGACCGAAAGTCTTACCCTGCCAAGTGACGTCGCCCGATTGGGGATCGAACATTTTGAGGAGGCTCAGTCCGCTGCCGCTACTTGAGCCGCCTGCATTTGTCCCGGCGGGCGGCGGTGGGGACGCGGGCTCGGCCCACCGCTCATGCTTCCTGTGAACCGTGCGACTCGCCGGAGTCTCCTAACCCAGGAGCCCCTCCATGGGCGTTTGGTTCGTTTGCGCTTTGCGAAGGCTGCATCCGGGTTTATCACTGAAGATGACGGGGCAACCTACAAAATCGAAAATCCCAGCTTGGCGAACGCCGGCCGTGTGACCGAGGACCCGAAGAAGCGGTCAGCTGCGGTCGGTGGAGTTACTCCCTATAATTGGCGCCCCGACCAAGCCAAGGTCACGCGCGTTGATCGTGAGGGGAAATCTGAGTATCGCTACTTTGATCGCGCTAAAGGTGTCTCGACGAGTCGCGATAAGGAAGGGGTCACAAAAATGGTCTATTTTATGCGTGCCCAAGGAGCCTCGATGAACAAGGTGAGAAAAATTGAGGAGATTCGCGATGGGAGGCTCAGTGTGCTTGAGCGCAACGCTTACGATGAAGCGGGACGCATGGTCCGAAAGATTGATAGTATGGGATCAGTGACTATCTGGGAGTGGAATCTTGATGGAGATTTTGTCAGAGTAATCAAAGACGGACAATTGATCGAGGAAACGGTATATAAGAACCGACGCTTGATCGCTTGGAAAACATTCGGACCCGAGGGAACGAGAATACGCCAGAATCAAGAGGCCATAAGCGATCTTGGGGGTGATATCAAAAAATTAGTTCCAGCAGATTTTCTAGACTAAAAAATTAGCCTTCATCATGAATATTAAAAATAAGCGAGCTATAAACGCTGTTTGTCTTCTTGCTCTTGCGCTTCCAATGTGGGCCGATTCTACGGCTGGTGATCCACCGAGTGGAACTGTGAATACTAGCCCTGATGTGGACTACATGGGGGTTGGGATGAAAATGAACCTGTCGGCTTCTGCCCTTAAGGATTGTGATTGTAAGGATGGCGAGAAAGTCGATGATATCATAGACCCGTCTGCAGGCGTTCAGTTTGAAACCTCGGGGGGGGGGTGCTTAGTTCGGCAACCTCTAGTACTCCGATTCTTACGCTGCCCGCGACGTCGGGAACCGTAACGATCACGCTCATGCTTGATGATAAAGGTGATATTTTTAATGACGGAGGGTTTGTGAGCGGCGGGACGAAGGTGATTACGGTCAAAACTCCTACTAGTGTTGAAGAGATAGGTTCTGGGACGAAAATCACGAGTCCGGTTTTCGGAGGGAGGAGTCAAATGCAAATTAAAGATGAAGATGGAAATGACTTCACGGTTCAGGGCGTAACTGTAGGGGAAACTTCTGACTCACTGAATTTCTTCTTTGTGAAAGATGGTATAGTTGTATCTGGCGATGCTGGTAATGCTAGCGTAGGTGATGATGAGGCATTCACGTCAGATTCGGCAGGTCAGTTTCCTGATAATATCGGGAAGCCGCTTGGTGAACTATCGTCGATCGCAACGGCCTCAAATGCTCAAGATACTCTTCGATTGGTCGTTCAAATTATTGGGCACGCGTATGAGGCGAAGATTGGCACGAGTATATTTGGGTTGACTAATAAATTCAATCGTTCGGTATCTTGTCAGATTAAGAAACTTAGCCCTGGTTGGGGCACTGACAGCGCGAACCATTCCTACACTTCAGTAAAGCAATAATTCATCGTGAGATCGCTCCTTTTATCTCTACTCGTTTTGCTGGGATTAGTTGGTGTTCAGTCATCTTATTGTGCATCGATTGATGATCCTGTCGATTTGGCAAATCGTCAGATGCTGGAGCTGCAGCGAGTTTATAACTTGGATAAGTTAGTTGGAGATCTGAGGAAGCTTGGGTTCAGTGTGATTTACATCAAAACGTCGAAATATAATTCGGTATTCGATTTAACTCCTGTGCCTAAGCCGGATCTGACTGAAGCAATTGATGCCAGTGAGATATCGCGCGCCATTCAGCAGGTTGCGTCTGTTTTGAGTTTTGACCCCACATCAAGGAAAGTGGTTATTCAGACAAATGATGCTCAGTCTCTGCTGAATCGTCTTAAACTAGCCGGCGCAATCGATCACGTCGAGATTTTACGTTTGCCACTGGATGAGTCCCTTGAGGCTTTGTCGAAAAAAATCAATTATCCAATAGCCCATTTCTCGCCAATATCGAACTCAAAAATAAAAAACACTGTGGTAAGTTGTGATGTCGAAGGTGGCGATATTGTTTCGATCTTGAGCGAGATGATGAGTTATGGGCAGCTCCCGGGGGGGTGGACCTTAAGCCTTTCTGTTGACCAAAGTGAAAATAGCCCTTTCGCTCTGATATATACTTATTAACTACGATCATTATTCGGCTTTTTTTGATGGACCCGTTTACAATGAACTAGTCTTGTGATGCGCGAAGCGCCTAAGCGTGAAGGCCACGAACTGTTTTCGCGATACCTAGAGTATGTAGAAAGTTGGCTGGTGATGCATCATACCGGAAACGAAATCGATGGCCAGACGAGGCGCCCATTTGCCAAGAAGCTTCAATTGGCGGTTATGTGCCCAACTGGATGCCGTGAAAAAGGCTCCAGCGATGTTGATCATCTCGTGAACCTCTCCTGATGACGGATGGAGGTCCGACTCTCACAACCGCTTGCTCATGCGGTGACGGTCGAAGTCGACTCCGTTGCGTTCCACGCGCTCCAGCGTGTCCACCGCATAGCCGTGCCGCAGGAAAAACGGGTGGCTGATCAGGCTTGCCGCCGTATTCACGCGAGCAATACCGCGGCGACGTGCCTCCGTCTCCAGCGCTTCCAGCAGGCGGGTGGCGTGGCCTTGCCGCGACGCCCGGGCGCGGCAGTAAAGCAACGACACGTAATCGGCGGGATCCAGCACCGCGAAGGCTTCGACGCCCGCTTCACTTTCGATCACCAGTCGATAACCCTGTGACATCATCGCGGCCAACTCGTCGCCGTTCTCGGCGAAGGCCGCCCAGGCGTTCACTTGCTCCGGAGTGTAGGCCGCGGGCGCGATCTGGCGCACGGCGTCACGATACACGTCGAGAATCGCCGGCAGATCTTCGGGGCGGTATTCGCGGAGAATGGCTTGGGTGTTCACGGGAACGAGGCGTGGCCTCCGATCGCGGTCTGAGAAATGGGTGCTGAAAACGCGACAAGTTGCCTCGTCTACTTTCTTTGCGCAACCACCAGCCAGTCCCACGGCTGCGGACCTTCCATCCAGGCGGGAGGATCGTCGAACTCGGTGTCCCACGGATAGGTGAGTTTTTCAATCGAGAGGACGTCCATCTCGTGTCCGCGCAACAGGACGAGCAGCTCTTCCTTGAGGTGGTGTTTGGTGGGAACGCCTTCGATGGGGCGGATGCCCTGGTGCAGGGCGCGCACGGAGCCGTGCGCGGGCACGCTGTCGCGTATGGCTTCGTCGCAGTTCATGCCTTCGCGCAGACACCAGTCGATGCGGCGAAATTGCGTGTAGAGCATCGATTCGGTCGAGGGCGTGACGAGCAGGAGGTGTCCGCCTTGCTTCACCTGCGCGGTGACCGCGCGCAAGGCGCTCATGCGCGCGTCGAGCCCCGCCATGATGAGCACGTTCACGCAGAGCACGAAGTCGACAGGGTCCACCGGATGCGCTTCGCGGCCGAGGTCGGTCTGGAAAAAATCGATGTTGTTCCATGGGCGGCATGCGCGGCGCGCCTGCTCCAGGAGTTTGGGCGAGAGATCGCAGGCGTGGACGCGGCCAAAGGCCTCGGCGAGGAGCGACGTGAACTTGCCCACGCCGCAGCCGAGATCGGCCGCGGTGTGTGCCGGGTCGCCGAGGCGGGCGATGTGTCCGGCCACCAGACCGGCGGTGTCATTGTCGCGCACGCTGAAAATCTCGGAATCGTAGTCGTCCCCCACGGCATCCCAATACGCGCGATCCATGTCTTTGCCCGGCATTGAATTTGTCTCGTCCATGCAAACCAAAGTGGCCCCGTCGCGGGGATGAGCAAGGTGGGAATGTGTCCGTGGTCATGTAGGTTTCATTTGGATACAGATGCGGCCGGCACGAGACGGATGATGAAATCGGGCGTGCCCGGGCCGGGGATTTCCAGAGCGACGTAGAGGGCGCCTTCGGGGCCGGCGATCATGTCACGGACGCGACCGAGTCCTTTGAAAATCAGTTCATTGTGTATGACTTTGTCCGCCTTCACTTCGAGTCGCCGCAGTTCCTGTTGGGCAAGCGCGCCGAGGAAGAGATGGTGTTTCCATTTCGGAAAGGCGTCTCCCTCATAAAAACGGATCGGGCTGACCGCGATCGAAGGCGTCCAGTCGATCACGGGTTGTTCAAGCCCCTCCTTTTCCGTGAGCGAGGAGACGGGCGTGCCGTTGTAATTCATCCCGTGGGTGATGATCGGCCAGCCGTAGTTGCGGCCGGCCCGGATGAAGTTGAGTTCGTCGCCGCCGCGCGGGCCGTGTTCGGTTTCCCAGAGTTCGCCGGTTCGCGGGTGAACGGCGAGGCCTTGGGGATTGCGGTGTCCGTAGCTCCAGATCGATGGGAGGGCGTTCGGGGTTTTCTCGAACGGGTTGCCTTGCGGGATCTGGCCGTTGGGGAGCAGGCGGTGGATTTTTCCATTTGGCAGCGAGAGGTTCTGCGCCTGGCCCACCTTGCCTCGCTCGCCGAAGGCGAGGAAGAGGTACCCGTTTGTAAATACGACCCGGCCGCCGAAGTTGATGCCGAGGTTCGTATAGGTTTCGCGAGGCGCCTCGAACAAGGTTTCCTGTTCGACCCATTGCCCGTCGCGCAGACGTCCGCGCACCAGCTTGGTGTTGCCGGTGTCGTTTTCGCCAGGATCGCTGAGGACGAGGTAAAGCCAGCCATTGGTGGCGTAATCGGGGTGAACGGCGAGGCCCATCAGCCCGCCTTCGTCGCGCACCCAGACGGGGGGAACGCCGGTGACCTTTCGTGTCGTCCACTTTCCTTCCTTCTGCGTCGCGATGAACAAACCGCCGGTGCGCTGGGTGAAGAGCAGACGACCGTCGGGCAGGAATCCCAGCGACCACGGCACGTCGAGCCCCTCGATGATTTTTTCGATGCGGTAGGAATGGAGTTCGCTGTGCTGAACGCCGTCGGGGAGTTCGTTGGTGTGGCGCACGGCGGGATCGACGCGGCGCTTTGCGGTTTCGCGGATGAGGACAACGAGGGCGCGGGTTTCCGCTTCGTTCAGCGAAACGTCGAACGCCGGCATGCCCGAGACGATAACGCCCTCGCGGATCACTTTCGCGAGGCCGGCGTCATCGCGGGCGTGCCTCCAATTTTGATCGAGGAGACTTCCGGCCTTGCCTCCCTGCAAATCGGCGCCGTGGCAGTTGGCGCAGAGTTCCGCGTAAAGTGCCGTGGCGTTTCGCGTGGGTGAGCCGGCCGGGGTCGAACCGGCGGTTGCGCTGACGAGGCTGAGGAAAAGAAGGGGAACGCGCATAAGAACGGGTGCGTGAGAAACGGTGAAGCCGGGAGACGCAGCCACGATGCCGGTTAGACGAGGAATGTGTCGGCGCGTTCCCCCGGGCTTTTCCGGGGATGCCATAAAATCTCCGTAAAGACGGGGCGGTAAAACGGGTGGGTGTGGGGTGGTCTTGGCCCTGCGGCAGAGAGGGGGGGAAAGCGGAAGATTTTCGGCCGGTTCTTGCCGGTGCGGCGTCATTATCTCGGGAACCAGAACCGCTGGAATCTATCTGTCCGGTGCAACATCGCTTTGCGGGTGCGGCGATCATCGCTGCTTTTTGCAATACATCATCAACCTCTTCGGGACAAAGCCCTTGAAATCTTAACGTCGTTCGCGAGGTCCAACTTTAATCATGGCAGAAACCTTAACATCAGCCTGCGCCCCCGTGCTTGCTCCGTCGGTCAAATCGTCCGTGTTGGACGATGAAGCCGTCTTACGCGAAAGCCTCCGTCGCTGTGCGCCCTCGACCGTGGAGGCCGCCCTGGCTTATCGCAGTACCGGCGATACCAGCCAACTCCCGGCCATCATCCTCGGAATTTTTGAGCGTTTCGTGGAGCCGGACCTCCGTCCTCGTTTGGCCGGTGAAAGCGACGATCTCAGGGTCATTGAAGACCTCGGGTTGGATTCCCTGACGATGATGGAGATCGTCATGCTGGTCGAAGAAGTGACGCGAACCCGCATCGAGAACGAGGAACTACGCGGGTTGGTCACGATCGGTGACATCAAGACGTTTGTGGAGTGCCGCGTGCGGGGAGTTCCGCCACCTGCTCCGGCCAAAACCGTCCTGGGCGACGAGGTGCGGGCGATCATGCCGATTCAGGCGCCTTTTCTCTTTTTGGACGATGCGCGCGTCGGGCCGTCCCAGGCGACCGCGAGCTACCGCATCACCGGACAGGAGTTTTTTTTCGCCGGGCATTTCAAGGACAACCCGGTGATGCCCGCGTCGATCATGCTCGAAGCGCTCGGACAACTGGGCGTGCTTCATCTGCTCGCGGGCCTGCCCGTCGACGAAGGCAAGGTGGTGGATGCCTCGACGATTTTCTTCGCCTCGACCGACGGGGTTCGCTGCGCCCGCGTCTGCAAACCGGGTGACGTGCTCACGCTCACGCTCAAACCGAAACGCGTGAAAGCGCCCCTGGCGGTCTACACGGGAACCATCCGCGTCGGCCAGGAGAAGGCCGTCTCCGTCGAGGAAATCACTCTTACCTTTGGTGTGGTCGACGCACCCACCGCCGCGCCCGCCGTGTCGATGACACAGTCGTGACGAGGCGCACGTCCTGGGCCCGGCAGAGAGGTGCGGCACCGCGACCTTTTCGTTTTTCAATCTTCAACTCATCTCATGCGGCGCGTCTTTATCACCGGATTAGGTTTTATCACAAGCATCGGGAACACGAAGGCCGCAGTGGAGCAAAGCCTGCGGGAACTCCGCCATGGCATGGCGCGCTATCCGGCCTTCGAGGCGGACAACAGTCCGGTGAAGATCACCGCGCCGGTGCGCGAGTTTCAGACTGATGCGGAAGATCCCGAGGACTGGGTGATCCCCGCGCCGTATACGATCAAGCGCGAGCAATTGCGCAGCCTTGCGCCCAACTCCCTTTATGCGGCCTGCGCCTTGCAGCAGGCCATCGCCGATGCGCGGCTGGCTCCCGAAGATGTGTCGAATGAGAACACGGGACTTTATGCCGCATCTGCGGGGTCGCCCGGCATCCTGGCGCGTCAGGTCAATCGCATGAATCAACTCGGCGTGATGCGCTGCCCGCCTCTTGGCGTGGTGGCGAGCATCGCCGGCAGTGTGCAGTTCAACCTGGTTTCCTATTTCAAAATCAAGGGCGCCTCCACGGGCTTTGCCTCGGCCTGCGCGGCGTCGGCCCATGCGCTCGGATTTGCTTTCGACGAGATCGCGCTTGGCCGGCAAAAACGCATGTTTGTGATCGGAGCGGAAGACGGAAACCGGGAAACGATCCTGCCCTTTGCATCGATGCGGGCGCTCTCGCTCAACACGGATCCCGACACCGCCTCACGTCCTTTCGACAAGCGCCACGACGGTTTTGTCGGGACCGGCGGCGGCACGGTGCTGGTCGTCGAAAGCGAAGACGAAGTCGCGCGTCGCGGTGCCACGCCCTACGCCGAGGTGCTCGGGTGGGGACAGGCGTCCGACGGCCACAACATCGCGATTTCTCACCCGGAGGGACTGGGTCTGGCGGCGGCCATGCGACGCGCCCTGGCGTCGGCCGGGATCACGGCCGCGGATGTCGATTACATCAACGCTCACGCCACCTCGACGCCCATCGGCGACGCCTCCGAATGCAAGGCGCTTCGTTCCGTGCTGGGAGAACAGGCATCGCGGGTCGCGGTGAGCAGCACCAAGGCGCTCACCGGCCACGGACTCTCGCTCGCCGGCGCGATGGAGGCGGGTTTCTGCGCGCTCGCGCTCAAACACGGTTTTATTCCCGGCTCGGCCCACATCACCGAACTCGATCCGGCGTGCGACGGCCTGAACATCGTGCGCACCACCGAAGCCGTGCAGCCCCGCATCGCGCTCAACAACAGCAGTGGCTTTGGCGGCGCCAACGTCTGCGTCGTGCTGAAGGCGCCTTGAGCGCCATGTCCTGCGGAAGCGAAGAACCCGGGTGTGAAGTGCGGCGGCTCGGCGCCGCTTTGGACGAGGCGACCTGTCGCCTCGCCTCCCCGCAGCCGGTCGAAGGGCTTACGATCCATGACAGTGCGGAGGGGGCGTGCCAGGGCTCGCCCTTCAAAGCGGCGACAGGTCGCCGCACTCCATATCCGATCGCCTACATCTTCACCACGTTTCCCAAATCGACCGAGACGTTTCTCCAGCGCGAGATCACCGGTCTGCGCGGGAATGGCGTCGAGTTGCGACTCTACTCGATGTGGGGCGGGGGCGGTGAGTTTGACGGATTGCCGGTCGTGAATTTTCCCAAATGGAAACTGCTCTCCCTGCTTGGATGGCTGCCTTGGCTGGCGGTGTGTCGTCCGGGTGTAGTTGCCGACCTCATACGCGGAGCCGGGCAACGCCCGCCATCGTTGCTCAACTTGTTCGAGAACCTGTTGGGGCTTGGCTTCGGGCTGGTTTACGCGGCGCATTTCCGGCGTCTGCGGCCCGCGCATGTTCATGCGGTTTGGGGCGGGGGACCGGCGGCGGCGGCGTGGCTGCTGTCGCGGCTCGACGGGCATCGTTACAGTGGCGCCGGGCATGCCTATGATTTGTATCAGAATGGTGGTGACGGATGGCTCCGGCGGAAACTGGAGCCCGCGCTCTTCATTCATACCTCGACCGAAATGGGCCGGCGCACGCTGCTGGAGAAAGGCCTGCCTGCCGAAAAGATCCACGTGATCCGGCGTGGGTTGACGGTGCTTCCGCCGTTCAAGCCCTTGCGGACGCCCCGTCACAAACTACGTTTGTTGTGCGTGGCGCGATTGGTGCCCAAGAAAGGACTCGACCATCAGATGCGCATCTACGCGGCGTTGAAGGCGGCGGGGGTGAAGTTCGAGGCGCGGATCGCGGGTGGAGGGCCGCTGCGAAAGGCGCTGGAGTCACTCGCGGTGGAGTTGGACGTGACGGATGACGTCGCGTTGATCGGGCATCGTTCGCAGGCGGAGATTGCGGAGCACCTGGCGTGGGCCGACGTGTTGGTGCACACGGGCGTGGTTGCGGCCGACGGCGACCGGGACGGCCTGCCCAACGTGATCCCGGAGGCAATGGGTGCGGGCGTGTTGGTGGTCACCTCTCCGGCCGCGGCCACGACGGAGGCGATCAACGATCGGGAAACCGGACGGGTTGCGGTGCCGGAAGACGCGTGGGCGTGGGTGGAGATCCTGCGCGAGCTGCGCGACGACGACGTTCAAGCGGAGCGCCTGCGCATCGCGGCGCGTGCCTGGGTGGAAGAGAATTTCGACGCTGGAAAAAACAGCGGACGACTGGCGGCGCTTTATCGAGAGCCGACCGGCCGGACGGCTGCGCGGGAGGCTACCGAATAGCAGTTAATACAGGTCGGTCGGGTCAATGTATTCGAGCGCGGCGGAGGTCGCCACCGGCTTGCGATTTTTCCGGGTTGCGAGCAGGCGGTCGCCCTCTGAAAACCTGGGAACCGGCGGCAGGGGGCATCGGTCCGTGATCTGATTGTCGATGCGGAAGCAGACGCAGGAAATCGTTGTAAAGGGTTGCTCCGTTAGCGAAGCGCTTTCTGTTGGTGTGACTGTCGGATTTGCCGGCGGTCGCGGTCGGTGAGCCGCGCATGCGAACCCAAAATTTACCTATGAAATCTACGTCAGCGGTTGAAACCAGCGCCACCGGAGTGGAGGGCTTGGATGAAATCCTCAAAGGAGGGTTGCCATCGAGGCGCCTCTATTTGCTCAAAGGCAACCCGGGTGTGGGCAAGACCACCTTGGCCTTGCAGTATTTGCTGGAGGGGATTCGCCGGGGCGAAAAAGGTCTCTACATCACCCTGTCGGAAACCGCCGATGAGATTAACTCCGTGGCTCTTTCCCATGGCTGGAGCCTGGAGGGACTCAATATTTTTGAGTTGTCCGCGCTCGAACACCAGCTGGCGCAGGAGGCTCAAAACACCGTGTTCCATCCGTCGGAGATCGAACTCAATAAAACGACGGACATTTTGTTGCGCCGGATCGAGGACGTGAAGCCCCAGCGGCTGGTGATCGATTCGCTTTCGGAACTCCGCTTGCTGTCGGATACGCCCTTGCGTTACCGCCGGCAAATGCTGTCGCTCAAACAATTCCTGAGTGTACGCGATGTCACCGTGATGCTGCTGGACGACCACGCGGCCGACGGCGGCGATCTGCACGTGCAGAGTATCGCCCATGGAGTGTTCACGATCGAGCAGCTGGAGTCCGACTACGGCGCCGAACGACGGCGCGTAAAGATCAACAAGCTCCGCGGAGTCAATTTTGTGGGAGGCTTTCATGACGCGGTCATCGTGCAGGGCGGCCTGAAAATTTTCCCGCGTCTGGTGGCGGCGGATCATCGCGTTTCTTATGAACCGGGGGTGCTCACAACGAACATTGCCCCGCTCGACGCGCTGGTGGGCGGTGGTCTGGACCGGGGCACCAGTTGCCTCCTGTTGGGACCGGCGGGAACGGGAAAATCCAGTCTCTCTCTTCAGTTCGCAGTTGCCGCGGCACAGCGGGGAGAACGGGTGCTCTTCTGTCTGTTCGAGGAAAACACCCGTACGTTGATGGCGCGGGCGGAATCGGTGAACATGCCGGTGAGGACGCTGGTGGACGCCGGAACGATCGAACTCCTGGAGGTCGACCCGGTCATGCTGGCTCCGGGCGAGTTTGTTCACATGGTCAAGGAACGAGTCCAGAAAGACGACACACGGGTGGTCGTGATCGACAGTCTCAACGGCTACCTGCAGGCGATGCCGGATGTGAAGTTTCTCAATATCCAACTTCATGAGCTGCTCTCGTTCCTCAGTCGCTATGGCGTGATGACGCTTATGACGGTGGCGCAGCACAGCATCGTCGGTCAGATGAACACGCCGATCGATCTCACCTACCTTGCGGACACCGTGGTGTTGCTCCGCTACTTCGAGCAGGACGGGCGCATCCGGAAGGCCGTCTCCGTGGTAAAAAAACGGATGGGCCGGCACGAGGACACCATTCGCGAACTCAAACTGGACAGCACGGGGCTCCGCGTGGGCGAACCGTTGGTGAATTTCCACGGGGTGTTGACCGGCGTCCCCACGTTTCAAGGCAAAGCGGCGGAGATGCTGCCCGAAACGTGAGCACTCCCGGCAGCCATTCCACGGGCAAGGCAAAAAATCGGGTGTTGGTTGTCGCCCCGCTTGGGGCGGACGCGTTCAATATTTGCGAGGTGTTGCGCACGGCGGGCTTTGAGACCGAGATGTGTCGTGATCTCGCCTGCGCGGCGCACGAACTTGCCGCCGGCTGCGGGGCCATGCTGCTGACGGAAGAGGCCATGATACCCCTCCACCACGGGTCCTTGGCCGCGCAGTTGGAGCAACAGCCTCCCTGGTCGGACGTGCCGGTGGTCTTGATCACCGCGGGAGGAATGTTCAGCGCGATCAGCGAGCGGGCCGTCGAGCTGATTGGTCCGCGGGCAAATCTCACGCTCATCGAACGCCCTCTGCGCACCTCCACGCTGGTGGCGGCGATCAAGGCGGCGTTGCGCGCGCGGAGCCGGCAATACGAAATCCGTGATTTGCTCGCGGATCGCGAAAGACTGCTGGCATCGCTTGAGCAGCGGGTGGCGGAGCGCACGGCCAGGTTGCAGCAGATGGTGGAGGAACTGGAGGCGTTTTCCTACAGCGTGTCCCACGATTTGCGGGCGCCGCTGCGCGTGCTGGATGGTTATGCGCAGGCGCTGGCCGAAGATTACGAGGCGTCGCTGGAGCCCGGGGCGAAGGAACTGCTGAACCGGATATCCCGCACGGCGCAGCGAATGGACCGGCTGACGCAGGACGTGCTCGCCTACACACGGGTTGCTCGGGGCGAGCTGACGCTTGAGCCGGTGGACTTGGAATCGGTGATTCGCTCGGTGATGGAACAATATCCGGCGCTGGTGGCCTCGCATCATCTCATCCGTTTGCGCGTGCCGCTCGGCAAGGTCCTCGGTCACGTGCCTTCGCTCATCCAATGTTTTTCCAACCTGCTGGAAAACGCGCTCAAGTTCGTGGGCGAGGGGCAGGTTCCGGACGTCGAAATTTACGCGGATATTCACGACGACCGCATCCGGGTGACGGTGCGGGATCATGGCATCGGGATACCTCCGAAGCAGCAGGCGCGGATCTTTGGTATGTTCGAGCGGGCGGCTCCGGATCGGGTGCCCGGCACGGGCATCGGCCTGGCGATTGTCAAGAAGGCGGTCGAACGGATGGGCGGCGCGGTCGGTGTCGACTCGGAGCCGGGCAAGGGCTGCCGGTTCTGGGTCGACCTGCCGAGGGCGGAAATCATCGCTACCTCCTGATGAAGTCGGTCCGTGCATCTGTCGGGGACGTGGGAAGTTGTAAGATTGACGTTCCTGATAACTGTTTTCTGTCTCTCCTTCCTTCATGAAGCCCCGAGTCACAGTTCTCCTCGCCGAGGACAATGAGGATGACCTGTTTCTCTCAAAACGCGTGCTGGACAAGTCCGGTCTCGCGGAGATTTACCATGTGGAGAATGGGAAAGAGGCGGTGGACTATCTCGCTGGGGTGGGTGTTTATCAGGACCGCACACGATACCCGATGCCAGACGTGGTGCTTCTCGATTTAAAGATGCCGTTGATGACCGGTCACGAAGTGCTGGAATGGATTCGTAGCCAGCCCGGATTGAAGGAGATGCGGGTATTTGTGCTGACCTCATCCGACGAGGAACGCGATCGTCGGCGAATCGAGAAGGTCGGGGTGCAAGGGTATCTCGTGAAGCCGTTGTCGACGGCCCATTTGCCCGAAATTTTCAAGGCCTAGCTAGCACTATTCCGTTAAGTCTCGGCGGGGGCTCGGCTTGGAGGCCCGACGACCTCGTCGGGCT
>JANJTQ010000031.1 GCA_024711005.1 Opitutaceae bacterium | reverse complement strand
GAGTCGAAGAGGGCGGGGTCTACCTCACGCCAACCTGCGCCGGGGCTCACTCTTGCCGCGGAATGTAGAGCGTGACCGTGGTGCCCTCGCCGAGGTGGGTGGTGAGATGCAGCAAGGCGCCGTGCGTGTGGACGAGGCGGGAGACGATGGCGAGACCCAGGCCCGTGCCGCGTTCGGACTTGGTGGTGAAATACGGTTCGAACATGCGGGTGATCACGTCGGGCGGCACGCCGGCTCCCTGATCGAGCACGCTGATGCTGACAACCGGGCCGGTGTGCAGGAACGTGTCGCGGCCGATGAGAACCTCGGTGCGCGGATCGAGGGGAATGGGAAAGTCCGGGGCCTTGCCGAGGCAGTCGGCAACCACCCAGACGGTCTGTTTGTGGTCGGTGCTTTGGAAGGCGTTGATCGTGAGATTGAGGAGAATCTGGATCAGGTCGGTCGCGTCCATGCGCGGCATGGCATCGATGTCGAGCGGCTTGACGCAGAGTCGGTTGAAGCGGACCTCGGGATGGGCTTTGATGAGCGCCTGCAAGTCTTCGATGACCTGGTTGACCGCGAGCTGACGTCCGGGGATGTCCTGGTTGTGGATGAACCGCAGGTAACGCGATGCGATGGCGGTGCAGGTGCTGACCTGTTTGCCGATGTATTCCAAATTCGCGCGGACCTTGTCGAGGTCGTTGCCATGAAGGAAGGCGACGTTTTTCAGGCGTTCCTCAAGAAGTTGAACGTAGCCGCTGATGACGGTGAGCGGGTTGTTGATGTCGTGAACCACGCCGGCGTAGATCTCGCTGGTTGTGCGAGCCATCTCTTCGCGGAGGGCGGTGTCGCTGAGACGTTGGTTGAGTTCCTGAAGCCGTTCGGCGGTGTTGGCGAGCGAGTCGGAGATCTTGCGCAGGTGCAATGCGCGGGCGGCCGCGGTGCGGATGGTTGAAAGGTCGAAGGGCTTGCTCAGGTAGTCGCAGGCGCCGAGGCGGAGAGCCTGCCGGGCGGTTTCGAGGGTCTCGTAGGCGGTGAGCATGATGACCTCGATCCGGGAATCTATCTGTTTGAGGCCTTGCAGGACTTCGATCCCGGTGCTGCCGGACATGCGGATGTCGAGGATCGCGATGTGAACGAGGTTTTCCCGTGCATAGGCGAGGGCTTTTTCGCCGCTCTCCACGGTATGAACATTGAACTCGTTACGAAAAACCATGCGAAGGGACTGACGCGGGCCCTCTTCGTCATCCACCACCAGCAAGGTGAATTTGCGGGTTTCGATCAGAGGTTCGACATTGGCTGCGGTCTCAGAATTCATAGGAGAACGATGTTGAGAGGGCTTGGTAGCGGTTGCGGTAGGTCCCGTCGCCGGATTGCCCGGCGGGAAAAGATCCGAGAGGAGCGGTGGGGCTGCCTTGGACGGTGCGGTCCTCGGAGTAGGCGTATTGATAGTTCAGGTGAAAGGCGAGCCGCTGATACTTATACCCTAATCCCAACGAAAAAATGTGCCGGTCGGCGTCCGGAATGGCCGGGTTGTAGGTGGAGTCCGGGATGGAATTTTCGGCGAACGTATAGCCCGCGCTCACGCTGAAGCCGTTGGTGAATTCACGGGTGACACCGAGGTTGTAGTAGAAGCTGGATGTCCAGTTGAACGGCAGGGTGCTGGCGAGCGGAGGTGCGGTGTCGATCTCAAGCTGGTTGACGCGGTCCCAGTTGGTCCAATCGACGTTCACCTCCAGGTTCCAGCCGGGTGCGGGGCGGAAGGAATAGCCGGCGATGATGACCTCCGGAAACTGGAGATCGGCGTTTGCGCGTTGGGACGGGAGAATGCCGGAGATGCCGGTCGTGCCCTTGAGCGTGATGTTGTAGTGGTGTTGGTAACTCAGCCCGAACGCATGTCGCTCGGAAGGTTGCCACCGGATGCCGGCGCTGAAGCCAGGCGCTTCGCCGTCACCCTCGAAATAATACTCGTTCACCGGGGTGAAGTCGCGGCGCAGATCGCCGTCCGCACGATGAAACACCGGGCCTGCGCCGAGGGAAAGACCGGGGGCGATTTCCCACGCGAGCACGGCGGCGACATCCAGCGTGGTGAGTTCGGATTTCGTGGCGAGCGTGGCAAAATCGCTCGTGCCCGGCCATTCGGTGGAGAGTCCGAACGGCGCATACATACCGAGGCCGAACGCCCAGGGGCCGCCCTCCGGGGACCATGCATAGTAGAGTTGAGGAACCGGTTTGAACTCCCGTTTCATGCTCGTCGTTGCGCCGAGCGGGGAGGTGTAGTCGCTCTCCAGTTGGATGAAGTAGCCGGTCGCGGAGACCGCCTGGCCCTCGATCTGCGTGAGGCCGGCGGGGTTGTAATAAATCGCGGCCGGAGAGTCGGCCGTGGCGGTGAATGCGTTGCCCCGGGCGGTGGCTGCGGCGTCCTTGAAACCGATGCGCACGGCGGAAGCGGAGAGAAGGGAGGGGACGACCAGAAAGAGCGGCAGGGACAGATGGGAACGGCGCACAATAATGAAATCTTCGGGGGTTAAAAACGTGGAGTAAACGGGTTGAGGGCCGCGGCTTGTTCCCGACGCGGGGATGTAATTAGCCGGGCTCGCTTTCGTGGCAAGAGGTTTGCGTTCGCAAAATTCGAAGGGGGCGAATCGTCTCAAAATAGCTCAAACCTCCGGCAAATGAAGGATGATATCGGCCGGGTTATCCACGGACCGGATACGCACTTCGAGAACGCCGGAATGATTTTCGATGATTCGTCGGGCGACGGTGAGGCCCAGACCGACGCCGGTGTTGCGGGTGGTGAAGAAAGGCTCGGTCGCACGTGCGGCGACCTCGGGGGCAAAGCCTTCGCCCGGGTTGCTAAAACCGAGGGTGATCCGCGAGTGGCCTTCATCGTCCTCGGACGTGTTTGCGTGCACGCTGATGGGACCGCGGTCGCCGCCTTCCTGCAGCGCGTTGAGGAAAATTTCCTCCATGGCATGCATGAGACTCGCGCGATGCGCACGGATGGAGACGTCTTCCTCCAGGCCGGTGAGTTCGAGTTCGCACGAAAGACCAAGGGCCTGGTTGGCGTGGCGGAACGACTCGCGCAACAAGGACGCGAGTTTTACGAGGCAGTCGGCGGGATAGGGCGGTTGCGACAGGAACAACATCTGTTCCGTGAAACGCTGGATGCGGGCGGTTTCGCGGCCGAGGGATGCCTTGAGCGAATCGCGGAAACCCTCATTCGCATAATCCGTATCCAATAATTGGTGATGGGTGCTGAGCGGCACGAGGGAGTTGCGAATCTCGTGGGCGAAACGGCGGGCGATGAGCGCGATGAGCCGGGCATTGGACGTTTCGATCTCGGCACGCTGGGCGGAGAGGATCTGGGTGAAGTCTTCGATCAGCGCGAGCACCGGCTGCGGCAGATGGCGGTCGGGATTGGGGAACGGAATGAGGCTGACGCGGTAGGTGTGTCCGGTGTGATGCGGGGACGTGATGAAGAACGGATCGGTGAGGATGCCCTTTTCGGAGAGATCGTGAAGCGCGGATGCGAGCGGTGCGGGAAGCTCGGCGAACTCGACATGCGCATCAAGTCGGGCGGCGCCGCGCAAGAATTGAAGGAAGGCGCGGTTGGCGTGCAGGACCGCCAGGTCCGCGCCGATCACCAGGCTGCCGCTGGTGATCGCTCCGAGCACGTCGGAGAAGAGACGATGACTCGCGGAAAGCTGGTGGTGCAGCCAGCTGTTCTTGATGGCGAGGCCGAGTTCCTCAAGCAGGTGATAGACGAGTTGCAGCTCGGCGTCGTCGAGCGGGCTGCCGGTGACGCGTCCGCCGATGAGGGCGACCCCCAGCGTGCGCTCGCGATCGTTGATGGGGAGCGCGACCTGGCAGCCAAGGATCTCGAATTCGCGGCGGATTTTGGGATCCGCGGCGAGGCAGGCGGCGGAGCTGTCCGTGTCGATGCGCAGGATTTGAGCGCTGCGGGTGATCTGCAGGCCGATGCCGGAACGGCGCGACAACTCGATGCACTCGATGAGATCGTTGGATACGCCGACGGCGGCTACGGAGGCCAGCCGATCCTTGCCACCCGGGTCGGGAGCTTGCGACGGAGTGCCGGCCGGTGGTGATTCAAGGAAGATGGCAATGCGATTGACGCTGAGGATCTCGCGCAGCTTGAGCACAAAGTGCTGGGTGAAGAGTTTGTAATCGAGCGAGTAGCCGAGGACGCGCGAGAAGTCTCGCAGCACTTCCAATCCGGTCGAGTGAAGTGGAATGGTTGCGTTGACGACGGCGGCGCGCGCGGGGGCCGCGGCCGGTGATGCGGCGGGAGTAAGCAGTCGGCTCGTGGCGGCGGTGAAGCCTGCGGTGGTGATCGGCGTGCGCATCACCAGGTCCGCTCCGGATGCATACGCGGCCTGCTCGGCGGCCGGAGAATAATCATTGGTGAGCAGGATCAACGGGACCGTGCCTGCGGCCGCGCGAATGGCGTCGAGGTGCGACGTGACTCCATCTCCCGGGGGGGCGAGGGTCACCACCGCGTCGAATACGCCGGTGGCAAGAAGGGGGCCTGCGGCGGCGAGATCGTCTTTGCGAACGAGTTTATGATCGGGAGATGCAGAGAGAGCGGCGGCGCAGGCCCCCGCTTGGGATTCCTCTGCAATAAGAAGGAGATGGATCACGACAAGAAATGCGGAGTTCCAGGCCGATGGATTTAACAGACCTGCAAGACAGTGCGCATCTTGACCTCATCGCATGCTTGCGATGCAACAGGAAACTCGGTTCCGGCGACCCTCCGACCAAAAAATTTGTAAAAGACCATTGTCATGATTCGGTGAATTGAAAGGAATCTGCTGCAACACGCGCCGTAGCCATATGACCGATACAGATCCTCCCGTTTCGATTCGCAGCGAGTTGGTTTTTTATCCCGGGCGGACCGGTGGCAAAATCGCGGCGTACATCGATCGGGCGGCCCAACCCTCGTCGGGTGGCGAGCGTTTCGTGGTCATGTCTCCGAAGTATGGCGAGACGAAGAAAAACAATCTTCAACTCGCGTATTTTTTGGCGGCGAACGGCTTCACTGTGCTTCGCTTCGACTTCACCTGTCATTTCGGCGAGAGCGAGGGCAACATGCTCGATTTCACGTTGCCGGCGGGCGTCGAGGACACCCTGGCGACATTCGACTATTTGGAGCGTCGGTTTCAGGTGAAGAACGCGACGCTGCTGGCCAGCAGCCTGTCGGCCTTGATGGCCTTTAAGGCGGCGGCGATCGATCCGCGCATCGATCACTTGGTCACGTACGTGGGGGTGGTCGATTTCACCTACACGATGGAGAAGGTCTATCAGGAGGACTTGTTCGGCGGCCACATCGCCGGCAAGCAATACGGCGTTCTCGATGTGCTCGGCCATGAGGTTCAAATGGACCGTTTCCTCGGAACGGCCGTCGAGCATCGCATGCATAATCTGGCCGGCACGCAGGAGGCGATGGCGCGGATTAAATGTCCCGTCTCGATGTTTCCGGCGGAGCACGACACGTGGGTGCGGATGGAGGATGTGGGGGCGGTGGCGGGCGCCGCGGAACGGGCGCGCATCTATCCCATCGAGGGCGCGATGCATGAGGTGAATGAAAACCAGGCGGCGGCCGACAAGAGCACCCGCATGCTGATCGCGGTCTGCCGCGAGCACAGTTTTGGAGACCCCTGCACGCCGGAACAGGTGCGGGTGCCCGACAAGAAGGCGGTGTTCGCGCAGAACAAAATCGAGCGCGACCGGCTGCGGCGCGCGCGTCCCGTGAAGGAGCAAGAGGACGCCTTTTGGGGGAAGTACCTGGAGAAATACCGGGTCATGGAAAAGATGGACGACTATCAGCAGTACCTCGATCTCGTCGGGGAGCTGCTGGGGCGCTTCAACGACGGCGAAGTCGTGCTCGACGCGGGTTGCGGCAACGGACTCTTCGGTGTGTGGGTGGTGCGGGAGCTATTGGAGAAACAAGCGACGAAGTTCGAAGTGCCTCCGCTTTATTTTGGAATGGACCTGACCGACAGCGGCCTGAGCGACGCGCTCGGAAAACACGCGGCGACGAAAGTCGGGCTCGCCGCGTTGCCGGTGCGCCAGGCGGGCTCGATCGACCTGCTGTATTCGCGCGTGGATCTTGATTTCTTCGGCTCCACGGAAATGGATCCGGCGGAGATTGTTCAACTGGGAGACGGTTGTTTCGACAAGATCGCCTGCAGCCTGCTGCTCTCCTATTTGAAGTCGCCGGATCGTCTGTTGAAGCAACTGCATCGGGTGATGCGGCCCGGCGGCCGCATCGTGATCTCCAGCATGAAACCGTTCTGCGACCTGTCGGCGATTTATCGCGACTTTGTGGAACAGAGGGCCGCCAACCGGGATATCGAGTCCGCACGCGAGCTCTTGCGTGCCGCGGGTGCGATCAAGGTGAAGCAGGAGCAGGGTTACTATGCGTTCTTCAGCGGTGAAGAGTTGACGGACATGCTGACGCGCGCGGGATTCCGCGAGGCACAGTGGTTCATCTCCCTGGGCAACCAGGCGACCGTGGCGGTTGCGACCAAGTGATCACCTACTGCATCATCACCGCCTTTCTGAATGCGGTCTCGGGCTTCGTGCTGGGATTGGCGGTATTGATCAAGGATCCGCGTCGAACGGAGAATCGTACGCTGGCGTGGTTCACGGTCAGCTTTGTGGCATGGTCGTGGTTTTATCTCATGTGGCAGCTGTCGGCCACCGAAGCCGATGCGCTGCTTTACGCGAAGCTCCTGGCCGGCGCGTCGATTTTTATTCCGGTGACCTATTTCCATTTTGTGTCCCGGCTGGCGGGGCGCGACGACCATGTGGAAATACTGTTGGGTTATCTCGCCGCCATTGGAATCGGGATCATTTCTTTTTCGCCGTGGTTGGTGCGGGCGGTCGAACCGGCGATGATGTTCCCGTTTTGGCCAAAGGCAGGCCCGATGTTCTGGGTCTACATTTCTGTGTTTCTCTACTTCGTCGTGCGGGCGTGGATGCACTTGTATACGGCGTATCGCTCGTCGACGCATCTACGGCACAAGCAGCTGGGGTATGTTTATTTCAGCACGGTCATCGGGTGGGTGGGAGGGCTGACGAATTTTTT
>JANJTQ010000299.1 GCA_024711005.1 Opitutaceae bacterium | reverse complement strand
GCACATGGAAAGATCTCACGGACAATGTGAATTCCATGGCGAACAACCTCACCGGTCAGGTGCGCAACATCGCCGAGGTCGCGACCGCGATCGCGAAGGGCGACTTGTCGCGCAAGATCACGGTCGATGTGAAGGGCGAGATCCTCGAGTTGAAGAACACCGTCAACACGATGGTGGACCAGTTGAACGGCTTCGCCTCGGAGGTGACGCGCGTGGCCCGCGAGGTGGGCAGCGAAGGCAAGCTCGGCGGTCAGGCGCAGGTCACCGGCGTGGCCGGCACATGGAAGGATCTTACGGACAACGTAAACTCGATGGCCGGCAATTTGACCGCGCAGGTGCGCAACATCGCCAACGTGACCATCGCGGTCGCGAAGGGAGATTTGTCGCGCAAGATCACGGTCGACGTAAAAGGCGAGATCCTCGAACTCAAGGAGACGATCAACACGATGGTCGAACAGCTTCGTTCCTTCGCCTCCGAGGTGACGCGCGTGGCCCGCGAGGTCGGCACCGAAGGCAAGCTCGGCGGACAGGCCCAGGTGGTCGGCGTGGCCGGCACGTGGAAGGATCTCACCGATTCGGTGAACGCGATGGCGACCAATCTCACGTTGCAGGTGCGCAACATCGCCGAGGTGACCACGGCCGTGGCGCGCGGCGACTTGTCGCGCAAGATCACGGTCGATGTGAAGGGCGAGATCCTGGAGTTGAAGGACACCGTCAACATCATGGTGGACCAGTTGAACTCCTTCGCCGCCGAGGTGACACGCGTGGCCCGCGAGGTGGGCACCGCCGGCAAGCTCGGCGGTCAGGCCGAGGTGAAGGGCGTGGCGGGGACCTGGAAGGAGCTGACCGACACGGTGAACGTGATGGCGGCCAATTTGACCAACCAGGTGCGCGGTATCGTAAAAGTGGTGACAGCGGTGGCCGGCGGCGATCTGCGCAAAAAGCTCACCGTGGAAACGAAGGGCGAGGTGGCCGCGCTCGCCGAGACGATCAACAACATGACGGACACCCTCGCGACCTTCGCCGATCAGGTGACGAACGTCGCGCGCGAGGTGGGTGTGGAAGGCCGGTTGGGCGGTCAGGCCAACGTGCCCGGCGCCTCGGGCACGTGGAAGGATCTTACCGGCAACGTGAATTTGCTCGCCGCGAATCTCACGACGCAGGTGCGCGCGATCGCCGACGTGGCGACCGCGGTGACCAAGGGCGACCTGACGCGTTCGATCACGGTGGAAACCCGCGGCGAGGTCGCCGAGTTGAAGAACAACATCAACACGATGATCGGCAACCTGCGCGAAACGACTCTGCGCAACCAGGAGCAGGACTGGCTCAAAACGAACCTCGCGCGGTTCACCGGCATGTTGCAGGGCCAGCGCGATCTCGTGACGGTCGGACAGACGCTCCTGTCCGAACTCGCCTCGGTGGTCAGCGCCCAGCGCGGCACGATTTACCAGATGTCCGTGATCGAGGATGAATCCTCGAATCAATCGGAGGCCTACCTTCATCTGCTCGCCAGCTACGCGACCGGCGGCCCCGGGCGTGAGCCGCAACGTTTTCCGGTCGGCGTCGGCCTGATCGGACAGTGCGCCCTGGAGAAGCGGCGGATTCTTCTCAACGACGCGCCGCCCGATTACATCCGTGTTCACTCAAGCCTCGGCGAGGCGCCTCCGCGGCACGTCATCGTGCTGCCCGTGCTGTTCGAAAGCGAAACCAAGGCGGTGATCGAACTGGCGTCCTTGCACGCGTTCACCCCGGCCCATCTGAGCTTCCTCGAACAGCTGACCCAAAGCATCGGTGTCGTGCTCAACACGATCGAGGCGAACATGCGCACGGACGGGTTGCTGAAACAATCCCAGGAACTCACCGCCCAACTGCAAACCCGTCAGTCCGAACTCCAGAACACCAACCAGGAGCTCGCGGAAAAAGCCAAGCAGCTCGCCGACCAGAACGCGGAGGTCGAACGCAAGAACAACGAGGTGGAACAGGCCCGCCACGCGCTCGAGGAAAAGGCGGCCGAACTCGCCCTCACGTCCAAATACAAATCGGAGTTCCTCGCGAACATGTCGCACGAACTTCGCACGCCGCTGAACAGCATCTTGATTCTCGGTCAGCAGCTCACGAACAACGCGAACGGCAACCTCACCGAAAAGCAGGTCGAATGGTCCCGGAACGTTCACTCCGCGGGCAGCGAGTTGCTCAATCTGATCAACGACATTCTGGACTTGTCCAAGATCGAGTCCGGCACGGTTTCCGTCGACGCCGAGGAAGTCACCTTCAGCAACGTGCGCGATACGATCGAGCGCAACTTCCGCCACGTGGCCGAATCCCGGAATCTGCCGTTTGTCGTGGAGTTCGATCCGGACTTGCCGGCCAAGCTGACGGTGGACTCGAAACGCCTGCAGCAGATCCTCAAGAACCTGCTTTCGAACGCGTTCAAATTCACTCATCAAGGGCAGGTCACCGCACGCGTATTCCTGCCCTCCTCGGGCTGGACTCCGTCGCATCATATTCTGAGTCGGACCACCCATGTCGTCGCGTTTGAGGTGAGTGATACGGGCATCGGCATCGCGCCGGACAAGCAGCGCCTGATTTTCGAGGCGTTCCAACAGGCGGACGCCAGCACCAGCCGCAAATACGGAGGCACCGGACTCGGCCTGGCGATCAGCCGGGAACTCAGCGTTCTTCTCGGCGGCGAAATCCGGATCGTCAGCAAGCCGAACGAAGGCAGCACCTTCACGCTTTTCCTTCCACTCCATTACACGGGTCCCGCGTCGGATCGGATGGCGCCGAGCAAAAAGGAGAAGGAGCCGGCCGGGAGCGCAACCCGCCCGAGTCTGCCGGTTTCGACGCCCGCCGTCCTGGAAAAGGTCTCCGACGACAGCGAGAATCTGCAACCCGGAGACCGCACGCTTCTCATCATCGAGGACGATCCGGATTATGCGCGCCATCTGCGCGACGTTGCGCGCAACAAAGGGTTCAAGGTGGTCGTTGCGCCACGCGGGCAGGTCGGGCTTGCCCTTGCGCGCGAGTTTCAGCCGTCCGCCATTTTCCTGGACGTCTTTCTCCCGGACATGCTCGGCTGGACGGTGCTGAACAACCTGAAGCACGATTCCGACACACGACATATTCCGGTTCAAATCATGTCGGTCGAAGAAGAGCGCATGCTGGGTCTCGACCGCGGCGCCTTCGGTTTTCTCTGGAAGGCGACGCCTCCCGCGGAGCTTGAAGCGGCGTTCGATCGTCTCGCGGCATTTCTCCAACCGCACACCAAGCGCCTGCTCGTCGTCGAGGACAACGACACCGAGCGTCAGGCCGTGGTGGATCTCCTCGCGCACGACGACATCGAGATTGTCGGCGCGGGCACGGGAGCGGAGGCGCTCTCGGCGTTGCGTGAGAGCACGTTCGAATGCATCGTGCTCGATCTTCGACTACCCGACATGAGTGGTTTTGATCTTCTTGATAACATCCGGGACGAGCCGGCCCTGCAGGACATTCCGGTCATCGTTTTCACGGGCAAGGACCTGACCGACGAGGATGAATCCCGGCTCGGGAGAACGGCGAAAAGCATCGTTCTCAAAGACGTGCGCTCGCCGGAACGCCTGCTCGATGAAACGGCGCTTTTCCTTCACCGGGCGATCAAGACGCTGCCTTCGGAAAAGCAGGAGATCATCGATCGTCTCCACCGCTCCAACGAAATCCTGCGCGGACGCAAGGTGCTGATTGTCGACGACGACGCTCGCAATATTTACGCGCTGGCGAGTGTCCTGGAAGGGGAGTCGATGGAAATTCTAAGTGCGACCAACGGCCGCCAGGCGATCGAGATGATCGAGAGCACCCCGGATCTCGCGGTCGTCCTGATGGACATCATGATGCCGGAAATGGACGGCTTCGAGACGATGGTGGAGATTCGCAAAAACCCCCGCTACCGCGCGCTGCCGATTCTGGCCGTCACGGCGAAAGCGATGAAAGGCGATCGTGAAAAGTGTCTTGAGGCCGGTGCCTCCGACTATCTCGCGAAGCCCATCAACACCGAGCACCTGCTCTCCCTTCTGCGAATCTGGCTTTACCGCTGAGCGACGGCACCCTCTCCATTATGGAATCTCATTTGAACCTGTTGCTCGTGGACGATCAGCGCGAAAACCTCATCGCGTTGGAAAGTTTGCTGGCGCATTCCGATTATCGCCTGACTTCGGTCACTTCCGCGCGCGAGGCGCTGATCGCGTTGCTCAAGGAGGAATTCGCTTTGATCGTGCTGGATGTGGAGATGCCCGAGATGAACGGCATCGAATTGGCGCGGGCCATCAAGGAGCGTCGGAAAACACGCGACGTCCCCATCATTTTTCTGAGCGCCCATCATGACGCCGAGGGAGATATTTTGTGCGGCTACGGTGCCGGCGCGGTGGACTACGTGACGAAGCCGCTCAATCCGGCCATCCTGCAATCCAAGGTCGCCGTTTTCGCCGATCTCTACCGGAAAAATCGTGCGCTCAAGATTGCCAACAGCGCGCTTGAATCCGAGATTGCCGAGCGAAAAGTAGTTGAGGCGGCACTACAGGAAGCGAACCAGCTCAAGAGCGAAAGAACCGCCGAACTACACGAGATGATTCAGGAATTGGAGTCGTTCTCCTACAGCATCGCCCACGACATGCGCGCTCCGTTGAGAGCCATGCAAGGGTTCGCCCACATCATTCGTACGGAGCACGCGAGCCAGCTTGATCCGCAGGGCTCGGAGTATTTACGCAGGATCGATTGCGCGGCCACGCGTCTGGACCGTCTCATTCAAGACGTGTTGAGCTACACCAAAGTCCTGCGTGCCTCCGCCCCGATGGTGACGGTGGACTTGGATCGACTGGCTCGCGACATCGTGGCGACCTACCCGAACTGGCAGCCTCCGCATGTGGAGGTGTGCATCGAAGGAGAGTTGCCGAACGTGATGGGTAATGAAGCGTTCCTGACCCAGTGTTTGTCCAATCTGGTGGACAACGCGGTTAAATTCCAAGCCCGGGGCAATCGCGCCCGCGTGAGGATCTGGGCCGAGCCGGTGGAGTCGGAGGTCCGCGTGTGGGTGGAGGACAACGGCATCGGAATCGCGCCCGAGAACCATGGGCGGATATTCGGGCTTTATGAGCAGATCAATGCGCCGGGCGAATACGAAGGCACCGGTGTCGGGCTGGCGATCGTGCGCAAGGCCGTCGAGCGGATGAACGGTCAATTCGGGTTCGAATCGGCCTTGGGCCAGGGTAGTAAATTTTGGCTGCAATTGAAAACGGAGGATTCCCGATGACAAAATCCATTCTGTTGGTGGAGGACGACGAGAACGACGTATTCTTCTTTACGCGCGCGCTCACGAAACTGGGCATCGAAAGCCCGCTGCATGTGGCCAGCGACGGGCAGCAGGCACTCGACTATCTCGAAGGTCATGAGGGATATTCCAACCGGAACGAGTTTCCGTTTCCCTCCCTCGTGTTGTTGGACCTGAAGCTGCCCCACGTGAAAGGATTGGACGTGCTCAAGCGGGTCCGTGAATTGACCGAGCGCAGCGTGGTCGTCGTGATCCTGAGTTCCTCGAAAGATCCGACGGACATCGCCGAGGCGTATCGCCTGGGTGCGAACGCGTACCTGAGCAAGCCGGGGAATTTCGAAGGGCTGGTGGAGCTGGTCCGGGCAATCAACGATTTCTGGCTGAAGCACAACCTGACCAAGGCCGAGAAAAGCTAAACACAGCATCATAAGTTTTTTCTCATGATGTTCAGCGGAGCGATCCGACGGGAAATGGGCAGAAACATGGGGGCAGAAATATCGCCGGATTGGAGCTGGAAAAAGAACTCGGCGCGCTCGTCAAATGCCAGGGATTGGGGACCGAAATTTTTCTGCATCCATTTTTTTTGCCCAATTCCGATTTATGACGGTGCGGACGTGTGCCGGCACCGGGCACCCATTTTGATCGGCATAAATTTATGACGCTCTGTTTAGTAGGCTGCATCGGATTCTCTTTCGGATGAGTCACAGAGCCGAGCCGGAGCGCGGACGCAGAGGTCACAGAGGAAAGGCCGTCAGGATTCCATGGGTGCTGATTGACTCTGTGCACCCGGTGTCGGTGCTCTGTGTTCTCCGTGACGCAAAATTCATTTCTGGACGCGTATTCGCCTGCCGAAACATAGAATGATACGAGCTACTAATGTGCCGGCCCGAAGTGTGGCCGGCGGGACGCCGGTCACACTTTGTCTAGCGAGCCAATCAGCCGTATCAAATGGCGATCATGGGTAGCCGACGGCGCGGAGGGAGACGCCTTTGACCGTGCAGGACGTGTTGTTGTTGGCGGAGACGATGACGTTGAAGGTGTCGCCGACATGCTGGCCGATGCGCACGGGTACGGAGTAGGTGCCGGGCGCGGTCGCGGTGGCGATCGTGCGTCGGTTGGGCGTCTGATCGAGTTCGAGTATGAACAGCACGGGATTCGAACCGATGATCTCGGTGACGGTGTAGGTGAGCAGCGCGTTGAAGCCGATGGGGCGGCCGACACGCCGGGAGGCCTCCTCATTGGCGATGTTGCCGTGCGAGATGGGAGAGAAGCGCGCGCCGACGGTCGCGTTGCCGCCATTGATGGTGACCGATCTGGCTGTGGTGTTCGTGATCAGGCTGCCGCCCCGATAGGACGACACCTTGAAGACAGAATCGGTGTCGATGACGAACCGCGCGGGATAGTTGCTCGCTTGGGTGATGCCCCGATTGTCGAGGCTGTTGCCGCCGGTAAAGTAGCCGCATCCTTGAAAGTTGACAAAACCGGTTGTGCCGGCACCGAAGGCAACCTCGTTGCTCCATCCGACCGAGCAGGAATCCAACAGCAGCACCCCGGGCGAGGAGGAGCCGGTGGTGTCGAGGATCTGGCTGGTGGAAAACTCCACACCGTAGAACTGGGTGTTCACCGCCTCGTTGTCGGTGTAGCCGCTGAGGTTTTTGAACACGATGGCGGTCGGGGCACGTTCGTGGATGCCTCCAAACCAGTTGTTGCGATCGTTGCCGTTCTGCGTGACGGAGGTTCCGTAATCGGGATCGGCGGTATCGATGACGAAATAGAGGAGCCGGGTATCGGCATAGGGAACGCCCATCGCGGCTTCGTTGTAATACTGCACCATGTTGTTGGAGGTGCAGTTGTAAAAGTTGTTGTTGCGAGCCCCGTTCGCGAGGGTGAAAGCGGTGACGCTGTAGGCGCTGTAGCAGTTGGTGAGCGTGCTGTTTTGCGTGGAGGGGAGCAGATAGGACGTCTTGCGGCAGCGGTAGACCTCGATGTCGGAGAGCGAGATTCGGACACCGCTCAGCTTGACGCCGATGTTGGCGAGGTTGGCGCCTTGAAGGCCGATGTTGCGGACCTGGGATTTCGATCCGCACAAGAGCATGGTCATTCCGGCCGTGCCTGCCTTGAGCAGCGAGCGCTGCGTGCCGCCCTCCACGGTGGTGCCTTCGCCGGTGAGGGTGGTGGAGCCGAGGTTGATCCGGGTGTTGATGAGATAGGTGCCGCCGGGGAGAAAGACACTTTTGCGAAACGTGACGGCGTCGTTGATCGCGTTTTGGATCGCGAGGGAGTCGTCGGTGGTTCCATTGCCGGTGGCCCCGTATTCAGCGACCGAGATGACATCCATCTCGGCGCGTGAGGCCGCGGGCAGAAGGCAGGCGAGGGTGAGGGCGAGGAACGATACGCGAGGAGCGAGTGCGCTCCGAAGGAGGCTCCGAAGATTAACGCCGCGGAGTGACGGCAGGGGTGAACATGTCATGGGGGGTGGGAGTGAACGGACTCCCGATTAGTATGGGCGGGAGGTCGAAACAAGGGCGCCCGGACTCATAGCGATGAGCCGTCGATACAGCGTACGACGTATCCGTTATCTGACTACAGTCGTCCGGTCATCCATCGGAGGCGGGGCGGGAATGGCGGGATTCGCCGTCAGGGCGTTTCAAATGACCTCTGAGAAGGCTTGCCGGACAAAGGCACGCGGGTCGTTCAAGAACGCGGCGGATTCGGCACGCGCGGCCAATTTGAGTGCCCGCCGCGTGCGTGCGCCGATAAGATGGAGCTGCCACGTGTGGTCCTGCGCGACGGGTGCCCCGCGATCATTGGTCAATTTTTTTTGCGGTTCGCGGTGGAGCGTGCGCCAGAGGGAGCGCGAGGGCGGGAGCAATGCGTCGGGGATATCGTCGGTGAAAAGCGCGTCGAGCGCGCTTATGAGATCGTCGTGTGCACCGACCCGGGTGGCGATGCGCTCAAGCGTGAGCGCCAGCAGCGTGCGGATATTGAGCGGGTTCGCGGGGGTGGCCGCCAGATCGCGGAGCCCAGGCAGGCAGCGCGTGGTGCCCACCCGACGTAGCAGCAGCACGGCCTGCAACCAGAAGGGGATGTCGATGCATTGCCCGAAAGCGCCGGGAACGGGATGTTCTTCCGGCGTGGGGCCGTCGTCGCGCGCTTGCAGAGCAGCCAACAGGCGCGGCTCGGCGGCTGCATCGTTCCACATGGCGAGCAGCACGGCGGCATGGAACGAAACACGCGGATTGTCCGATGCCAGTCGCGCATGCACGGCATCGCGCAAAGGACCGGATTGGCGAAAGAGGTGCCAGAGGTGAACTCCGGGCATGCCTTGGTCGAGCGAGGCGAGCCAATCGGTGTTCGGAGCAACGGGATCTTCCTCGCGGTTGGCGTGACGGCAGCCGCTGCGATCGAGTTCGCGTTGAAGCGCGGGGAGATCAATGCCCCGGGCGTCCGTCCCCTCACGCACTGCGAGCGCGGCGGAGATCCCGGCGGTTTCGCCGAGGCGCTGCATTTCGCGTTGCATGCGCAGACCGTAGGCGGCGTCCACCTCGATGCCGGCGGCTCGACAGGCGATCCAGAGGTTTGTCAGTCCGCGCGGGAGCAACATGCGATAGGGCAGCTCACTGTGAAGCGGATGACGAAAGCCCCGGCAGGTCCAGTAGTAGAAGGCGAGTTCGTCGGTTTCGAACTCGAAGTCCACCGAGTGTGTGTCGGCGACGGTCTCGACCTCGCCAATGGAGTCGTTGAAGCGGGCGTGGTCGACGAGGTCGGCCATCGTGACTTGATAGTCGGTTTTTATCTGGCGCGATTGGCGAAGACCGAGCAAGGGCGACACGGCGACGGCACGGCCGGATTGTGTCCAGTCGGGTTGGAGATGCTGGGCGATGCCGGCGAGGCGGGCGCGGGAGAGGTCTTCGGGATCGGTGGGATCGACCCAGCCGGCGTCGAAATTGCATGCGCGCAGCTCGAGGCGGTTTTCTCTTTGAGAAAGCGAGAAGATGGACTGGCTGTAGGCGAGCATGCGGCCGTCGCCCGGGCGACCGGTGGCGAACTCCGCTCCGGCAAAGGCGGCGAGATCGCCGTCTCCCGTGCCGTCGATGAACGCGGCGGCAGGAAGCCGGGTGAGACGGCCGGCGATCACGGCAAGCGCGGCGAGCACGCGACCCGAGGTGTCGCGTTCGACGCCGGCGAGCAGGACGTCCCCGAGGAACCTGACGCCGGCCTCGTCGAAGAACGACAGGAGGACGATTTTTTTTGCCTCGTGATGCCAGCTGTTGAGACCGGCGGGTGCGCCGTTGAGAAGGGTGGTCATCGTCCGGACGCGTTCGTCGATCTCGGACTGGAGGCCGCCTTTGGCTCCGTGGAAGTAACTGCAGATGCCTGCTCCGGTGCCGATGCCGCCCGGGTAGGGCGTGAAGTCGAAGGCAAGCGTCCGGGCACCGTTGCGAGCCGCGACAATGGCGGCGACGGCACCGCCGGTGCCGGCGCCGCCGACGAGCACGTCGTAGGCGGGCATGGTTTCCGCGGCGGCGGGCAGCAAGGGAGCGGAGAATTGTTTAATCCCGGTGCGCCGATCGGACAACGGCGGGATTTTTTCGAGGCCGCTCGTTGCCGCCGACACGATCCGGCAGCCGAGTGAAAATCTGTCCGCAGGGGTGACGAGCGATTCATCGCGCAAGGCCGGGCTCGCGACCAGCAGGTTGGCGGGCAAACCGGAGAGCGGGGATGCGGGAGCCGCGGCATAGACGGGGAAATCCCTCATCGCACCGTGACTCACGACGAAATGCACCGTGGGTTCGCCCTCGGCGGAGAGAAGCGTTCGGAGATCTGTGACCAGTGCGGGGACCTTGCGGTGCCAGGCGTCTTCGGCACCGGATACCGGCCAGCGCAGGCGGCGTTCGCTGGTGCGGACGGACGGGCACCATTCGAGACCGGGATGGCGCACCCTGAGTTGAGGGAAGGCGGCGTCGAGTTTCTCCGGATCGAGCGTGTGTAACACGAGACTGCGGTGGACCGACTGCGGCGCACGCGGGGTGAGTGATGGTTGGGCGAGGCGGGCAACGATGCCCTGTTCGGTGGCGTCGATCCAGTGGCGGGCATGCAGACGGCGCGGGCCTGATTTCGTGGCGACGATCACCGAGGCGATGTCATCCGCCGTGGTTTCGATCGTGACGGGAGATGCGTAAAGCAACGTGCGCGGATGGGCGGAACAGGTGGTGAGCGCGTGCGCGGAAAGGATCTCGGCGAGGGCGGGGTCGAAGAACCGGTCGTTCGCGCCTTTGCGAATGCGCAGCGTGTCGACCCAAAGATCCCAGTCGACGGAAACTCCTAATGAACCGCAGGTGTTCTCCAATGCGCGGGTGGATTCCCAGAGAAGATCGCCGGAAGCTTCGACGAGCAGTGTATCGACTCCTTGGTTGGCCAATGCGCGGGCCGAGGCGAAGCCGATGAATCCGGCGCCGAAGACAACGGCGTCGAACACGTGATCGAAGACGGAGACGAAGGGAGACTCGGCGGGGACGGTGGATTTCACGACATCATCTTAGCGTGAGGCCTTCATGGTTCATAGTGGTGCTATCGGCTATAGATGTGTAGTATTTTGCTGTTTTTAACGGAAAATGATTAAAAAACAAAAAGTCCGGTATGCGCGGGGAGCAGCCACCCCCGATGTGATCGAAGAGGTTGAACAAGGATTGCAGGCGTTTCGTGCGGTGACCGGCCTGGCGGTGTGTTTCAAGCTCCTGAAAAGCAGTCGAGCCGGGACGGGCATGGAGACGATATCGACGCGGCATAACCTGCATCGATCGGCGTTTTGTCTGGAGGTGAAGCGTACTCGCAACGCGCGGTGCAGGCAGTGCGATTTGCGTGACGTGCCGGCGCGGTGCGAACGGGAGCGGGGCGTGTTTTCGCATGTGTGCCATGCGGGTGCGGGCGAGGTGATCATTCCGTTGTTCGTGGACGACGCGTTGTCGGCGTTGGTTTATGTGGGGCAGTTTCGTATGAGGGAGGACCAGCCGGAGGAGTTGCCGCGGTTGTCCAAGAGGAAGCTCGCCGAGGTGGAGGCATTGTCGCGATTGCTGGCGGCCTACCTGGGTGAACGATTGCGGACGCCTCGTTTTGTGTCGGAGAGCTCGCGCGGATTCAGGAGTGAGGCGATTCACCGGTTCCTTGAGAAGAACCTGCGCGAGAATGCCTCGCTGTCGGATCTGGCGAAGCACCTTGGGCTGTCGACAACGCGCGCGGCGCACGCGGTGAGGGAGGCGACGGGGAGTTCGTTCGTGGAGTTGAGGGACGCGATGCGCATGGAGCGGGCGCGCGGACTGTTGCAGGGAACCTTTCACAAGATCGCGCACATCGCGACGGAGTGCGGGTTCTCGTCATCGCAGTATTTCCATCGTTTTTTTCGCAAGCAGGCGCGAACGACACCCTCGGCTTTTCGGAAGAAACGACGGACGGAGGCTTGAACTCCGCGTGCTTTTACCCTCCCCACACGGAGCGTGTTCCATGTCTGGACTGGTGGTTCTCTGGTCGATCTTCAGCCGATGGTTTCGCCCTCGAACCACATTCCTTTGATCAGGATGAGGCGGGGATGTGAAGGCAGGCCGTATTCGTTGTGGAGGATTTGAGTGATCACAAGTTCGGCGGCGGTCCCGCCGATGACCTCGTGGTTTTCCTCCATGCCGGAGAACCGACTGTTCGGCGGACGATTGAGGCAGACGAGCGAGAGGTCGTCGGGTGCGCGCAGGCCCATGCGTTCAAGCCACTCGTCTTCGTGGCCGATGAGCGTGATGAGCGCGTCGGGCTTGGACTTGGCGAACCAACGTTTGAATTCGACGAAAGGCGTCAGTCCCGGTTTTCCGACGAAGAGCGGAATGGGTTTTTTGTAGGCGAGACGTTTCTGCCAAAGGAGATGGCGGTCGGTCCACGCGCCGTTGACGCCCTCCTCGGCCTCGGGGGCGAGACAGAAGCCGATGCGCCGGCAACCACGGTCGAGCAAAGTCTGGTAGGCGACATCGACATGATGGCGATGGTCGGTGGCCACGCGGTGCGTTTCCGGTTGAGACCAACTGTAGGCGACGGTGGCGCAGGCGTGGTGGGGCCAGTGGATGCCGGCGATGTCCGCGTGATGGCCGGCGGGCATCAGCACGAGGCCGCGAATACCACGTGTGTGCAGAATGCGGTTGATGCGGCGGGCACTCATACCCGGACCTCGCAGAAAAAAATTCTCGGTATGAAATCCGAGTCCCTCCGCGCGTCGCACGGCTCCCTGCAACTGACGGTGAAAGCTCTGGTTGGGGGTGCTGTAGTCCTCCTCAAGCGAGGCGCGATTGAACAGCAGGGCGATGCAACCTTGGTCGCGGAGTGGCCGGCCGGAGCGGATGTGCGTCATCAGGGAGGAGACGTAGGCGTTGGGCCGGTACCCGAGGCGGGTGGCGGTTTCCGCTACGAGTTTGCGGGTGGCTTCCGGGATCGATGGATGACCGCGCAGGGCGAGGGAGACGCTGGCCTGATTGAGGCCCAGCTCGGCGGCGATGGAGCGTTGGTTCGGCATGGGGTGTCGATGTGATCAGAAGCAAACGTCGGGCATCCGCTACTCTGCAAGCACTCATCGTGATGAGTGCCGCGATGATTGCGCCGATCATTCAAGCCGGGGAGCTTCTTGCCGTTGTCTGGGGGCGCGCGTTTTCGAGCCTCATTCAGCGCCTCACTTTTACCCCATGAAATCGAGATCCTGCTTTGCCGTCCGTCCCGTCGCGGGCTTCACGTTGGTGGAGCTGCTGACGGTGATTGCGGTCATCGGCGTACTGGTCGCCATCACCATTCCGGTGGTGGGTGGCATGCGGAAAAAAGCCAACACGGCGAAAGCCATCAGCAACATTCGTCAGCTCGTCACCGCGCACATCGCCTATGCCGCCGACCACCGCGGGAAGGTGCCGCTTAAGTACACCGCGGGGAGTTCACCCGTGTGGCAGGAGACTCTGGCACCCTACCTCAACGTCACCGTGCCGAACGACGGCGCCGGCAAGCGGCGTCTTCGCCAGGATCCGTCCACTGTTTTCAACGTTCCCGACAGCAAACCATTCGACGAGCGTTCCGCGGCCGCGGCGTCCATCGCCCGGAACTGGGAACTCCGTAGTTCAAACTGGGATTATCGATTGAACGTCGTGCCGAATCCGTCGCGCATCATTTTGCTTGGCGAATGTGAAGAGAAGAACGTCGACGAGGTGAGCGGATTGCGCGCCGACCAGACGACGGCGGCCAGTAATCAGGGCGCGCTTCCGGGGTTCCGCCGCGCCGAGGGTACCAAGGCGCTGATGGGCTATTGCGACGGGCACGTCGAGGCGCTGGGCCGTGCCCAACTCGTCGCGACCGGCACCTTCGATAATGGCAATCGCTGGCGTTGGTGGTGAGCGAAGTTGCACTCCCTCCGGAACCTGCCTGCCGACCGTCCAAGCGTCCGGCCATCGCCTCCGCGATGCGCTGAAATCTTCAACCAACTTTTACGCCAACCCAAACCCCTCGTTATGAAAAAACACGTACTCAAAGCAGTCACCGCCTTTTTGGGCGCCCCGTTGTTCCTGGGACTTTCGACCGCCAACGCCCAATGGATTGGATCCGGCGCCGGTGGATCCGGCACCGATTTTAACGACACCGCAAACTGGACCGGTGGGGTGATCAACGGCGACTTCACGGGCAACACCTCGAGCGCGTTCGCGGACCTGTCAGGCGATGCGACGCTGACGTCATTGGATTTCCGTTGGGGCACCTCGAGCGTCGGCCTGACCCTCGGTGGCGCCGGTACGATCAATTTGGGAGGCAGCGTCTTTCTTCCGCAGGTCAGCCAAGGCGGAAACCCGATCACCATTGGCAGCGGTGTGACATTGGCGTTGGGCGACATTTCTGCCGCGCGCACGTTTAACGACGGCAGCACGGGCACCGGGCGGTTGGTCGTCGACGGCCTGCTCACCGGCACTGCGTCCGGAAGCGGAAGGATTACGTTTGGAGGAACCAGCGCCAACACGGTCGTCACCGTCAACAACACCGCGAACACCTTTGACGCGCCTATCTTTATCAACAGTGGCATTCTCAATTTCACTTCGGTGAGCTCCGTGGGTGGCGGTCCCTCCGCGTTGGGCGCGGCCTCGAGCGCGGCCAACGGAACCATTACCATGGGGCGCAACTCTTCGTTGGGCTATATTGGCTCGACCGACCAGACCACCGATCGCGCCATTGTGTTTGGCAGTTTGTCCGCCGGTCCGGTGGCCATCCAGCACAAGGGCGGGGGCGGCACGCTCACCTATTCCACCGACTTGGAGTTCGGCACTTATACGGGCGATTTTCGCACGGGCGCCGTCGCCGGTGCCAAACTCGTTTTCGAGGGTGCGATTTCCAACACCACCGGCGCGACCCGGATGTTGGTCAATTACCAAAGCGGGACGGGCACCACCGTATTCCAGAACGTCGCCAATACTTACCTTGGCCGCACCGAGGTCCAGACGGGTGTTCTCGAGGTTACGAAGCTCGCCGACGGAGGTCTCGCCAGTTCCATTGGCCAATCGTCGAATGCCGCGACCAATCTCGTTCTCGGCAACAACGGAAGCTTATCGGGCACGCTGCGCTACTTGGGCGAGGGAGACTCCACCGATCGCCTGTTCAGTCTCAACCATACCGGCGGCGGCAACATCGAATCCTCCGGCACGGGGGCGCTGAACTTCACCAACACCGGTGCGGTGGCCTTTGGTGGAACGGGCAATCAGAACCGGACCTTGCGTTTGTTGGGATCCAATACCGGCGACAACACCTTCGCACTTTCACTCGGCAACAACGGCTCCGGCACCACCAGCTTCGTCAAGCTGGGCGCCGGCAAGTGGATACTCACCGGCACCAACACCTACACCGGCAACACCACCGTCCAGGAGGGCACCTTGTTCGTCGACGGCACGCTCACCAGCGCGGTGATCGTCAACGCCGGCGTGTTCGGCGGAGCCGGCTCCACTACGGGCGATGTCATGATCGGCAACGCCTCCGGCACGCGCGACGCCGTGTTCGCGGTCGGCGCGGACGTCGGCGGTTTCTCCACAACGGGAGCACTGGAGTTTAAATCCGACGCCGAGTTGCTGTTCACGTTTAACAGCACGACCGGCACCGGCGGCTTCATCGCAGCCAACGGCGTCACCATTGGCAACTCGGCGTTTCTTAACTTCATCGACATCGGGGACGGCGGCGGCGTTTCGCTCAACGACAGCTTTGTCGTTCTCAGTAACAGCGGCGTTTCGTCCATCGCCGGCACCTTCTCGAACCTCGCCGACGAAGGGCAGTTTACAGCCAACGGCATCACGTGGCAGGCCAGCTATCTGGGCGGCGACGGCAACGATCTGGTCCTGACCGCCATTGCGGTGGCCATTCCGGAGCCGGGCAGCGTCGCGTTGATCATCGGGATCGCGGGTCTGCTGACCGCCGGCCTGTCGCGTCGTCGCCGCGCCGTCTGAACCGTCTTTCTTCGTTCCCTTGTTCTCCATCCTCATGCTTCGAGTTCTCCCGGCCCTCGTCTTCGGCCTGTTAACCGCTCTTCCTGCCTTCGCCTCCGGGACACTGCCCGCGTTCGCTCCCGAGGGTGAGGACAGCCGAATCGGCGAGTGGCTCTTCCAGCCAGGCGAAGCCGTCGCGAAGCCACCTCAGGCCGGAACCTGGGAGGCCGTGAAGGTCCCCTTCCTCTGGACGAGTGGCGGATCCCGTATGCTCGAGCCCGCGGACCGTTCGCTCTCCGACTGGGCGAAGAACCCGAACAAGTGGCGTGCCGAAGACAACGGTTGGTTCGAGCGCACGATCTCGGTTCCCGCCGCCTGGCGCGGGCAACGCGTCTGGCTCGCCTTCGATCAGATCGAATGCGACGCCCTCCTTTGGGTGAACGGCGGCGAACCGATTCTCCTGGCCGGTCCCGAGGCTCGGGTGGACATCACGTCCCGCATCAACCCCGGACAAGACGCGACCGTGCGCCTGTGGGTGACGCGTTGGTGGCGCGATCTTCCGCGCACCATGGATGATGCACCGTTGCGCCGCGAGGCGCTTAAGACCAGCGCCCTCCGCACGAAGGGCGGGCTCGACGCCGTGCGCAAGACCATCCCCGCCGGCCTCTCCGGTTACGTCACCCTTCAAGTGCGTCCCGCCGCGGCCGAGATCACCGGCGTGTTCGCCCGTCCTTCTTTCCGTGAAAAAAACATTTCGGTCGACGTTGACGTTCAGTCGGCGCTCGCCGCCAAATCCGCCTCCCTGCGCATTCAGATAATGGATACCGCTGGGCGGGGCGGACAACTTCCGGGCGCTGTCACCGTGCCGCTCGCCCTGACCGGCGCGGGCACGCAGACGGTCGTCATTCCATGGGCGTCTCCGCGCCTCTGGCAACTCGGGGACGGTTACCTGTATCAAGTGAAGACCTCGTTGCTCGACGTGCAGGGGCGGGTCATTCATGAGCCCGACCCCGAGCCGTTTGGTTTCCGCGAAGTCTGGGTCGCCGGTCGCGAGATCATGATGAACGGCCGTCCGATCCGGCTGCGCCTCGCGCCCGTTATTTCCGTCAGCTGGCCGGCGCTGCTTTTCTGGGAGGGCATCGGCTTCAACGCGGCCCAATGGCATCCCAACGGCGGATCCTGGTTCCTTGGAAACGGCCTGCGCTCGCTGATCATTTCCGACGAGGACAACCCCGGCCAGCGGCGCATCGCGGCCGATGTGATAGAGAACGCCGACCGCCGCGGTTTCGCCCTGCTCATGCCTTCGCCCTTGGTCAGCCTCGTGCGCGGCGCGATGGGTTCGCCAGAGGGACGGGCCGCCTACGAACGCGAGTGCCGCCTGTGGTTCAAGCGCCTGCGCAACCATCCCTCGATCATCATGTGGAACCCGTCGATGAACACCGGAAGCTCCTCTCGTGAAAACGCCGAGCGACTCGGCATGCTGCCCGAGGGTGAGGACCGCGTGCCCGGCTGGGCGACCCGTTCCACTGAGATCATCAAGTCCGTCGACCCGACGCGCATCGTCGCGCAGCACTGCGGCCCCGGCGGCGAGATCGACTATCCCAACCAATACCTGAACTTCCTTCCGTTGCAGGAACGCATCGAGTTTCCCTCCCATTGGGCGGCGAACGGCGACATCCCCTGGGGCGCAATCGAGCACGGTACGCCGTACCTGGCGAATTTCCTGAAGCCGCTCAAGATCCCGCAGTTCACCGAATGGCACGCGGTCTATTTTGGCGACCGCGCCTACCAGGCCGAGTCCGACGGCTACGTGACGCTCGTCACCGATTTTCTCTCCCGAAACGCCAAGCGTCCTCGGCCCGAAGAGTGGGGGCAATTCGCGGATCTCACGTTGCATTGGGAGTTCGACACGCTCTTCACGACCGAGACCAATCGCGCGTGGCGCGCCTGGGGCGTGGCCGGCGGTTGGAAGCCATGGAACTTCAACATCGGCTACGGCGTGCCGCCCGCGATTCAGGGAAAACCCAAAAAGGGGGACGGTTATTCCTACACCGAACTCACCGAGCCCGAGGCGCGCGCCACGCTCGCCGCTGCGCCCGAATGGGCAAACCCGATCTATCACGCCTACCGCGCCACCATGCAGCCGTTGCTGGCCTATCTCGGCGGGCCGTCCGCGCGCTTCACCGCCAAGGACCACGCCTTCCGTTCCGGCGAAACGTTCGAGAAGACCGCGGTCGTCGTCTGGGACGGCAACGCCCCCCGCACCCTTCAGGCCGAATGGCGCCTCGAAACCGACGGCAAGGTTCTGCAACAAGGCTCGACTGAAATCGCGCTCCAGCCCGGTGATATCGTCAAAAAACCCTTCACGTTGACCGCCCCGGTTGTCGCCGAACGCACCGTGGCCCGCCTGACTCTCGTCATTAGCGGTGACGGCACGCGCATCGAGGACGGCATGGATCTCTCTTTTTGGCCCGAGGAGCAGCCCGTGGCCATCCGTTCGCGCTGGGGACTCTTCGATCCGCAGGGGAAATCCGCCGGTTGGCTGCGTTCCTTGGGCGCGAACCCCGTGCCGGTGAAGAACCGCGCAGACCTGTCGCGCAATCGCATCGAGGTGCTGGTGATCGCCCGCGAGGGTCTGGTCGAAAACCTGCCCTTTGACGCGACCGACATCGCTCGCGGCCTGCGTGTGCTGGTGTTGGAGCAAGATCCCGTCGCCTTGGAATCGATCGGCCTGCGTATCCAGGATATTGTTACGAGGTATGCCTTCCCGCGCGACCGGACGCACGAGGCGTTGCGCGGACTTGCCGCCGTCGACTTTGCCAACTGGCGCGGCGAACCGGATCTCCTGCCGAAGACCAAGGTTGGCATGAAGCCCTGGCCGTTGGCGCGCCCACCGCATTGGGGCAACCAAGGCGCGGTCGCCTCGGTCGTGATCGAAACGCCGGCCCACGGCGCATTCACGCCGCTGGTCGAAGCCGAGTTCGATCTCGCCCACAGTCCGCTCTTGGAGTGGCGCCACGGGCAGGGCGGCGTGATTTTCTCCCAGTTCGATCTCACGGGGCGCACTGCGCTCGATCCGATCGCGCGTCGTGTGGCGGGCAATCTTGTCCGTGCGCTCGATCGACCTTACGCGACGAGCAACCACAAGCTCATTCGTTATGCCGGCGATGACACCGGGTGGGACTATGTGCGCGCCATCGAGCTGGCCGCCGAGCGCGCCGGTTCCGGCGAGTTGAATCCGCAGACCGATCTGTTGGTTGTCGGGCCCGGTGCGTGGCCGTCACAACGCGCCCGCGCCGAGACCTTCGCATCCGCCGGCGGCATCGTGCTGGTGTTGCCGCAACCGGCCGGTGTGTTGAGGACAATCGAGGTCAAAGCCGCCCGCGCCGCGCCCGGGGATGCGTCGCTGTTGCGCGGTGTCGGTCCGCAACTGCTGGCGTGGCGCACCTTTGTCACGCAGCAACGTTTCACCCGCGAGGAGCAGCCCGCCGGCGCCCGGGTGTTGCTCGATGGATTGGTGCTCGATCAAACGAAGGGGGGAGGCCGACTGGTGTTCAGCCAGCTTGACTGGACCGCGTTTGCCGACGGTTCGCCCAACCTTGAAAAACCGAAATGGCACACGGTGCAGTTTTATCGCCAGTTGCTCACGAATCTGGGGGCACGCACGAATAACGACGTCGCGGCCGCGCTCTTCACTCCGCGCCGCGTGGCTCCGTTGATGAACGTGTCGGTGTGGCGCGTATTCAACAGTGTGGCACAGGTCGAGCCGGTCACGAAAGACGGCACGTTCCCCGGGCTCGCACGACGTTTCCCGATGGAGTCCGACAGGGCCGCGTCCGCCGACGCCGGCGGCGGCGTGAGCGACGACAGCTCCGTCTCGGCGAATATCGGCGAGGGAGAGGTCGGTGAAGCCGGCCTAACGGTCGCCTCCAGCAGTGCGGGCTGGCGCACCTACGGTCCGCGCGGCAGCACGGGACGCGTGCACCTCGACTGGGTGTCGCCCGCGCAGACCGGCAAGATCGGCTACGCCCGCACCTATGTTTACAGCAGCCGTGAACGCGACGCGCTCTTCGCCGTCGGTGCCGACAACTGGCTGGTGTTTCGCGTCAACGGCAAGGCCTGTATCGATCACAGCAAGGAGCGGCGCGCGTCACGCACGCCGTTCTCCGGCGAGTTTCGTTTCAAGGCGAAGTTGAAGGCCGGCTGGACCCTGCTCGAAGCCAAAGTGGCATCCGGCAGTGGCGGCTTTGGTTTCTGGGCGATGGTGAGCAACCCCGGTGACGCCGTGTTCGAGACGACTCCCAAGGCGGCGCCTTCATCGGTGCCTGCGCCGGAGACCTTGCGGGCGGAGCCCGACATCGAGACTCGTGATCCGTTCTACATCCGCCCGCTGGGTGC
Organism: Opitutaceae bacterium; assembly: GCA_024711005.1. Lineage (GTDB taxonomy): Bacteria > Verrucomicrobiota > Verrucomicrobiia > Opitutales > Opitutaceae > Rariglobus. Next base: position 13,765 of record JANJTQ010000299.1, on the reverse strand, counting down.
GGAAGATGATCCGTATCGGTTCAATCCGTGGTGAGGCGCTTAATGAGGGAGGTCGCTTGCTCGCGATTCGATCGGTCGGCGCGAGCGAGTTAGTTCCCACGCAGCAATCTTTGATCATGAAAAACGATTTGTGCATTCATCAGGCGCTTCGTCTCGGCATATCGCCGGGCGGGCTTCTGCACGCGGGCGAGTCGGTCGTGGTGTCCGCGAACGGAGCCGGCGAACTCGTCGTGCGAGAAGGCGCGCGCGGCGGCTTCGCCGAGATCGCCCGCATGCGGCTCACCGCGGATGCCGCGTGGACGTGGAGGCCGGAAGCATGCGGACAATACGCGCTCGAATTCACGGCGGACGCCGGTGGCGAGGTGCTGCGGCGTCCGCTCGCGGTCGTGGATCGGGCATGGGCCGTGTGCCAGATCACGGTGGGCGCGTTCACGGCGGAGGATTTTGCGGACCTGATCCACGAGGCGCGGGTGGCGGCGGATTATTATGTGACGCTTCGGTCGAGAGCCGCCGACGGCGCGTTCTCGGCCGTCGATCCGCGCTGGCGCGATTACGAGCGGTTGCACGGAGATGCGATTCATCCGCACGTCATGGCGAAGGATGTCGGCGCGATCGCTTCGGAGTTCGCGCACGACGATCCGAATTGGGAGTCGCTGCCGCTGGCCGGGATCGAGGCGAGACTGCGCGTATTGCAGGCATGGTGGCAGGCGCAAGGTTACGCGCCGCTCGACCGCATCGCCACCTACACGCCTTGCAATGTGTTCACACGGGCCTGCCGCGCGGCCGGTATTCGCGTCGTGCACTCGTTGTGTCCGGAGCAGAACTGGTCCGACGGCGAGTGGGCCATCAATCACTGGGGCATGCCGACTTGCCCGTTTTGGATCGCTCCGGATGATTTCCGCAAGGCCGGCGCGCGCGACAAACACGGGGTGCTCGGCATCACCATGAATCATTATCAGGTGCTGTTGCCGCACCTCACCCACTGGGGCGACTTCGTGTTGTCGCCGTCGCACTTCACGCGCTGGATTCGCGCGGTGGATTCGGGCGACGAGTCGTCGCGCTTCCGGCAGTTTCTCACCGACACGATCAAGGGTGGTTCTCCGCTGGGCGAGGCCCCCTTCTTCTTCGTGGCCGGCTTTGAATTTGGCCGTACGTTCGGCACGGCAAACATGACCGCCTACAATCGCGCAGGTCTGTCGCGCCTGCTGGCCCTGCCGAAAACGGAGAACCTTGTCTTCGTCACCAGCGGAGATGTGCGCGCCTATTACGACCGTCATGTGGCAAGGCTTCCCGACCGCGCTTTCCGTCAGCGCGACAACTGGGTCGGCGTGACCGTAAACGGCAAACCGGGCCAGGCCGGCGACTCGGTCGTGATCGAGCGTGGCGATTACAAGGCGCTGATCCGCGAAGGCGCACACCTGCCGTTTTTCTACTACGATTATCGGACTCGCTGGGAGTTCCCCACGGCGGACATTCATGCGCCGATGGATTTTGCCGCGGCCTTGGCGCTGGAGCTGGCGGTGACACCGCTGTCCGCCGGTCGCCTTCGCCTGGAGGCACGCGCGCCGCTGACGCGCGCGACGCCGTTTGTGGTGTGGGACGCCGAGGTGGACGATTCCGGCCTGGGCGAGTTTGTGCGCCTGCCGCTGGGCGCGCTCGACGACGGACGCACCGTGACGCTGCTTGAAGCACCCGCCGGCTGGACCGGCCGTCGTGAGCTGACGCTGCGCATCGTCGGGAGCGAACGGGGAACCCGGCGGGACGATCGCTGGGTTATGCAGACCTTCGGGGAAGGAGAAACCATGCATACCTACCTGCATCTCGATGCGCCGCTCACGGGGGCGGTGGGCGTTCCGGTGAGATTGGCCAAGGCCTGTGTGCTTGATGATGCCAAACAATCGCTGGGCGCGGTTCCGGCGGGCGAACGGGTGTTGGAGTTTGGCCCGTTGCAGGGATGGTATCGTTTTTGGGGCTGTGGCGTCGCCGACATCCTCCCGACCGAGGAAATCGAGGCCGTGCTGGGGAAATCGGGCGTGTTGCTGGCCGCCGACGCGGCGGAAGAGACGCGCCGGCACGCCGCCGCGCTCGATGCGACGGCGTGGAGTCACCCCGCTCTCCGCGGCAAACAACGGGTGATTTCCGCGCATTGTGGCGCCGCGCTTCCGCTGGGAACACGCAGCCGCGCGTATGCGCACGATCGCGTCCTGCCTCACCAAGCCGGAGTCAATGCGTCCGAGTATGCGGATGGTGTCATCTCCTTCGGTCCGGGCCGTGCATTCTGGTATCATCCTCGCGGGCTTCATTTCCGCATCACCGGGTTGAAAGACGGCGCGGAAACCACGGACGCACGCTGGACGGTGTTGCTGCACTCGTTTGATCCGCAGGGGTTGGGCGCGGCCTATCGCGTTGCGGTGGGACCGGAAAAGCGCGCGGTGGGCCGGTGGGAAGTGCCCGTGGTCGCGGAAGCACCCGAGGCGTTTTTCCCGGTGGAGGTGACGGCGCGCGACCTCGACGCGCGCGGACGGGTTTCCTTCGAGATCCGCTCGGACCAAACCTCGCTCATTCATTGGTGGAAAGACGGGGGCTTTATCGCGGCGCTGCATGCCTTCTGGGCGGGCCGTTCGTAGAATCGTATTTGGTTATAAACTACATTTTTAAACTATTATGAAGACCGCATGGATAATGACACTTTGCGCGGCGACGGCCGCGACCGCCTGCCTTGGTGAACCGGTTGTCGGAGATAATCTGAAGGCGGCGATTGCGCGGGCGAAGAACGAACGTGTAGCGGTGATCGGCATCGGGGATTCCAACCAGCGATTCGGTGGTCACGGCTACACCGTGGCGATGCCGACGGCGCTGGCGACGATCGCACCCATTTATGCCAGCGACCTGTTGCTTTACCGGCAATGGAAGGAGCAGGACGGTCCCGCGCCCGCCAAGGCACCGGAGGCGCTGGCGAAGCAGGCGTTTCACTGGTACATCCCCGAAGGCGAAACGGGAAAAGTGAGCTGGCAGGGCGGTCTGTTGATCATTCCGGCGGATCACCCCTTGGATGTGCGTGGACCACTGCGCTTTCATTTTACCTATGGGACCTTCGAATCGGGGCGCGGCTCGTTCGAGCCGGTTGTGCGCCGCGACCAGCCGCCGTGGACGATCCTTGCGTCAATGAAGACTCCGGTGAAACCGGTGACCGGCACGTTGGGTCTCAAGCGTCTGACACTCGATCTCCCCGCGGATGCGTCGCGTAATTACCCGGTGCAATTCATGCCGCAAAACGTGAAGGAACCGATCGTCGGTCCCTTCTTCGCATCACAGGCCGTGGCCGAAAACACGGCCCGTAAAAACGGACTCGCCTATCACACGCTGTATGGGGTGGGTGGGCATTCGTTACGCGATATGCTCACCTCGCTGCGCGGCAGTGGCGTGGGGAAATTGGCCAATTATTTCACCGACGTTCGCACGCTGCTGAACGGACAACAGACCGCGGTTGTGATGATTCATTCGGGTTTGAATGACCGCAACCGGTCGAACCCGAGCATCGGACCCGCGGGCGGCTTCGTCAGCAACACGCCCGAGGGTTATGCCGACAATCTTGAAGGGATCGTGCAGTTGCTCACCGAGGCTTGGATTGCGGCGGGCGGCACGCCGGAGACGTTGCACTTCGCGTTCATGCCCAGCCACGTGCTGGGCGATCCGGACGATGCGAAACTCGTATCCTATCGCCGGGCCGCGCGGGCACTTGCGGCCCGGCTGCCGAACGCATCGATGATCGATCTGCCCGCGTTGGTTCCTTACGCGGAGATGATCGCCAACAAACACTACGACAAGGGCCGCAAGACCGACGCCCATCTCGACCGCACGGGTTATGCGGCCATTGCCGGGGCTTTGGCCCGGGCCCTCAAGGACTAGCCACATGATCACCCGGATGGTTTTGATTGTAGGAGTCGCCTGGGTTTCGTCCGCCACGGCGGCTTGGAGCGGGGATGCCGCAGACGTCGCGCTCGCCGAGGCGTGGCACAACGCCTCAATCGGACGTGGTGGCGAAGCGCGCGAGGTCTTCGAGCGATACGAGGGACGCGCCGCGCAACTGGGTCAGGCGCTGTCGTTGCTCGGAGCCCAGACCAGGTCCGTGAAAAGTCTCACCCGCGCGGTGGAGTTGCTCTCCGGCATCATGGAAGACGATGCCGGCGACGAACTCGGCCTGGCGGCCTGTTATTATCTTGGCCGCATCGAACAGGTTCATCGGCGAACGCCCGATCTACCGGCGGCGATGGCCCACTACCGGCGGCTGCGCGCGACCAATCCGATTCATCCACTCGCGGAGCAGGCATTGGTGAAGATGGGTATCATCGAGATTTACGCCCCGGATCTGTCGATTGACGAACGCCGCAAGGTCTGGACGGGTTATACGAACGAGGTCGGCTCGTTGGTAACGAGCGAAGCGCGTCGCGATCTGAATCTGCTGCTGGCGCAGGCGGGCCAGCGTTACCGTTTTGATCCGGAGTTGATCCTGGGATTCTATCTTGCCGTCGAGCAGGCGGGGGTGGCGCGCAGCGCGCTGAAGGCGGACGTGTATGTGAACATCTTAAACCTGGCTCGATCGCTCGGCCGGGCGGATCTATGCCGGGAATACTGCGGCAAATTCATGTCAGGCTATCGGAGGGATAATCGGTATCACATGGTGAGTGAGATTCGTCGGGAACTCGGTGGAGCGAATGATGCGGGCGCACCGCCTGCCACCGCCACCATCGCGCCGACGAAAACAGCGGAGGAGGGGGGATGAAACGCGAACGCATCGGCAACGGCATCGGGCTGGCTCTCCTGCTCGCGTGTTTCGGGTTTTCGCTGGTGGGCATCATGACTCGCGAACGCGAGGAGAGCCAGGAAGGGGCTGTCACCCTGCGCTTCGCGCATTGGCAGCTTGAGGGCAAACTGCGGGATGCCTTCGACACCCTGGCGCGGGAATATGAGGCGCTTCATCCCGGCGTAAGGGTGAAGCAAATTGCCATTCCGGAGCGGGTCTACCCGCAATGGATGCGCACTCAACTGGTGGGTGAGATGGCGCCGGATATTCTCCAGTTGGGGATGATGGGAAACAACGAGGACGAAATGCTTGCCCGATTCTTCACGCCGTTGACGGCCGTCGTCGACGAACCCAATCCGTATAACGAAGGTACCTCCATCGAGGGTATGCCGTGGCGGGAGACCTTTGTGGATGGTCTTTCGGGCGGGTATAACTACCGGCCCAATCTCCTGGACTACTATGGCGTCGCGCTGTCGCTGCACACGGTCCGGGTTTACTACAACGTTGACCTTTGGAAGGAGCTGTTCGGCGACGCTCCCGTGCCCGCCAATTACGGAGAATTCATTGCCCGGTGCGATGACGTGAGCGCGTATGCGAAGCGGCGGGGCGTCTCGCTGATTCCCATCGCCAGCTCGAAGAACAACGGTCCGATGTTGATCGACCGGATCGCCTCGAGCCAGACCCAGAGACTGGTTCGCAAAATCGTGCGACAGAATGCGCTTAAAAATGGAGCGATCGATATCGGGCTCGGTTATCTGCGGGGAGATTGGGACTTGGATACGCCGGAGATCGGCGACCTGTTTGCGATCGAACGCGAGGTCGCCATGCGAATGCAGCCCGGGTACATGCAGGTTTCCCGTGAAGATGCGGCGTTCCATTTTCTTCAGGGACGCGCGATGTTCATCACCACCGGGAGTTGGGATGCGCCGAGTTTCCGCCTGCAGGCGACGTTTAACATCGATGTATTCAATGTTCCGGTACCCGGTCGCGATGCCCCCCGATTCGGACGCAACGTGTTGGGTCCCGCATCGGAGCTGGGAGTGAACACCGGCCTGACGTTCGGCGTCACGCGCTTGTCCACGCAAAGGGAGGCGGCTCTCGATTTCCTGCGCTACCTTACCTCGTCGAGGGTGAATGCCCGTTTCAGCGAACTGAGCGATTGGATGCCGGCCGTTGCCGATGTCGCCGTGCCGCGTTCGCTTCAGTCCTTCGCGCCGCTCTCCGACGGCTACATCAACGGGTTTTCTCTGCGTGCCTTGGGAGGCGAAACCAAGCGGACCATCGACAAGAATTACCATCTGCTTTCCGGACCCTATGGTTCGATCGAGGCTTTCAAGGAAGCGATCCTTCCGGAATTCAAGACCGCCGTCTCCAAGGACATGGCCCATCAGGCGCGCATCATTTTGGAGAACGTTGTAAGGCAGGACATCACCCTTGCGGCTAACCGTCAGGTGATGGGGCAGCCGACGGAAGGGGCGTATTCCGTTGCCGATATTGCCCTCCGAATCGGCAAGGCGACGGAGGCGCAAAACGAGCAGGAGGCCACACATGCATGGCTGACCGAAATACTATCTCAAGTTCAACGGTGACCTGGTGTTCCCGGCTTGGTTGATCAGTGCTCGATCTTAAACGCCTTCACCAGCCGCTGTGCCAAGGGGGCTGCGGTCGGTCGGATGTGGGTGGAGCTCCGGCTCCAAACCAAGGCCAGCTTTCGGGTCAGTTGTTTGAGTGGGTCGGCTTTGATTACTACGTAGGAGTTGGATGGCAGATCGTCCAAAGCGAGGGTGGTCAAAATCGCGGCGAAGCCGCCTGCGCGGACGGCGCTCAATATCTGCGGGAATGTCTGGCAGGCGCGCCGCTTGGACCCGATGGCCCGGCGCTGCGGCATCGGCGCGCGTCCTAAACGGCCACCGACATCGCCGTCGAACTGGGCGTCTCGCGCGAACGCGTTCGCCAAATTCGTGAAGCCGGCGAGAAAAACTCCGTGCCGACTTCGTTGTGCTCGCCCTGTGGCAATCCTTCTTCAGCCGCGGCGGGGAGTAAAGTCCCCGGTCGCTTTCGCTCCGTGTATTCCTCGATAAGCTAACGACACCGGAACAATCATTACCGTTTAATCAGGTATTGTGTGCGCAGAGCGCTATGTGACAGGCGCCTTACCTGATATTCTCCACAACAGATTTATCCCCGATTCTTTTTCACTATGACCATGGAAATCAAAGCCCGCGACCTGATCGCGGCCGGCTGGCTCGAAGGTCGCCGTCTCGGATCGGCCCTGCGCCGAGCCCGCGAACTCGACGTCGCAGGCGTCGGCCGCGCCCTTATCTTTGCCCAACTCGAACGGGAATTTCCGAAGCAGCCGCCGCTGATCCAGCCGCGTTCGGTGGCCGCTCCGCTGGCGGAAGCCATCGAAGCCGATACGCCCGAGGAGGCCGCCAATGTGGCTTCGTCCCGCGTGCGCATGAAGGAGCTGCTTCGTGTGCCGGTGGTGCAGCGGGGCGCGTTGATGCCCGATACCTGTCCGACGGGCGGAGGCGCCGCGACCATTCCGGTGGGCGGAGCCATTGCGGTTGAAAACGCCATCATTCCCGGCGCGCACTCGGCGGATATCTGCTGCTCGATGTTCGCGACTTTTTTCGACGCCAATCACCCGGTCGGCGAGATGATGGATCATCTGCAGAAGGTGACACATTTTGGTGCCGGCGGGCGTCCGCGCGGAAAGCAGTTCACGTCTGCGGTGCTCGATGAGCCGGTGTGGGATAACCCGTTTCTCTCGGGTCTGCGGAGCCGTGCCCAGGACTTTCTGGGTACGCAAGGCGACGGAAACCATTTCGCCTATGTCGGACACATCCAGTTCACCGAGGAGCAACGCCGCGCGATCGAGGCAGCCGGTTACATGGAGCTGGCCGAGTGGATCGATCGTCGTGAAGGAAAGTTCAGCGTGCTCGTGACGCATCACGGTTCGCGCGGACTTGGTGCTGACCTCTACAAACGCGGGCAAATCGCGGCTCGTCGCTGGTGCGATGAGAACACCCAGGGGATTCCCGATGCGGCGGTCTGGCTGCCGGCGGATTCCAAGGAAGGCCGCGCTTACTGGGATGCGTTGCAATACATCGGACGTTGGACGCGGGAGAACCATGCCCAGATCCATGCCGCCTTACTCGGCCGCCTCGGTCAGCGCGCCCTCGTGCAGATCGGCAACGAGCATAATTTTGTGTGGAAACGCGGCCACGTGTTCTTCCATGGAAAAGGAGCCACGCCCGCCTGGCGTGATGAGCAAGGGCGTCCGTTGCTCGGGCTGATCCCGCTCAACATGGCGCGTGAAATCCTGCTCGTGCTCGGCGCGGACAACACCGACTACCTGTCGTTTTGTCCGCACGGCGCCGGTCGCAATTTGTCGCGCACCGCGATGCTGCGTCCCTACAAGGATACCGAAGGCGAGATCGATCCGGCGCGCCTGAAGGAAGTCCTGTCGGCGGTGACGAAGGGAATCGACGTACGCTGGTATAACGGCACCGCGGACCTTTCGGAGTCTCCGCTGGGCTACAAAGATGCGAGCAAGGTGAAGGCCCAGATCGCCCGCTTCGGTCTCGCGACGGTCGTGGGCGAGATCCACCCGCAAGGTTGTATCATGGCCGGCGAGGCACCCGAACCGCATTGGCAACGTGTCCGTCGCGAAAAGCGCGCCGCGCACAAAGCCGAGCGCCGGGAGGGTAATGCGGAGGCTCAGCCTTAACGCGCTTGCGGCTTGCACTTGCTGAGTTCCACCCTTGGCGACCTTGAACGATCTCGAATTCACCTCCTCCGTAGGCCTCGGCGATCCGGCGTCCCTTGATCAGCGCGCGGGAGATGGAGTCCGGGTCGGTGCGGTGTCTCCGATCCGGGTTTGGAAACGGATTGATCTGCCGACCAGATCGCGCGATTCGCGCTTGTTCGCTTGAGGAACCGGGAATGGGTCCTTTCGATGGTCGGGTGCAGGCCGAACCCCACAACGACTCTCCTGACGCTCCGCTCCAGCCCTTGCTCCAAGAGCTGATGGAGTCGTTTGAGTTCGGGAGCGGCATGCGCATGAGCTTCGATGACCTGACCGGCATGTTGAACGGAGCGCATACCGATGTGCCGGCGATGCGGCTGGATGCGGGGCACCAGTTCCATGTGTGCGCCTATTGCCAGCTGGCGAAGAAACCGGACTGGGGGAAGGACTGCACCCGAAACAAGGTTGCGGTGAATCGGCTCGTGGTGCGACGGCGCACCGGGCTGGAGGGGCTGTGCCATCTCGGACTGTTCGATCTCGCGGAACCGCTCATCGTCGGCGGACGGGTGCTGGGCGTGTTTTACTACGGCTCGGTGGTGGTGCGTGGACAGGAGCGGCGCGCGGAGGCGCGCGTCCAACGGTATTGTGCACGCGCGGGGCTGGATGCCGCGCTTTACCTGGAGGCTCTGGCGGCGGTGGCGCGCATCGAGGCCGAGAGCATTCCCGGGCACCGGCGCACGTTGCAGACGGTGGCGCGACTGGCGCGGTTTTTCTTTGAAGCGAGCGGTGTGCGGCCGGAGCTCTACAAGGTGCGGGCGTTGCGCTTCCCCTATCTCGACCCGCAGGATGTGCCGCTCGTGGTGCGACAGGCGATCGCCTATATCACGGCGCATTTGTCCGAGCCTTTTATCGTGAAGGATCTGGCCGACCACCTGCATTGCCATCCCGATTTTTTGGGGCGGAAGTTCAAGCAATCGATGGGCACGGAGCTGAGCGTCTATCTGTTGCAGGCGCGGGTGGGACTGGCGAAGCGGTTGCTGGCGAATCCGCGATTGAGCATCGAGGACGCGGCGGAAGGAGCGGGGTTTGCGGACCGTTCACATTTCAGCAAAGCCTTCCGGCGGATCGCCGGGGTGCCTCCGGGTGAGTTCCAACGTCAGGCTCGCCAGTCGGCGGGTGGGTGAGGTCGGTGAGATGACATGGAAAAACCGCCATCCCGAAGGACGGCGGCGTGAGCACGCGGAAGCGTGAAAAAGGGACGATCAGCGCGTGGCGCGACGGCGAAGGGCGGCCAGACTCATGGCGGCGAGGCCTCCGAGGGCGGCGTAGCTGGAGGGCTCGGGAATGGTGTAGACGTCCAGCACATCGGCTTGGGTGGTGCCCACGCGAAGGTTGTCCCAGAGCACGGTGGATCCGGTGCCGAGCGCGGTGAGGGCGAAGGTATCGATGCCGCTGGTGATGCCGGTTCCCGTGGTGTTGATGGCGGCGGATGCGACGCCGAGGGTGGTCGAATCGGGGTTCACCCACATCTCCATCTTGTCATAGTCGCCGACCGCGGCGGTGCCGCCGGTCTGGGACTGGGAAAAACGTCCCACGATGAACAAGGTGTTGCCGGCATTGAGCGAGCTGTTGCCCGAGATTGCCTGGGACGAGCCGATTCGGGAGCCGGCGGCGAGTGCCGTGCTATTGTTGTTGATCTGGCCGACGACACCGGCATCGCCGAGGTCCGCGTCGTTGCTGACGTAGAACCAGAAGCGGCTCGAGGTGTCGGTCGCGGTCACGTTGATGGTGAGGCTGAACCAGACCTCGCCGGACTGGCTGGCGAACGCTTTGAAGCCGAGGGGCTGCACATCCGCACCCGACCACGTGGCGTGTTTGTCGCCGCCGGCGATCGAGATGGCGCCGTTCGAGTAGGACAGTCCGCCGGATGCGACATCCAGGGCGGCATTGGCGGTCCAACCGTTTTGGCCGTTGAGGTCGGCGATGTTGAGGCTGTCGAAATTTTCCACCAAGAGCGGGGCGGAAAAGCCGAGGGTGGCGAAAGCCAGTAGAGGAAGGGCGGTGATCAGCTTTTTCATGCAGGCAGGATTGGGAACGTGGCGAAAAACCAGAGGATTCGTGTACGTCAGCATGCTTCCGCCCGACTGCGAAAGGGAAGCGTTAGGGCTTGTAGAAACTATCCTAAAAGTTACGAAATCCTGCCATGGCAAATCGACGTCGGGGTCCGTTCAAACTGGATATCTATGGCTTGCAGGCACGTCTGATGTGGGCGAACGAACGTGCGATCGAGGAGCGGTATTTGGACATGGACGTCACGGCCAGTTCGGTGGAAACGGTGGCGTGGTTCATTGAGCACGGCACGGTGACGGTGGCTTACGCGCGAGGTGAAAAAGTGCGGGCCGGGGCGGGCGAGTGGTTGTTCCTGCGGGCCGACGAGGGACGGCAACATTTTACGCAAGGGGCTCGTTTGATGTCGTTGCGGTTCCACTTGCGTCTGCGCGGAGGGAAGCCGCTTTTCACGCGGGCGAAGGACGTGGTGGTGTCGGGTGCGATGGGTGGCCGGTTGCGCGAGGCGGCGAGGCGGCTGGTGGCGGAATTCGAGCGGGTGGATGCGCCGGGGACTCTCTATGTGGCGCGGGACCGCCTGAGTCTGGTGGACAACTTTCGTATCGAATCGGCGTTCATGAACTGGCTCCGATTTTATGTGGAGGCGATGGAGGCCGCGGGGGAGACGCCGGAGGCGGCAACCGAGGGGGATCCGCGCGTGACCAAGGCGCTGACCTTGATCGAGGAACACCGCATGCGTGACAAATTCTCGGAGGCGGAGCTGGCGCGGCGTTGCGGGTTGAGCGTGAACCAACTCGGTCGGCTGTTTCGTGCCCGGCAGGGAGTATCGCCGTTTCAGTATTATGAGGGCCGCCGGATGGAGCTGGCGCGGCACGCGCTGGCGAAGAGTTCATTGCCGGTGAAGGAGGTGGCGTTCGAACTGGGCTTCAGTTCCCCGCCGCATTTTTCCAATTGGTTCATCGAACGCGCGGGCGTTTCGCCGCGCGCGTGGCGCATGAAAAAACGCTGAGGCGCGGCGGAGGCGGGCGAAGTAGCCATCGTGCGACAGCGTCCGCCCGTTCATGATGGGATTGTTACTCGGATGAAACCGAGGAGGGCAGGCCCTTGTTGGGCATCGGCCCGTCAAGCGGGGAGGCGAGGTCCTTGCGCTGCCAGACACGGACGTAGTCGATCACGAAATCGTCCGGGAGCTTGGCGTCTTCGAGGGGCTGGTTGTCCCAGCCGCCCGAAACCATGTTGAACATGATATAGGACGGGACGGTGCAGACGCGGGGGCTTTCCCAGCGGAGGACTTCCTTGCCCTGGGCGTAGTAAATAGAAAGGCCCGGAACCCAGTAAACGCCGGTGGTGATGTAGCCGTCCTTGTCGGGAAGGACATAGTGGTAGGGTGTGCCGGCGGATTTGTGCTCCTTGCCGTAGCCGTCCCAGTGAAAGGCCAGGTTGTAGCGGTACGGGCCCCAGCCGGAGAGGAACTCGAGGATGTCGTGCTCCATGCCGCCCTTTTTGGTGTCGGCGCGGGCCCACTGGGGACCGGCCTCGGGGCCGCGGTCCGGCATGGTCCAGAAAGCCGGCCAGAGTCCGGGGGCCTTCGGCAACTTTACTCGGGCTTCGAAGTAACCGTAGAGCTGGCGCCACTTGCCATAGGTGTCGGCGAAGCCGCAGGCGTAGTCGGTCTTGCCGACGGTTTTCTTGTCGTTGGGGTCGTCGTTGTGATACCCGGTTTTCTTTTCGTAGCGGAGGACGAGTTTGCCGTCTTTGACGATGGCGTTGTCTTTGCTGAAGTGGGTTCGTTTGTCCCAAAAGTTATCGGTGTAAACGTTCCAGCGGTTGAGATCGATGGCGTCGCCGTCGAAGTTTTCGTTGAGCGTCTGGACCCAGCCGCTGTCCACGGGAGGACGCTGACCGACCCAGGCGGGGATGTCGGATTGGGGGACGTTGGCGATGATCGAGGTGACGACGAGGCTTTTGGCGCCGGGAGTTTTGTCCGCGGTGATCACAACGCCCTTGGCCCAGTCGCTGGTGAACTTGGTGCCGGTGCCGGTCTTGGGCTCCCAGTTGTTTTCGCTCCATGTGCCCTTGGAATACACCTCTTGTTTGGGGTCGGTTGGGAGGACCGGCGAAACGACGGCGGCGAAAGGAACGGTGATCACGGTCTCGGCTCCCGGGGCGAGCGGGGTGGCGGCGGTGATCGTGTCGCTGTTGCCGCCTTTGCTGTTGAGGCGGACGGACGGGGTCACCGGTGCATTACCGGTGTTCTTGAGTTTAACCTGAACCTGAAACGCCTCGGTCAACCGCCAGCTTCCCTGGGCGGGTTTGAAGGTGACGGATTCGGGTTTTGATCCGCCGGTGAAGACGATCCGGAGTGCGCCGTCGGTCGTGACATCCGCCTTGGCGGTTCCCCTGGCCACCACTTGTTTGGCGGCATCGATGGTGATGCCTTTGCCGAGCAGCACGCCGTTTTCCGGTTTGATGCGCACGGTGCCGGGATCGACGGGGGGCTTTTCACCGGCTGAACCGGAGGCTTGCAGGTCTTCGATGCGGAAGGCTCTCGCTACATCCTTTTTCCCGGCGGAAAAAAAGAGGATGTCCTGAATCGATCCGGGCTTTAACTGGAAGCCCGGCTTGAAACCATAGGAGTAGCCGAAGATGACTTTGAGTGTCTTGGTTTCGCCAGGCTTGATCGTGGTGGCCTCGGTGTTGCCGCTGCTGCCGTCCGGCTTGTTGTCCACCCGCATGCTAAGCTGGAGATTGCCGGTCCCGAGATTGGTAACTCTGGCCTCAATGCGTCCCCACGGGGTGAGATCCCACGAGGAGCCGGTTTCCGGCTTGATGAAAAACCCCGGATATTCAGCGGCACCGCCCGCAATGTTGACGGTGATACCGTCCTTGCCGGTGGTGACGCTCACTTGCTCACTGCCTGGCGTGATCTGGGCCGCCGCCTTGGGTGAATTGGGATCGACCAAAAACTTCGGGGCGATGCCGCCGACCTGCGCCCAGACACTTGCCCCGCACAAAAGGGCCAGCGACATGAGGCGGGAAGGCGTCCGCAGACGTTGGAGGACTCGGGAGGATGACACGGAGATACGATGAATGGGGGACATGAAGTTGGTTTAGGAGCCGGGGAAGTAAAAGAGGGCGGCGGC
>JANJTQ010000275.1 GCA_024711005.1 Opitutaceae bacterium | reverse complement strand
TGTTCCGGTCGGAACACAGTTGTGCACGGAGTGGCCAGTCCGGCGATGGGAGTCAGGCCGAAGCATTTTCGTTCGGTTCACGAATCTGTGGCCATAACGTGCGACAGCACGGGCCTGACCTCGCGTCCCGCCACGAGTCTGCCATCCCGGACAAAACCCTCCTCGCGACCCGATAGCTCGGTCACGAGATGGTCGCGCAGCTCCGCGAGCTTGGTAGCGTGCGCCTCTTGCCCCGCGAGGTCGCACATTTCGGTCGGATCCTCGGCAAGATGAAACAATTGCTCACGCCCCGTGCCCGAGTGCCAGATATACTTCCAGTTGGTTGTGGCGATGTAGTGCATCGAGCGGATCCCGGCGACAGGATGCGTATGCTCGCCATGCAGGTACTCGCGCCAAGTGGTCGGCTCGCCCCGCATCAGCGGCATCAGGCTCCGGCCTTCGACCGAAGACGGAATTTCCAAGCCCGCGGCATCCAGCAGTGTCGGCATCACGTCGCGAAGTTCAGCCACGTGATCGCCGTCGGTCACACCGTGCGGAATCAGGTTGCTCCGCGGACTGGCGAAGAACAGCGGCACGCGGGCGGACGACTCGTATGCCACCGATTTGGCGTAGTGGTGGTGATCGCCGAGCATGTCGCCGTGATCGGAAACGAAGCAGAGGATTGTGTTGCGGGCGTGACCATATTCGTCGAGCAGTTCCCAGAACCGGCTGATCTGATGATCGAGGAACGTCAGTTGCCCGTAATACGCAGCGCGGGCGCGGCGAATCTTCTCCGCGGGCCACTTCCGCGGAGGCTGCATGCATTCGTTAGGAGCGTAGGCATCGCCGAGAACGTTATCGACCCAGTCGCCGACGCATGGCTTGGGCAGGTCCTGATCGAGGTATTGCCGGTATGCCCAGTCCGGCGGGTCCAGCGGCATATGTGGGCGATGGTACGACAGCATCAGGAAAAACGGCTGGGTGGAATCGCGCCGACGCAGGAAATCGGCACCCATCGTACTGACCCACGCCGTGGGGTGCAGCATTTCGTCCTTGTCCCACGGATGCGGGGTGTAGGCGTTGCAGTGAGTGCCTTGGTCAAAGTAGTCCGCGTCGTACCCGGCCCGCTGGCGAAGCCAAGGCAGGTAGTCGTCGATGTACGACGGATCGCAGACCGTGCGATCGCGCCCGAAATGCATGTATCCATCGTGCAGGTCGATGCTGTCGAATCCCATGCGCTGGCGAGCAGGGTGAACGTGCATTTTGCCGACACAATGAGTCTGGTATCCTTGGTCGCGAAAGGCCGAAGCCATGGTGACGGGATAACTCCACGCGACGCCGTCCTGATATCCGACGCGGCCATGAGTACGCTGCGTCAACCCGGTGTAGAGTGAGGCTCGGGCGGGGATGCAGGTGGGTGTCGCGGCATACGCCCGGCGAAACATACATCCCTGTGAAGCGAGGCGGTCGAGGTACGGCGTATCGACGACCGGGTGGCCATCGATTCCCAGGCAGTCGGCGCGCCATTGGTCGACGCAAATTAAAACGACGTTGGGACGGGAGAGATCGGACGTCACGGCAAGACTTTCCCCGGTCAGCGCTTTTCGTAAACGAATCGTTCAATCTCCTTACCCGTCTCGTAAAGCAGGGTTCGAGGATAATAGGCTTCATCGAACGGCCGGGGGCGCGTCGGGCCGCCCCAGGTCGAGGCGGCAATCCCTCCCCACGCCCGGCGGTTCCAATGCGGGCCGCGCAACGGGTCGCGTGTGGCGTTCATCCAATCGAGCAAGCGCCGATGCAGGCGGTCACGAATCTCTCCGCACGACGGGTCGTCGATGAGATTACGCGTTTCGAACGAGTCTGTCTCGAGATCGTACAATTCGTCGGTGTCGAGCAGGTTGATCGCCAGCTTGTGGCGTCCGTCAAAGACACACCGGATCGGCGCGAATCCGCCAAACCCGTCGTGATCGACCTCGAAACGGTTGAACTCGATGAAGACGACATCGTTGGCCGCCGCCTGCGCATCTTGAAACGGCGCAAGCAGGCTTTTCCCCTGCAACAACGGCGGAATGGGAAGCCCAAAGAAATCCAGCATGGTCGGCACGATATCAATGTGCGAGACGAGTGCGTCCGACACGGCGCCCGCGGCCGTGTTACCCGGCCAGCGTACAAGCCATGGGATCCGGGTGATTTCCTCATACATCGCCGGCCCTTTTCCGAGCAGGCCGTGGCTGCCAAACATATCGCCATGATCGGAGGTGTAGATCACCAGCGCATCGGGAGTGTGCGCGTCGATGGCGGAAAGGACACGGCCCACCTCGTGATCGCTGAAACTGTTGCAGGCGAAATGCCGCGGGTTTTTGAACCAGGTCTTCCCCTCCTTTTTCACAAGCGACCTCGCCACGTTCGCCTGAACATACTCCGCCCAATCCCGCTGTCCGCGCGGCTTGCCTTCAAGCGGGGTGTCGGCATTGGGCACGGGAAAGAGAAAATCATCGAACGCGCCTACGAACGGTTCCGGAGCGATGCACGGCCCGTGTGGTTCGTCGATGGAAACAACGAGGAGAAAATCTTCGTCCTTATTCCTCGCGATAAAATCGCGCGCCCGATCCGCGATCCGGTGAGCGTGCGTGAATTCGGCGGTGATCCCATGCTCGGCGATTTCCTCGGGGCCGAGAAAGCGCCGGGACACATCGCGAGCGTGATCATCCGGCAGTGACTCCAAATAATTGCGTCCATCAAACCAGAACCGCGAATCCCAGCCGGAGGGACAACGGCCATCCCCGAAATAATCCGTCCCGTCGAGGTGCCACTTGCCAATGTAGCCCGCGTGAATCCCCGCGTCGCTTAAACGCTGTCCCAGCGTGGGAATATCGAGGTGGGGCGCCATGTCGTTGCCGAAGACGCCGTTGGAGTGCGGATACAGGCCGGTGAAAATCGCCGAGCGGGCCGGCCCGCAAACCGGTGAACAAGTGTAGGCACGGTTAAAGCGTGCGCCCGCTGCCGCGAACCGGTCCAAATTCGGTGTGCGCAGGCTGTTGTTGCCGGTGTAACAGCCGACGCAGTTGGCACCCTGGGTGTCGATGAGAAAAAGAATGGCCTGACGTTTCATGGGCCGAGTGGCTGAGGAGGTGTGGAAAGAATAAAAGAAAACGTTCCGATCTATTGAGATGGTTACTCGGGCCAGTACCGCTGGCCCGGTTTAGGGTCGGAGACCTCACTTCATGAACCGGGCCTTCCCCCAAGCCCCGCGTTCCTTGCGGGCGGTGCCGTTCCATGCGATGGCCCGTCGGGCACCTCCGGTTCCGTCGTTGATGCACAGGTCGAACAGGATCTCCCGACCCGGCTTGGGCATGAACCCGAGGGCCTCGAACGGGATGGCCGCCTCCATCGCGTAGCTCTTGCCGTCCAGACCTGGAACGACGGTGACCTGCGCCTCATACTTCCGCGGAGCATTGGCGATGAGCGCCGCCGCCAATTCGCCTCCGGCCTTGGCCCCACGGAGCATCACTTGGCGATCGCCGAACTGGAGCAGTCCGCCCTCGTCCAGGTTTTCCGAGCCGACAAACAGTTCGATGCAGTCGCTGGCCCAAACCTTGGCATTGGAAAGCCCGTTCTGCATCGGGGTGGGATCCACCACTTCGGCAAACAGGTAGAGATTCGTGTCATCCCATCCTAGGCGGAACGTGCCCTCCAGGTTGTCGGCATTCTTGCCCCAGATCAGGCCATTGGCGTCCACGCGGGTTCCGGGGACGGTCGGCCAGTCTTCGCTCCCGCCATCCAGCACCACCGGCTTGGTCATTCGACTCACGCCAACCCCCTTGCGGCCGCCGGCTCTGGGGGTGAACCGTGGATCGTCGAAGACAAAGGGCGCCTTCTCCCTCATCAGCACCGGATAGATGCTGTAGTTGGTTTTCATTACTTCAGCCAGGAATGCTTTGTAAGGACGGTCGGCCACATTGACGAGACCGTTGGCGGCTCCCTCGCCATTGAAACCCTGGAAGTAGCGTCCGGTGGCCGACTGGTCCAAGTGGCTGAACCATTGAATGCCCACCACGAACCCGGTGCTGGCGGCTTGCTCGACGTAGTTACGATACGCCAGTCCGCGTTCGGTCTGAGTAGTCATTCCCCTGCCACCCACTTGGAGTCCCTGGTCACCGGAACTGTAGTAAAACTCGCTCAGCAGCAGCGGCCGGCCGCCCGACCAATCGTGCAGCCGTTTCAGGAAGTCCTTGTCCACGCCGCCGGTGTAGTAGTTGACGCTAATGATGTCATAATACTTGCCGGCCGTCCGCATCAGCACCTCGCTGTTGGCGGTATCCACCATCCAGCGGTCGCCGATCAACAGGTGGTGCGGATCGTACTTGCGGAGATATTTGTGGACGAGGCTGTAGCGCCGATCGAGAAAAGCCGCATAGAACTCGGCCATGTCGGCGCCGGCCTGCCGGGTCGAGACCACCAGCGGGGTCTCCTTCAGGTCGTCGAAGCGGGCGGCCTTGGCGCCCCACGCCTCGTTGTAGGCGACGATCGTGCCGTATTTCTCCTGTAGCATCCGCACCAGACGAGCCTTGGAGGGAGACTCGGACGCTTTGAGCCCCGGCACTATTCTGGGCAGATTCTGTATCCGCGGTTCATTGACCAGGAAATACCCGATCACCTGTGGATCATCCGCCTGTTCCGCGAGCTGGCTGAAGGCGGCATCCATGATCTGTTCGATGTTCTCGTCAAACGCGTCCCAGACCCGGTACATCACCTGCGAGGCCTTGCCGAGCGAAGGGAGAAACGGGGTATACGGGAAGGTCCGCTGCCGGATCAATTCGCCGACCTCCGGCGGAGTTTCGCTCCAAGCCCCGGCGCTGTTGAAGCCCCACTTCCGTACCCGCTCGATGGTCTCGGCGTAGAACGCCGCGCGCTCGAAAGGCTCGCCATACTTGCGAATGCGATTGGCCAGGTAGAAGGAAAAGATTCCATCGCTTTTCGGGCGCCAGGCCGTGCGAAAGGTTGGATCCTTGCGAGCGGGCAACCATTCGTAGATTCCCTCGCGACCCTTCACGAGCGTGTAGTCGTCGCCCGGCGTTCCCAAGACGCAGATGCCCAGTTGGAAGAACAGATTGCCGTCCGGATCCACCAGCACCTGGGTGTTGCCGATCTTTTCCACATGGAAGAAGCCGGTCTTTTTCAGGCCGTACTTCTCGCCGCTGCCGGGCAGTCCGCCGAAGCGATCGAGTGCGGGCGGCTGCAGCGACGCGTAATACGCCCGGTCGGCCGCCACGTCAGCCTGCAACTGCTCCTCGCTGGTGATCTTCTCCGGAAAATCTTTCGCGATCACCTGGCCGAAGCGATCGAGCTGGGGCTTGATCGCAACCGATCCGCCCACCGGCGACGCGAGCTTCAGGGTGAAACCCGGCGTGGGATTGCCCGCCGGCAGCGGCAAACTGAACCACCAGGTGAAGGTGCCGTTGTTCCATTCACGATTATCCTGCAACTGCTGGAACGTGCCCGGCCCAAACCCCGAGATGGCAAAGCCCGCCCCGTTCGAGTGCAGCAGGGAGAAGGCCTCGGTGGTATGGCCCTGGAAGAGGAATGGCTTCTCCGGCTTATCTTGGGGAAACTCATTGGGACCCGCCCCGCCGATGGCGTACTTTCCGCCGCTCTTGAAGAGGCCGGGGATGGTGGTCTTCATCCGCACCTTGCCGGCCTGCTCCGGCAAGTCGGCAAAGCTTACGGTGACCGATTCAGTGTCATTCAAGGTAATCTTGCCGCTTCCCCCGACCGGGTACTTGAAACTCAAGGTCCTGCCGTCGGCGGAGAGCTGGGCATCGGTGGGTTGCCCGCCCTTCACATCGGCGAACCACGGCAGCGAGGTCTCGAAGTTGCCGGCCACGCCGGCGTTGATGAACAGCTTCTTCTCGCTCTTCTTCTCACCGAAGGCGAAAGCCAGCTTGGTCGAGGCCGGCACATCCGCCGCCTTGGACGCCGGTTTAGGCGCGGCCGCCGCCGGCATCCCGTCGGGCGTGTTGGCGATGCGGACCGTCCGGTACGCCTCGCCGGCCCTGGACCGCGGCATCGCCGATGCCGTGAACCAGAGGAAACTGTTGTTTTTCCATTGCCGGTTATCCTGCAGCTTCATGAAGCCGTAATCCATGATCACGGCGAAGCCATCGCCATTGGATCCGGTGATGCTCAAGCGCTTGGCGTCCCCTTGGAACAGCGCCGGCTTGCCGCCATACTCGACGGGGAAGGGTTGCTCCTGGTTGTTGATCCGCCAGCTCGCCTTTCCGGCAAAGCTTATCGGCAGCTTCGACTCCATACGAAACGATTGCACCGAATCCGGGAGCGACTGGAAGTGGCAGCGATAGACGCCCTCCGCCTGTTCCTCGATGCGAAGCTGCGCCCCGTTGTCATAGCTCATCACGGCGGCCTTGCCGTGAACCGTTGCATCGCCGGGGCCGATCAACTTGCCGGAGGTGCCGATCTTTGGATACCCGATCACGACCTTGCCCGAGTCGGACGAGTTAATCTCCCACCCCTTGTCGCCAAGCTTCACCTCCGACGCCAGCCCCGTATGGGCGAGCAACGCCGTACAGAGGGCCGTAACCCATCCGTATTTTCGCATGTTCCTGTTCTCGTTGTTCGGTGCTTTTTTCATTTTAAAAAATCTTAAGGCGGACCTGCCCGGCGGTCCCATCGGGTCACACGGAAACTTTGTCCTCGTCCTTGGATGTCTTCGATTCCTCCTCGGGCCGCAGTTGCTTCTCGATCTCTTGGAAACGGGCGGCGTCGACGATGGAAACGTGCCCTTCCACGCGACCATTATCCAACGGGTTGGCCACACGGGCAGAGAGGTCGCGCAGCATGGTCCGGGTGTCGCGAATGCCGCCGATCATGAACCAGACGGTGGAGACGCCGCCGACGGTCAGCGCGGTCACGATGGTGGTGATGAAGAAGTAGATCGCCCAGCCATGCGGTGTCCACGGAGAGACGGCATTCCATATCAGCACGCCGCAGAACAGGACGCCGAAGTTGTAGATCAGGGACCAGCCCACCACCGACCAGGCGAGCACCTTGTCTCCGGTGGTGTACTCATTGTCGATGCCGACGATCCTCTGAACGAGGCGCCGCGGAGTGAGGCGCTGTTTTACGGGCTGCGGGGTCTTGTCATCGCTGTAAATGCCGCGATGCAGCATGCGATCCAAGTTGAACGGCGTCTTGAGTGTCAGCCACGAACCGACGACGTAGGCGATCACGCCCATGACCATCGCCAGGAAAGAGATTTCGTAGGAGTTGATGGGAAACTTGACGGCGTCCATGGTCCAAGCGACGTAGGGATTGAACGGTCGGGAGACCGCTTCCAGAGCGCTCCCCAGCGGCCCCGCCCAGCCATTTTGCGCCAGCCACGGGTAGACCAGGTCGGCCCAGTTGCGTTGGCAGAGCAAGCCGGCCGCGGGAATCCCCGAACCCACCGCCAAGGCGCACCACGCGCCGGTGGTGGTCCCGAACCGGGAATACAGTCCGCAGACCATGATCGGGCCGGCCGCACCCAGCCAGACCGAGCCCATGATCATGGTGAACATGTTGATGTAGTCGAGCTGGGCGAAGAAGACGGAGACGATGAAAAAGAAGACGGTCACCGCGACGGAGCAGCCTTTGAGGAGCTTGAGATGCCCTTGCACACCGAGCGGTGTTTTCCGCAGCGGCAGCACCAAGTCTTGGATGATGGTGCCGGCCGCGTTGAAGATGCGCGAATTGTCGGTGGACAGCAGCAGCATCACCATCAGCAAGGCGAACAGCCCCATCAGCAGAGGCGAGAAGAGCGAGCCCAGCATCGAGGGCATCATCATCTGGTGATACAGCGACCTGAACTCTTGGTAACGGGCGTTGCCGGAGCCGCTGTCGGGCGCATCGGCCAGGAGGACTTGGTGGACGTTGTCCAGGAAAGGCGTGTCGGGGTTGTCCGTGCGGGAATAGGGCTGATCCACCCCGATCTGATGTCGGGCCACCGGAATTTGGGCGACCGAGGCGTTGATCTTGGCTCGGGTTTGAGGGTCTTGCACGATGTCCCCGGCGACCGTTTCCACCAGCTTCACCCGCACCTGATGCGACTGGTCGGCAAACCGCGGACCGAGCATGAAGACGATCACGAAGATCGCGACAAGCAGCAGCATGGTCTGGGAAAAGCCGTCTCGCCAAGCCCCGAGGATGCCGGCCATCTTCTGCTCGTGCGGAGAGCGGCCGGAGGTGCTGGTGTCGTTGCCCATCCACGCGGCGCGATTCAGGATGTTGGCCATGATGGTCACGACCAAGGCGAAGAGGTTGAAGTCGCGAAGCTGGGAGATATCCATCGGATTGAGGAAGCTCTCGCCGGGCGGACGATCGAGCATCACCGGAGCCACATCCTGGAACCACGATATCTTCAGCAGCACGAAGACCGTGAAGATCACGAAAATCGGGTAGCTGATAATTCCCTGCAGGCAGTCGGTGAGCAGCAGGGAAATCCGGCCGGCCGGCCAGATCAGCGCCAGCGCCAGGATCAGCAGCAGGGCGACGAGGATCCCATACGTCGGCACATTGAAGCCAAAAATGGGAATCCGGTGAGGGAGGCCGATGAAGTAGATGAAGAAACGGGCCGCCACGGCCGGACCGATGGCGTTGGTTACCATCTCCGCCAAGGTGCGGATCATGCATGCGACAATGCGGAATCGCCGACTGTAGCGCATCTCCAGGAACTGCCCTGCCGAAAGACACCGGGTTTGCCGAAACCGGTACACGCAATAGCCGGTCAGGGACATGAACAGTGCCACCGGGGTGATCAAGGAATTCCAGAAGCCGATGGCCATGCCCGTCTGGTAGTCCCTCTCGCACAGAGCCACCAAGGTGATCACCGACAGGGCGGCGGTCAGGTTGCCGACACTGATCACGTAGCGCCCGGCCACGCGACCGCAGGCCAGATAGTCGGTGACATCCCTGACGTAGCGGCGGGAATAAAAAGCCATCCCCATGATGAAGCCGACGGGGATGATGACGATGAGCCAACTGACGATATTCATTGCATGCTTGTTGAGTCCTGCTTCTCCCGGCGCTCCATGGCATAATGGGGCCGATGCAGCGGATCGATCACGCTGGCCTGCCGGTCCCAGTTCTCCTTCACCGCCGCCAATACTTCCTCCATCCAGTTCCGGTTCTCCTGCACCAGCAGCAGCCGGCCCAGCGTCTCAACCAGCAGGTCGTCTCTGTTAAGCTGCCTGGCTTCGTTCAATTTCCAGGTCAGGTGCCGGAGCGCGATCTGCCGCCAGTTGCGTTGCACCACCTCGTCATCCGCAGCCATGCGGTCCAACTCATCCAGGTACGCCAACATCTGCTGCTTTTGAGCCCCGACCATGAGCGCAGGGCGTTCGTCGGGGTCGGGCTGGATCGCAAACGGCACCCGTCTCACGGCCCCCACCTTCCCGCGCTCCACTTCCGCCAGCAGCAGGAACGACCGGGCGGTGTGCGGCAGGTGATTTCGCATGTAATCCCAGCTATGCGAGTTGAAGATAAAATTCCCCAGCGAATAGACCACGAGGGCATCCCCCACCCGCTCCATTCCCTGCGGCACGTGAGGATGGTGCCCCAATACCAGCGTCGCCCCCGCCCGTGCCGCCTCGCGCATGATCTGCCGGCGCGGCACCGAGGGCGTCGGCATGAACTCCAAGTCCGCATGGATCGACACCACCAACACATCCACGTCTCGCCGCCAGCGCTCGATATCGGTCAGGACGTTCTCCCGCGTGTAATAAGCGTGGCACGGTCCGGTCGTCCCCAAGGTGTAATTGCTGTCCTCGCAGTAGCAGAGAAATCCGAATCTCAACCCGCCTTTCTCAAGAACGCGCATCTGCCGGGCCTCCGCCTGCGTGCGGCCGATGCCAGCGGTCATCACTCCCGTCGCCTCGATGACCTGTTGCGTATGAAACATCCCGCAGGCGCCGGCATCGAGGATGTGGTTCTGCGCCAGATTCAGAATGTCGAACCCGGCCTCCTTCAGCGCGACCGAGCTGTCGTAACGGCTCAGGAGGCCCTTGGGGTCGATCTCTTCTTGCGGATAGTCCGTCGGAAGGATCACCGACTCCATGTTGCCAAAAAGCAGGTCCGCCTCGCGCAGAGCACCGAACATGTTCTGGAACGGCCACGCGGCACCGTGCCGCCGCATGCACTCATCACCCGGCCGGGCCAGATTAATGTCCCCGACCGCGCCAAACGTTACGTACTTCTGCTCTGTCATGAGGTTCCTTTGTGATCTACACGGAGAGATCAGGCGCATTCGCGATAGGCCTCGGCCACGGCCGGACTGGTAATCCGCCCGTCTTGCATGTTCAGCGCGGTGGCAAAGGCATGATCGTGCTCGATCAGTTCATCGATATTCCCGCCCGCCAGTTTCAAGACGTACGGTGTGGTCGCATTGCACAACGCCCGGCTACTGGTTCGGCCAACGGCGCCGGGCATGTTGGCCACGCAATAGTGCACCACCCCGTCAACGATGTAGGTCGGGGCGCGATGGGTCGTTGGACGCGTGGTTTCAATGCACCCACCCTGATCAACGCCGACGTCCACGATCACCGAGCCGGGCTTCATCGTCGCAAGCATCTCGCGTCGGATAAGCACCGGCGTTCGCCCACCGGGCACCAACACCGCCCCGATCACCAGGTCCGCCCGCCGGACGTGTTTGCGAATGGCGGTTGAATCAGAAAACACCAGGCGAACGTTGCGCGGCATTACATCATCGAGATAACGCAGCCGCTCCAGGCTTGTATCCATTAAGGTGACACAAGCCCCCATGCCCGCCGCAATCTTCGCCGCGTTCGTGCCTACCACGCCCGCACCCAGCACCAGAACCTCGGCCGGGTCCACGCCGGGCACCCCACCGAGCAATACACCCCGCCCCTGCATCGGCCCTTCGAGATACTTCGCACCCTCTTGGATCGCCATGCGTCCGGCCACTTCGCTCATCGGCGTTAGCAGCGGCAGCCGGCCCGCTGCATCGGTCAGCGTCTCGTACGCCATGGCCGTGATCCCCGATTCCAGGCAGGCCTCCGTCAGGGGCTCCGACGCCGCAAAATGGAAATAGGTGAAAACCACCTGCCCGCGACGCAGCAAAGGCCACTCCGGTGCCAATGGTTCCTTGACCTTCACGATCATCTCCGCCGTCGCGTAAACCTCCATCGCCGTTTCCACCAGGGTGGCGCCCGCCACGGCGTAGTGCTCATCGTCAAATCCGCTGCCCACCCCCGCTCCGCGTTCGACGAGGACCTCATGGCCCTCCCGCACCAGCGATTCCACACCCGCCGGCAGCATCGCGACCCGATACTCGTCCGATTTGATTTCCCGCGGCACACCCAGAATCATGATCCGATTCCTCTCTCGGAAGATGTAAGGGGGCGCTTGCCGCCGACCCAATGTGCGCGTCCGCCCGTGTCGCGCAGAAAACGCATCGCCTCCTCGTGGCAGATGAGCTGGGTGTCGACCAGGCGATCGGGCGTGTGCAACACGGGAATGCCCTCGCGATTGGTTCCCGAAAACCCATGACTGGGCGCCTCGACGAGCACGCTCATGACGCCGCAGTGCAGATTGAGCGCGTTGTCGAGATTGCAGGGGAAACAGGATTTTGGCGGAGGCGTCGCTTCGAGAGCGGGATTGTTGGTCCCCTGCAGACCCTCTCGCATGAGACGGGTGTGCGTGCGTCGATAGAGCTCCTCGAATGCGTTCCCGAGCGCATCTTCCATGAAGGGTCGATGCATGCGCTGAAAATAGTCCCTGGGTGGCACGCCGGTGTGTAAATTGAGCATCAGGTCCGGACGTTCCCGTGCCGTCAGCGCGAACAAAGCGCGGGTTTCGGGCTGGGGGTTCCCCATGAAGTCGTCGTGTTGGATATTGACGCCGGCGTCGTTGGGATACCCGCCGGGGAACTGGGTGAGCGCGTGGTCGAGGGGAATGAACTGTTTGCACGCCGGCCAGCCGATGCATGAGCCATCGGCCCAGGCGCCATTGGTGAGATAGCTATGGACCGACTCGTCCTCGCCGCGGTGGATTTCCATCCGAACGGGGATACGGGCACGGCCGTCCACGTTGAGCACGGGGATGATCACAATGCGATCCAGCCCGTGGATCGCCGTGGTGATTTGCGGCCAAGGCCTGCCCTTCAAGTCGCAGCCCGTTTCGAGAACCGCGATCAGATTGATCAAGCCGACGATGCCTTCGTATTCGCTACCGTGGATACCTCCGACGCCCATATAGACTTTGCTGTCGGCGTTGGGTCCGAAATACGCAGGCACGTTGTTGCAGCCGACGGATCCGGAAAACGTCGTCGTGCCATTCGCACCGCGCGGCGTACCGTAACAGACGGCCACGATCTCACGCCCTCCGGCGCTGACGCCGATGGTCTCGACGGCTCCTTTGCGAACCGTCTTGTCGAGGAACCGGCTGATGTCCTCAAGCGCCGTGATCCAATACGCGGGGATCTGTTCCGGCTCTCGCAGATGCCCGGCCGGGATGGCGTAGGACAGTTGTGGCGCCGCTCCGTTGATGGTCGATTCGGATCCCAAGGAACTGATCATAAAATAATGACGGACGGAAAATTTACCGCGCGGCGGCTTGCGACGGGGCGGCGGCTTCGTCTTGGAGGACACGCGCCGCTTCGGTCGGCGTCATGAACACGGCCTTCTGCTCCGTCAGAAAATCGATGATCCGCTTGAAATTTTCAAAGCCCTCGTCCTTCCACGCGGCAGGGTGGCCTTGGAGCAGGTGGTGTTTGAGATTGGGGCGCTTTGCGTAGGCGCTTACGAACGCCTCGAAATTCGGCACAAACAACGGGGTTTCCAGCTTTGGCTGCCAAACGCGATCGATGATCATGAATTTCCCGCCTGACGAGGCCATCGCCTTGCGGCCGGCGTCGCTGAGCGGTCCGGGATAAAGCATCACGGAAATATCCGGGTCCTCGATCATCACGCGTAGCGTGTCTTCGTTGAAACTGGCGGTGCCCACGCCTCCGCCCGGGCCGAAGGTGTGGAACGCAAAGCCCAGTTTCTCCCTGGCCAGCCGCTGGGATCGGGCGACGCGCTCTTTCTGATCCTCATACGAGCGGCCGTTGAACTCGTTGTATTTCGTGCCGTCTTCCTCGTGCACTTTGTGGTCATAGCCATGGAACCAGAACTCGATCCGGCCGGATTCCCGGCGGCTGCGAATCCACTCGACGTATTTCGGGTGGGCATTTTCCAAGGTTTCGCAGATCACGCCGAAGCCGGCCTTGATCTTCTTCTCCTCCAGATAATCGGCGACCCTCTGCCAGCCGGGATGAACACGACCGCCGTAGTGTTGTTTGAGATCGTCGAGCTTCAGGACGACGATCGGCGGTTCGGCGCGCTCCGGTGGCTTCACCGGCGAGGAGGCCGGCGCGGCGGATGACACGGACGCGGCCGCCAACGCCAAGGCGAGTAAACGAGGAATGATTTTCATGTAAGAAGTTTCGTGATCGAAGGACAGTGAGGACGCGCGAAGACGATCGAAGGTCGCGGCTGGCGAGATTCCTTCAATCGCTTCGGACTGTTCGCCCGCCCGGTTCTCTTCCGGGCGCACGCGCGGGAAAAAAAGCGTTAAGCGCGCGACCGGCGCAGCCGGCGAACGCTGATCAGCAGACCCGCGCCACCCAGGAGCATCGCGAAAGTGGAGGGCTCGGGGATGGCGCTGAACTGGACATTGCCGTTCAGATCGAGACCGGTGGCCGTGTAACCGGCCAGGGATATCTGGGCGAGCTGGGCTTCGGTGAGGCCGCTCACCGAGGTGAAGCTCAGGTTGTCCGAACCGACGGTGAAGTTGAGCAGGGACAACGAGCCGGTCCAAGTGGACATACTGCTGTCGCCGAACGTGAGGGTAAGGCCCGTGAGGTGGGAGCCGAAGTCGATGGTGGAGCCGGCGGTCATCGTGAGGGCGTTGGTGAACGCGGCCTGGCTGAACCCGCCGAGGTTCAGGGTGCCGCCGCCGAGGGTGATGGCGGTGCCGGTGGCGAGCGCGTTGCTGACGCCGAGGGCAAGAGTGCCGCCGTTGACGATGGTGGCACCGGTGTAGGTGTTGACGCCGGTGAGCGTGAGCGAGTTGCCACCGGCTTTGGTGAGGGCCGTCACACCGGTACCGTTGGTGAGGTTATCTTCAATAGTGCCGCCGAAGGTCGAATCGACAGGGATTGCGGCATTATCAGAATCGATAGTCAGCGTTAAAGTGCCAGAGCTGTTATTATTTCTAATCTTGCCGCCATTTCCCCCTTCAGAACTTAACCCTGCGGCTGTCAAGTCGGTCTTCATAAAGAGCCAAGCTTGCTGCTGCCCGGCCCCGCTATTGAGAAATTTAATAGACGCCGCATTGGACAATCCGGTCGCGAGAGAGAACTGCACCCGGGCTTGGCTTTCGATGGTAAGAGTGCCAGTGAAGCTATTCGCCTTTTCGAAAACCACGGTTCTGGCAGAGCCAGATTTGACAGTGAAGTCGCCTCCTGCGACGGACGCATTAATATCAATGGATCTGGAGGCGGTGATCACCGCCCCCTGCGTGAGGGTCAAAGTGTCTGTCTCGCCACTCGTCGCGCCAATTTCAATTTTGGTGCCGCTGCCGGCAACGGTGATTCCGCCAGCGGTAATGTTCCCGCCCAAGGAGACCGTATAATTAGTAGGGAGATTAAAAACAGCGGTGTCGCCGCCGTTGGTCCAGTTCGTGTCGACGCCCCCACTCAGCCAATTGTTAGTAGTCGTATCCCAGGTTCCGGAGGCACCCGTTCCACTCCCATCCATATTGGGATCCCAAGTTAAATCCGCTGCCTGTGAGTGTGCCAGCCCGCCAAGGGAAAGGGCGGCTGCGGCGGTGAAAAAACGGAGGGAACTCCGGAAGGTGGGAGATATTTTTTGGGGATGTGGGTTCATAGGTTTTATATAGATATCTAGAGCTCATCTCAGGAATGATCGGCTGCGGTGAATGGAGCAATTCCCTCGTCTTTCTCTCATGAGAAACAAGCCTCCTGCGATAGTCGCGGAGCACACCACGCGTTCTTGCGTCTTGTAGAAAAGCGTCTTCCCCGTTTGTTTGAAAACGATGGATCCCTCAGAAGCCCCTTCCCCGCGCAAACGCGTTACCATGAGGGATGTCGCGAAGGCCACGGGTATGCACTATACAACCGTCGGCTTGGCACTACGCGACAGCCCTGCCCTGCGCCCCGAAACACGTAAAAAGATCCAGGATGCCGCAGCCAACCTAGGTTATGAGCCCGACCCGATCCTTTTCGCACTAAATGCCTACCGCATCGGAGCCCACACGCCGAAGTTCCAGGCGGTCATCGCATGGATCAACAATTGGCCGAACCCCGACGACTGGCGACGGAACGGAAGCTTCCGACAGTTCTACGATGGCGCGAACACACGAGCGCGTCAGCTCGGGTATCTCGTGGAGGAATTCTGGCTGCACAAACCTGGAATCACGCCCGAAAAGCTGGAGGCCATTTTCAAAGCGCGAAACATCCAGGCGCTCCTTATGGGGCCACAGCCCCATGCCCATGCTCACGTAAAAATCGATTTCCAGAAGTTCTACGCCGTGGCGCCCGGCTACGGCATGAAGCCGGCGATCCTCAATGTGATCACCAACAATCAGTTCCAATCGATCAAGTTGGCGATCTCGGAACTGATGAAACTGGGTTACCGCCGTCCCGGCCTATGGGTGGAAAAAGATTGGGACGAGAGTGTGAACAACGCCTGGGTCGGCGGCTACCTGACCGCGCTCTGGACGCACTCCAAGCAATTGGAATTCATCCCGCCCGATCTGCGTTCGCACGACGCCGACATCGAACAATGGATAAAGGAGCAGCAGCCCGACGTTGTGATTTCCTTCAATCACGTGGCGAAGCGACTGGAGTCCCTCGGTTATAAAATCCCGAAACAATTCGGTTTCGTCAGCCTCGATTTGAATGTGGATGGCGGGCACTTGTCCGGGATCGACCAAAACAGTTTCCTCATCGGACAGAAGGCGGTCGACGTGTTGGTCGCGATGATCAATCGCGGAGAGCGATGCATCCCGGAAATTCCGACGCGGACGTTGGTGGAAAGCGTTTGGGTGCCCGGCGAGACATTGCTCAAGCAGGAACAGAGCCAAGGGGGGAACGCGAGTACGCCAATATAGATGGCCCGAGCCATTCGTAAGGGATGGCTCCAAGACTGTGTATTAATGCCCTATAGCTTCCGACTTCGCGCCTTTTCTTCCCGGGCGACTTCCTTTCGCCATTCGGCCAGTTCGTTTTTGAGTTCCTCGACCAACTCGGGTTTGTCCGTCGACAGATCCGTGGTTTCGCCCGGATCGGATGCGAGGTCATACAGCCCGGAAACCAGCCCCTTAACCTTTGGCGCATTCCGAGATTCCAACAGTTTATAGTCTCCTCGGCGAATTGCCCATTGCTCGTGGTATTCGAATATCAAGTGCTTATGAGGCGAGGGAATGTTCCGGGTGAGAACGGCTGTTGGATCCTCGCCATCGATCACACGGTCTGTCGGCACGGAAGCGTCTGCCGCGGCCAGACATAATCTAAAGAAGTCCATGCTGATAAGTGGTTCTTTACATATCGTGCCGGGCACGATTTTTCCGGGCCAGCGAACGATGGCGGGAACCCTGATTCCCCCCTCGAAGACCAGATGCTTTTCCCCCCGAAGAGGAACATTGCTGCTGCCGTGCGGCGTACTTCCCCCGTTGTCCGACATAAAAATGACCAAGGTGTGATCCGCCAATTTCATCTTCTCCAGCGCGGCCAAGACTCGACCCACGCCGGCGTCCATGGCGTTGACCGCTGCCAATGAGTGCTGGCGATGGGGTTCTTTGACGTCTTTAAATTGTTCAAGGAACTCCTGGGGCGCCTGCAACAACTCCTCCTTCGTCGCCGGATAATGGGGGGCGTGGTAAGGCAGAAAGAGGAAAAACGGTTCGCCCCGGTTTCGCTCGATGAAGGAGATCGCGGCGTCAGTAAATACGTTCGTTGCATATCCTTCCGCTTGAGCCGGCTCAATATTGCGAAAGAGATCCGGAACGATGGCTGGACCACCATACTGCGCGCGCGTCTTGTAACTATAATAATCAATAATTCCCGAGGCGGAACCGAAGAACTCGTCAAATCCGCGCTCCGTCGGCCTCATCCCGTCCGCAAAGCCCAGATGCCATTTTCCAATACAGGCCGTCTTATATCCTTCTTTCTTCAGCAGTTCGGGCAGCAGAATCTCGCTCGGCGCCAGCCCGTCGGAGATGTAATCGTCTGCCACCAGCACTTTTGTAAGACCGTTTCGCCTTGGGTACCGACCCGTGAGAAGCGAAGCCCTCGAAGGCGTACAAACCGGCGAGCTAACGTAGAAGCTCGTCAGGCGGACTCCCTCGTCAGCCAATCGGTCCAAGGTGGGCGTCCGCACACGGGGATCGCCCTTGTAACAGCCAACATCGGCATATCCTTGGTCGTCGGAAACAATCAACACGATGTTGGGCTTCCGTTCCGCTTGCATCCCCTGCTCTTCCGCGGCGGCGGATGGCTGGCCGAGGACACATGGGGCAACCGCAGTGACGCACAAGAGGCGGCTGATCAAGGCCTTGGTTCTTCCTTTTTGCATAGTTGGATGACTGTTGAATTCTTGAGGAGATTGCGACGGCCAACAGGCTCCGGCCGGCCTTGCCCCAGTCATGGGACGGTCTGCACCAGCACGTTGTCCATGTATATCCTTGCCTGATTTCCGCCAAACCCGACTACAACCTCGTCGAACGTGACGTAAGGATTCGTCGCATCGGAAGCGCTCGCCCCTCCGACCAGCGTGTAAATGCCACCGGTGGTCTCGAAAATCAGGAAATCGAGATCAACGGAACCGGATGCCCGCGTCATAATAAACTCCGCCGCATAGGTTTTAGTGGTGTTGTTGATCAGCACCGGAGTGCTGCTGGTGGAGGTCAGCGAGGTGATGTCCGTGCCGAGGGTAGCGCTGCCGTTGCTGCCGGTTTCCTTCTGCAGGGTGGCCTGCGCCGAGCCACCGCTGCTCGTGACGCCTATACGGGCCAGATAACCAAAGTCATTATTTGCAACTGCATTGGCCGGGTATGTGGTGTCATCGGCAATGAACTGCGTGCCATTGGAGTTATAGAGCCCAAAACGCATGTTGCTGCCGTAGCCGTCGATGTTCGTCAGACTGGTGAAGCGGAAATCGAAGCTCAGCGTGATCTGGTCGCCCGGATTCGAACCGAGCGTCACGGGACTGATGCCGCCGCCAGAGAGGACGCCCACAACGGCTCGATTTCCCCAGTTGGGGCTGTAGGACAGTACATTGGAGACCAGCGTACTGTCATAAGTAACACTCCTGCTGGAA
>JANJTQ010000268.1 GCA_024711005.1 Opitutaceae bacterium | reverse complement strand
GACGCTCGACATGGAGGACGTCTCCCCGGTCGTCGACAAGGTCACCTGGGCCATCGATGCCGCCGAGCTCAATGGCTACGCGCACTTCATGGAGAAGGAGATCTTCGAGCAACCCGCCGCACTCGAAAATTCGATGCGCGGTCGTTTCTCCGAAGACGGCTCCACCGCCAAATTCGGCGGCTTGAATCTCGGCCCGGTGGACTTCCGCCAAATCGACCGTTTCGCCTTTCTCGGCTGCGGCACCGCGTGGCACTCCTGCCTCGTGGCCGAACATCTCATCGAGCGGTTCGCCCGCGTGCCGGTCGAGGTCGATTACGCCTCCGAATTCCGCTACCGCAACGCCCCGCTCTCGGGCAATCCGCTGTTCTTCGTAATGAGCCAGTCGGGCGAAACCATCGACACGCTCGGCGCCCTCCGCGAAGCCCAGCGCAAGGGCTACAAGGTTCTCGCGATCAACAACACCGTGGGCTCCACCATTGCCCGTGAGGCGGACGGCGGCATCTACCAGCATGTCGGGCCCGAAATCGGCGTCGCCTCCACCAAGGCGTTCACGTCGCAACTCCTCATCGGCGCGATGCTCGCCCTCCATGTCGCCCGCATGCGCGACATGAGTTTCGCCGATGGCGTCGAATACGTAAACGCGCTCAAGCAGGCTCCCGATCTCGTTCGCAAGGCCCTCGAACAAGCCGGCCACATCAAGGACATCGCCAAGCGTTTTTCGAAGTACAACGACATGCTCTTCCTCGGACGCCTGTCGCTCTTCCCGATCGCGCTCGAAGGCGCGCTCAAACTTAAGGAAATTTCCTACATCCACGCCGAGGGTTATCCCGCGGCCGAAATGAAGCATGGCCCCATCGCACTCATCAATGAACTTTGCCCGAGCGTCTTCTTCGCGCCCAAGGGAGAGATTTTCAACAAGGTCATTTCCTCGATGCAGGAAGTGAAGGCGCGCAAGGGCCCGGTCATCGCGATCGTCACCGAGGGATGCGAACTCCCCGCCGGCCTTGCCGACGAAGTCATCACCATCCCCGAGTGTCACGAAGCGGTTCTGCCGATCGTCGCCACCATCCCGGTGCAACTCCTCAGCTACTACATCGCCTGCGAACGCGGCTGCGACGTCGACAAGCCCCGCAATCTCGCGAAATCCGTCACCGTGGAGTAATCCGACTAGCTCCTAGCCGCTAATAACTAGCCAACTAGAATGAACATTTTCCCGCGTCGCGAGGACTTCCTGAAGCTCGCCATCCAAGGCAACGTCATCCCGGTTTATACCGATCTGATGGCGGACTTCGAGACACCCGTCTCCGCCTACGCGAAGCTCAAAACCGCCGGCCCGTCCTATCTCCTCGAATCCGTCGAGGGCGGCGAAACCCTTTCTCGCTACAGCTTCATCGGCTGCCGCCCGCGCAAGGTCTTCGTCTGCGGTCCGCAAACCACCGAGATCCGCATCCCCGGGCAGCCCACGCGGACCGTCCCCACCCCGCAGGATCCGCTGAAACTGATCGAGGCCGAGATGGCCGGCCACCATCCCGTCAACATTCCCGGCCTCCCTCGTTTCACCGGCGGTGCCGTAGGGTTTATTGGATACGAGTACGTCACGCGTATCGAGCCGACCGTCCCCGCCGCGAAGACTGACGAACTCGGCGTGCCGCTGCTCTATTTCATGCTGTCCGATTCGCTGCTGATCTTCGATCGCGCGAAGCAGACCCTCCGCCTCTGCGTCAACGCCCACCTGCGCACCGCCGCCGATCCCGCCGCCGCCTACGAGGCCGCCGTGGCCGAACTCGACTCGCTCTACGCGCTCCTGCGCGAACCTAGCGCCCTCGCCCCCGCCCCGCTGATCGAGCCGCCCAAAATCACCGTCCCGCCGGGCAACTTCACCCAGCCCGCCTTCGAAGCCGTCGTCGAAGGCACCAAGGAATTCATTCGTTCCGGGGACATCATCCAGGTTGTCCCCTCGCAACGTTTCACCAAGCCGTTCACCAAGTCGCCGCTCGATCTCTACCGAGCCCTGCGCACGGTGAATCCGTCGCCCTACATGTTCATCCTGGAGACCGGCGACTTCTCCATCGTCGGCGCCTCGCCCGAGGTTCACGTGCGCCTGACCGACGGTCTCGTCGAAATCCGCCCCATCGCCGGAACCCGTAAGCGCGGCGTCACCCATGCCGACGACCTCGCTCTCGAAAAAGACCTGCTCGGTGACGAAAAGGAACGCGCCGAGCATCTCATGCTCGTGGATCTCGCCCGCAACGATATCGGCCGCGTCTGCGAATTCGGCAGCGTCACCGTGCCCGAGATGATGGTGATCGAGCGCTACTCGCACGTCATGCACATCGTTTCCCAAGTCGAGGGCAGGATCGCCGCGGACAAGACCGCCTACGACCTTCTCCGTGCGACGTTCCCCGCCGGCACTGTCAGCGGCGCTCCCAAGATTCGGGCCATGCAACTCATCGCCCAAAACGAGCCGTCCCAGCGCGGCTGCTACGCCGGAGCGCTTGGGTACTTCGGCTACGACGGCAACAGCGACACATGCATCATGCTGCGCACGTCGCTCATCAAAGACGGCAAGATACACATCCAGGCGGGCGCCGGCGTCGTCGCCGACTCCGTGCCCGCGTCCGAGTACCAGGAGACCGTCAGCAAGGCCTCCGCCCTCTTCAAGGCGGTCGCGATGGCAGAACAGTTCTGAGCCGGTCCTCCAACCCGCCGAGACACCGCGCACCGACAAGATCCGGTCCTCCGGTCGTCGGCGAACGGAGGGCGCCGATGGTATTCAAAAAATAGTTACGTTATCACGCCTTCTCCGGCGCGCGCCCGAAGTCTTGGGTGACCGCCTCGCACAGTCCGGCAAAGGTTTCCTCGGCAAGAGGAAGTTTTCGTCCTCTGAGAAAGGACACCCCCCAGCGTCGTTTGAGTTTCCGTTTCCCGAGCGGCACCGAGACCAAGGCGCCCCGCGACAGTTCGTCCCGGGCGATCCATGAGGCCAGCACGCCCGCGCCGATGCCGATCTTCACCAGCTCCTTGATCGCCTCCATGCTGCCGAGCTCGATCACGTTCTGCAGTTGCACGCCCTCCTCGCGGAAATACTGGTCGACCAGCCGAAAGGTGTAACTGCTCTTGTTGTAAAGCACCAGGGTCTCCGCCGCGATCTCTTCGCGAGGCGCTTTTCGCTTCACCGCCCATGGGTGCATCGGCGACACCAGGAACCGCAGCTCATCCTCGAACAGCGGCCGGAATTCCAGATCTGCGGCGTTCCCCTCGGACTC
Organism: Opitutaceae bacterium; assembly: GCA_024711005.1. Taxonomy (GTDB): domain Bacteria; phylum Verrucomicrobiota; class Verrucomicrobiia; order Opitutales; family Opitutaceae; genus Rariglobus. The sequence continues at coordinate 3,036 of JANJTQ010000268.1, read as the reverse complement.
AAGCGTGAGAGCGATATCAACCTGATTGCTCCGCAACAGTTCAAGCTGGCGCGGATGATCCCCCGACTCGATTTTGATGACGCACCGCGGAAAGCTCTGTTTAAATTCGCGCAGCACTGTAGGGAGAATGTGGTGACACGCCGTCGTGCTGGCTCCCACCCGCAGGCGTCCATGGCCCCAGTTTTGCAACTCCTCCAGCGAGGTGCGGGCGTCCTGCATCTCCCGTAAAATACGCTCCGCATGCGGCAGCAGCTGTTCGCCGGCCTGGGTCAGATGCACCTTTTTTCCGACCCGATCAAACAACGGCATGCCGATGTCCCGCTCCAACGCCTTGATCGCGTGACTCACCGCGGACTGGGTGAGAAAGAGGTCCTTTGCCGTCTGTGTAAAACTTCCGCGACGCGCGAGCGTTGCGAAAGCGAGCATTTGCCGGGTGTCGAGTGTCGTACTCATAAATGAATCCTATTCATCATTTATATTAATTGTTAGAAATAAATTTATCTTGGAATTGGCACTGCATGGCACGTCGGACGCTAAAGCAAGGACATCCATCGCATGTCCTCGATCAACCGAAAGCCCGCCGCCGTCCCGTCGCCCCGACGTCCTCTGCGCATCGGTTTCATCCCGCTTAACGACGCCGCGCCGATCATCGTGGCGCATGAGCACGGATTTTTTCGCGGACACGGGCTGCACGTCGAACTGAGCCGCGAAGTCGGCTGGGCCTCCGTTCGGGACAAGATCATCTACCGTGAACTCGACGCATCCCATGCCCTCGGCGCGATGGTCATCAGCACCAACCTCGGTCTCAACTGCCTGCCCTGCGAATGCCTCACCGCGTTTGTCCTCAACACCAACGGCAATTGCATCACGCTTTCGGAGGACCTCTGGCAGCGGGGCGTCCGTGATGCCGCCACCATGCGCGCCGAGATCATCCGCTCCCGTCATGATCGCGCCTACGTCTTCGGCGTCGTCTTCGCCCACTCATCCCACCGCATTCATATGTGCGATTGGCTGCGCAGCGCCGGCGTGGACCCCGAAAAGGACGTGCGCATCGTCGTCGTTCCCCCTCCTCAGCTCTTCCGCAACCTCGCCGCGGGAACCATCGACGGCTATTGCGTGGGCGACCCTTGGAACTCCCTCGCCGTGCGCGAAAAGATCGGCTGGTGCCCCGCCATCAGCCCCCACCTCGCTCCCGGGCACGCCGAGAAAGTTCTCCTGGTGCGCAGCGACTTCGCCGAGAGCCACCCCGGCGAACACCTCGCGATGATCGCCGCGCTCTCCGAAGCGGCCGCCCTCTGCGACAATCCCGCCTTCCGACCCGAGCTCTGTGAGCTTCTCGCCCGGCGCGAGTACATGAACGTCCCCGCACACGTAATCCATGCGGGTCTCGTCGGGCCGTTCGACTACGGTCACGACAACACCATCTCCGCGGACGACTTCATCCACTATCACCGCAACGGCGCCAACGATCCGACCGCCGCCAAGGCCGACTGGCTCATCGCGGGATTCAACCGCCATCGCTTCCTTCCGGCCGGAGTCACCATTCCGCCCGACCTCGGACAACGCGTTTTCCGTTCCGACCTCTACCACCTTGCCCAAAAATCCGTCCTCAAGCAGCGCAGCGAACACGAGCCAATCTTCGCCTGAGCCGTAATGATGCAGTTGGATTCCAGGTGGTACGCGATCCCGAGCGCGTTTCGCAGGCGGACGGTCTCAACGGCGCCCGGAGGTCGCCGTCCACCTTTTGGTTTTGCCGGCCACGAGGCTCTTTAGCTCCCGACTGAATTTCTACGGCTGAGCCAAAAGTTGAGTGGGAAGAGCGTGAAACCTGCAGGATGGCCACGCTTCCGGACACGATTTTCGAGCTCGGCCTTGGCCAAAGAAAAAATCGAAATTGGTCACCAAGGAGTCCGCTGCGTCAGGAAGACCTTCTATTAGACGACCGATACATTCTTACCGTTCTCATTTCGTCAGTACCCCGGCCATTCCGCTGCAAATCAGGCAACTCCGGACGCGCGAACGACGCAAAGCGGAGGGTAAACTCATAAGTTGCGTAACTAATTACGCACCTGTCCGTCAGTCGAGCCTCGTCGTCTCTGACCTCGTCTGCTGCGTCGCAGGCGATTCACGATCCTCGCGATCGGAATCGCGAGCAAGCTCGCTCCCTCTTCTCACGCCCGCTCGCGTCCGCTTACTCCTCCGCCGTCCACTTGAACATCAACGTGGTCATCGGCGGGATCGTCAGGTTGATGCTGTGCGAAAAACCGTTGCAGGGGATCTCGTCGGCCATGCGGCCGCCTTCGTTGCCCACACCGCTGCCGCCATAGTATTCGCTGTTGCTGTTGAGCACTTCCTTCCACCAACCGGCACGCGGCACGCCGATGCGGAAGCCTTCGCGCAGGACCGGCGTAAAATGTCCGACCACCGCAAAGAACGTCCGCTCCGATTCGTCGAGACGCAGGTACGAGATCACGCTGGCCGAGGCGTCATGGGCATTGATCCAACGGAAGCCGCGTCCGTCGAGATCGTGGCAGCTGAGCACCGGTTCGTTTTTGTAGAGGTGGTTGAGTTCGCGCACGAGCAGCCGGATGCCTTCGTGGTCGATGTATTGCAGCAGGTGCCAGTCGAGGCTTCCGGCGTAGGCCCATTCGCGGGACTGGCCGAACTCGCAGCCCATGAAGAGCAATTTCTTGCCGGGCCACGCCCACATATGACCGTAGAGCGCGCGCAGCGTCGCGGCCTTCTCCGGAATGTGCCACGAGCCCATCTTGGCCAGCAGCGAACCTTTCCCGTGCACGACTTCATCGTGGGAGAACACCGTGACGAAGTTTTCCGAATACTGATAAAGCGCGCCGAAGGTCAGGTCGTTGTGGTGCCACTTCCGATGGATGGGCTCCTTCTGGAAATACTTCAGCGTGTCGTGCATCCACCCCATGTTCCACTTGAGCCCGAATCCGAGGCCGCCGGCGAACACGGGGTGCGACACCCCCGGCCAGGCGGTGGACTCCTCGGCGATGGTCATCGCGCCGGGGTGCC
>JANJTQ010000249.1 GCA_024711005.1 Opitutaceae bacterium | reverse complement strand
GGCCCTAACACTACTCCGTTAGGCTCGGACGGGGGCTCGGCTTGGAGGCCCGACGACCGCGGCGGGCGTGAGCGGCGGGCTCTCCGCACCGACCCGACGAGGTCGTCGGATCTCCATCTCGGATACCGAATTTAACGGAGTAGTGCTAAAGCGGCGGCAGGTGCCGCAGTTTGTCGGGATTGCGCGTTTGGTAGAGCGCGGTGATGACGCCTTCGTGGATCTCGAAGGCGAGGGTTCCCAGCACGCCTTGAGCGTCTCGCGTGAGGATGCCCGGAAGTCCGTTGATCCGGACGAACGCCTGGGCCTGCGGCGCGCCTTTCTTCGGGAGGAGCGTGGCGAAAAAGCGGGCGATGCGATCGCCGCCGATAATCAGACGGCGCGCGGCCCGGACCTTGCCGCCGCTGTCGGAGTGCATCACGGCGTCGTGCGCCAGCATGCGGGTGAGTCCGCCGAGATCGCCGGATTGCGCGGCGTTTTGAAACGCCTGCACGAAGCGCTCGCCGTCGCCGGCCGATGGTTTGAAGCGGGCACGGTCGGCGCGCAGATGTGCGCGGGCGCGTGTGGCGAGTTGGCGACAGGTGGCGGCGGACCGATCGAGGGCCACGGCGACTTCGTCGAAACTTTGTCCGAATGCGTCGTGCAACACGAAGGCGGCGCGTTCGAGCGGAGAGAGGCGCTCCAAGGCGAGCATAAGCGCGATGGAAACCTCGTCGGCTTTATCCTGCGGGGCCGGCCAGGTGGAAAAGCCCGCCGCCTCGACGATCGGATCGGGCAACCAAGGGCCCACGTACTGTTCGCGCCGCACGCGGGCGGACTTGAGTTGATCGAGGCAGAGGCGTGCCGCGATCCGCGAGAGGTACGCGCGGGTGTCTTGAATCGCCCGCCGATCGGCTCCCGCCCAGCGCAGGTAGGTTTCCTGCACGATGTCCTCGGCGTCGGATACCGAACCGAGGAACCGGTAGGCGACCGACAGCAGGTGGCGGCGATGCGACTCAAAGTCGGTGGCCGCATCGGGAGGGACGGGAGAGCGGGAGCGATCGGAACACATCAGGTGTTGGCAACGGGATGGACCGCGCGGAACCCGATGGCCAGCCGGTTCCAGGTGTTGATCACGCCGATGGCCAACGTGAGGTTGACGAGGTCGACCTCGGAGAAATGCGCGCGGACGTCCGCGTATACATCGTCCGGCGCGCGGGAGGTTGCAACCAGGGTGATCGCTTCCGTCCAGGCGAGGGCGGCGCGCTCGCGTTCGGTGTAGAGCGGCGATTCGCGCCAGGCGGCGAGCAGGTGCAGGCGCGGTTCGGTTTCGCCCAAGGCGCGGGCTTCGCGGGTGTGCATTTCCAGGCAGTAGGCGCAGCCGTTGAGTTGGGACGCACGGATCTTGACGAGTTCCGCGAGCGTCGGGTCGAGGCCGCACCGGCTGGTGTAGTCGGACAGTGCGAGCATGGCGTTGAGGGCTTCGGGAGCGGATTGATGATAGTCGAATCGAGGTGTCATAGGATGAGCCGAAATGAGGGCTCATATTCTTGGACGAAATGGCGTCCGTGAATGTGACATCCCGATCCGCGTCGACGTTCGGCCGACTCCCAGCCTCCGTCCGCTTCCGACCGGCCGCCCGGGGGGGTGGTTCAGCGTTTGAGGAAGTCGTGGATGCGGGTCTCCATGCCGAACAACACGAGCAGGTCGCCCTGTTCGAAACGGTAGTCGGCCGGGGGCACGCCGATGAGCTCATGCTCGGTCTTGCGTGTGATGATTTGCATCTGCGGACTCGCCGCTTTGCGCACCGTGATCAGGTTCAATTTGTAGGTGCTGCGAAGGCCCGATTCCTTGAGGGTGCGACCGATGAGCCATTCCGGGGACTTTGCTTCGATGATGATAAAGCCCCCGGTGAGATCGAGGCTGTTGAGGACGCCGCGCATGAGCGATTGCGCCATGCGTTGCGCGGATTCGGCCTCGGGCAGGATCACTTCCTCGATCTTCATCAAGCGGAGCAACTTTTCATGGATCGGATTGATCACGCGGGCGATGATGCGTTTCGCACCGCACTCCTGAAGGTGGGCCACGGTGAGGATGGAGCCCTCGAAGTTTTCACCGATTGCGACGATCACCGCGTCCATGTCGGCGAGAGGCAGTTTGTCCACCGCCTCGCGTTGCGAGGTGTCGGCGATCACCGCGTGGCTCACGTCGTCTTTAACTTCGTCGACCTTGGCGGGCAGGATGTCCACCGCGAGGACCTCGGTGCGACCGCGGGCGAGTGCGAGCGCGAGGTTTTTGCCGAAGTAGCCGAGACCGATTATGCAGAATTTCATGGTATCAGGAGATGATGACGTTGCCTTCGGGGTAGGCGATTTTGCCCGGACGTTCCTTGTGAAGCACGCCGAGTGCGACGTAGAGAATGCCGATGCGTCCCACGAGCATGCTGGCGATGATCACGAGCTTGCCGATGACCGGCATGTCGGCGGTGATTCCGCGGCTGAGGCCGACGGTCGAGAATGCGCTCACCGTTTCGAACACGACGTCGAGAGGCGCATGATTGGGCATGACCGTCATCAGGATGATGGAGGAGATTGTCAGCCAGCCGATCGCGAGCAGCACCACCGCAAAGGCGCGGTTTGCCACGACGGCCGGGATTTGCCGGCGAAACGCCACGAGATCCCTGCCGGCGTCGCGGAGGATGCGCATGGTGTTAAGAAGGGCGACGGCGAACGTGGTGGTTTTTATCCCGCCGGCGGTGCTGGCCGGACTGCCGCCGATGAACATCAGAAACAGGAGCAGAAACACCGTGGGCGGCAGCAAGGCCTCGGTCGGGACGGTGTTGAAGCCCGCGGTCCGTGCGGTGATCGAAGCAAACAGGGCGGCGAGCCACCGCGGCGATTCGCCGGGCTGCCCGGGCGAGGGAAGTTCCAGGAAGAAGGCCAGCACCGCTCCTCCGAGGATGAGGCCGGCGCTGGTCACGAGGACGAGCTTGGTATGCGTGGTCAGGCGGACCGGTCGTTCGCGAGGCCGCAATAACCGGGCGTTCCAGTTGTCCCAAAGATTCTTGAGCACCGGGAAGCCGAGTCCGCCGATCACGATCAGCGCCATGATGACCAGTTGGTAGGGGATGTTGGCGCGGGTGAGCGGATCGTGGAGGCCGCTGCCATAGAGGGAGAACCCCGCGTTGCAGAAGGCGGAGACGGAATGAAAGAGGCTCGCGAACCACGATTGCGGTGCGACTGACGGCATCGACGTTTGCAGCAGGAATGCGCCGAGCGCTTCGAATGCAAAGGTCATTGCGATGATCGCGATGAGGCTGCCGGTCACGCGGCCGACGTGTTCCTCGTTGAGGAATTCGAGCAGGAGCGCGCGGTCGCGGATGGTGACGCCGCTGCCGAAGACGGAGACGAAAAAATAGGTGAACGTCATCACGCCCAGCCCTCCGAGTTGGAAGAGCCCGAGCAGGATCATCTGACCGGTGGAGGTGAAGACGGTGGAGGTATCGACCACGATCAGGCCGGTTACGCAGACCGCGCTGGTGCTCGTGAACAGGGCGTCGAGCCAGCCGAGCGGCTCGGTGGTGGCTTTGGGAAATTTCAGCAGGGCGGTGCCGCCGGCGATCAGCGCAAGATAGCTGCCGATCAGGATCACCCGGGGCGAGACGCGCATGAAGACCAGCAGCTGATTGAAGCGCAGCAGTCGATGCGCCAGCATCGTGAGCACGACGAGGTGAATGGCGGTGAGGTACAGCGCGAGCACCTGTGTCTGCGCCAGGCTTGGCCAGCGGACGTGCAGCGAATCCAACGCGGTCCGCTCCAGCGCCAGGAGCAGCAGCAACGCTCCATTGAGCAGAATCGGCAGGGAACTGCGCCACCGGTGACGCAGCCAGTCCGCATCGACGAACGCGCGCACGATCTGCAAGACCACGATTCCCCAAAGTACGAGGCGGACGGCGAACAGGTTCCGTTGCAGCGACTCCGCGCTCAGCGGAAACCCAAACTCAAGAACCAGCAGCGCCAATGCCCCCAAGCCGCACGCGACGGTGCACACGTCAACGACGCGTCTTAGTGGAAGGGTGGTGTTATCCGACATCGGCGCGACCGTGAATCGCAGCCCGGGCGGTGTCCACCCCGGGATTCAGACGGGTGATCGGTCCCTCAAGCCCTCGTAAGTCCGTCATTCAATGTTGCTGTGCAGTCCCGATATGGACTTCGGCATCGAGTGTGCAGCCGGCGACATCGAGAACGAAACTTTGGTGGAGGTGACCTGAGCACCGTCGGCTGATGGAAAAGGCGACGAGAGCCTCAGGCACACCAAGTTCCTCTGGATGCAATCGGCGGCGGTCGAAGGCGAACACGTCATGGCCTTCGCCGACCTTTGCGCCCGCGAACGGCGTAACTCCCGTCTGATCCGAAGTGAATGCACAAGTGTGTTCCGGCCGGAACACACTTGTGCATTAAGCACTGGAAGGCACTTAGAGTCAGGGTCTTTTGATGTACACAACTCTGTTCCGGTCGGAACATGGTTGTGCACGCGTGGGGCACGGAGTTTTGGGGTGTCTCTTCAAAATAGACACGTGGGCCGCCTTGAAAGAGACCCTGCCCGAATGGTTGCGCAAAATGATGGCCGAGTGGCAGGCGGTGGCGTCGGACCTGGACGCACGGGAGCGCCGACTCCGGGCCGAACTGGAGGCCGAGGCACCGAAGGATTTGCCCAAGGGAATCGGGGCGTTGACATGGGTGGTTCTGACTCGCGAGATCCTCGACTGGAGCCGGTTCGAAAACCGACGGCAGGTCGCCAGTTACACCGGATTATGTCCGGGAGTAGCCCGCTTGCGGGCGCTCCCCGGAGCGCGAGCAAGCTCGCAGCCTACGACTGGCTGCATGGATCCGGCTAAGCCGTGTTTTCGAAATGAATCTTTCGGGTAGGCCGTGTTTGAGCTAAGCGACAGTCCGCCACTCGCTCACGCTTCGAACCGCGCCTGCAAGCAGGCGGCCTACCTCTGAAAATCAAGCCTCGGCGGTTATTTCGAAAACACGGGCTAATTCTAGTTCGCGTTCAAGATGAGCTTAACGGAGCGGACGGCCCAGCGGTCCGTCCCTACCCTCAAGGCCTCAGCTCGAATGCGCATTGGAATAACACTACTCCGTTAGGTTCGGACCGGGGCTCGGCTTGCAGGCCCGACGTCCTCGTCGGGCTTGATCGGCTTTCCGAACCGACCCGACGAGGTCGTCGGATCTCCATCTCGGGCGCCGGGCGCCAACTTCACGGAGTAGTGCTAATCGCAGATGAATGAAAATTCATGTGCGGTTCATGGGGAGTTCATCTGCGGCTGGCAAAGTGGGGCGCCGGTTGTCCGGCCAAATCCATGCAATTCCCATCCGTGCTCCATTCGCTCTTCGTTCGTCGTCATGTCTCGGAAGGGTGCCCGGTTGCGCCGGTTGTTCCTTTCTATGTCTGGTCCTACTTCATCGCGTTGCTGATTGGCCTGGCGTTTGTGTTGCGCGCAGCACCGGGTTCACTGCGGGCGTGGGGCTTCGGCGTCGCCGTCGCGGTGAGCTATGCGTTCCTCTATACGCTGCCGACGCTCGCCGCGTTGCTCGCGGGCAAATTCTTGTCGGGGAGGAACAGGATGGCGCGTTTCGCTTTGGTTGCCTTGACCGTCCTGATCACAAGCGCGACTCAGCTGTTGCTCGGCGCCGACTACGTGATCCATGGGATGTTCGGGTTTCATATCAATGGCTTCGTCATCAACCTGGTCACGACGCCCGAAGGCATCGCATCGATGGGGGCGGATAGCGGCGCAACCCGCGTTTATGCTCTGCTCGCGATCGCCTGTGTGTCGATCAACGCAACGATGGCGTGGCTGCTGGGGCGCGAGCGGCCGGGCCGGGTGGTCGGCACCGCGCTGGCGGGGCGTCCGCTGAAGTTCGCCGCGTTCGCGATGGTGCTGATGACGGCCGGGGAGCGCGTCACTTATGGAGTGAGCCACATTCAGGCGCGATCGGATGTCATGGCGGTTGCGGCCTCCGTGCCCGGCTATCAGCCGACGACGTTCCGTTCTCTGGCAAAGCGTTTTGGCGTCGAAATGCAGCGGCGCGTGAGCCTCGACGCTCCCGATGCGAATACGACGCTGGTCTACCCGACGAAACCGCTGGAGATGACCCCGCCGGCAAAACCGTTGAACATCGTGTGGCTCGTTTGCGAGTCGCTGCGCGCCGACATGCTGACCCCCGAAATCATGCCGAAAACATGGGCGTTCGCCGGCGAGAGTCAGCGGTTCACGCGTCATTATAGCGGAGGGAACGGCACGCGCATGGGTATGTTCACGTTGTTTTACGGACTGCCCGGAAATTATTGGTTCAATGTCCTCGGGAATCGACGTTCGCCTGTAATGATGGACCGGATACAGCAACTTGGCTATCGGCTGCACCTGTCGACGAGTGCGGCGTTTTCGTATCCGGAGTTTGACAAGACCATCTTTTCACAGGTGCCTTCGAACGAACTTTACTCGGGGAAGCACGGCGAGGGCTGGGAGAGTGACCGTCACAATGTGGAGCGCATCAAAACCTGGCTGGAGCAGGACGACGGAAAGGCGCCGTTTTTCCTGTTCCACTTCTTCGAGTCGCCGCATGCGCGTTATTACTTTCCGCCCGAAAGTGTCATCCGCCGTCCGTATTTGGAGGATTTCAACTACGCCACGGCCGACGTGAAGCGTGACATCGAGCTGATTCGCAACCGCTACATCAATTCGGTGCACCATCTCGATTCGCAACTTGCCGAGGTGATCGAAGCGTTGCGCGCGAAAGGCCTGCTCGATCGCACGCTGATCATGATCACCGGCGATCACGGGGAGGAGTTTATGGAGACGGGCCGCTGGGGACATAACTCGGCGTTCACCGAGTCTCAGGTGCGAGTCCCGTTGGTGTTGCATGTGCCCGGACGCGAGCCTGCGGTATTCGATCACAACACCTCGCATGTGGATCTGGTTCCCACGGTGTTGCCGATGCTCGGGGTTGCGAATCCCGTCGCGGATTATGGGACAGGGGAAAGTCTTTTTTCGGCCAAGCCTCGTTTGTTGACCTTCGCCGATTGGGATCGGATCGCGCTGGGCGATGGCCGCCTGAAGGCCGTCTTTCCGCTGAAGGCCGGCCGTCAGATTGGAAGTCGGGTGGGCACGATGGAGGACCAGCCGGTGAGAGACGAAGGCGCGGCGCTCAAGCAACTGGGCGGAGCCATGGCCGAGTTGATGAAAATGATGAGCCGGTTTACGCGGAAATCCTGAGTCGCAAGAAGACATGGTTTCGCTCGCCGCTTCGACAGAACCCGCCATCTTAAGCGCTTCCATCGCCGCTCCATGAAAATCCTCATCGTCGAAGACGAACGCAAGGTGGCCCAGTTTGTCGAACGGGCGCTGGTCGAACAAAACTACACGGTGGGCGTGGCCGCCAGTTGCGCCGCCGCGCGCGATGCGCTCGCCGAGTCCCCTTACGACGCGGTCGTCCTCGATCTCGGATTGCCCGATGGCGATGGGTTGGAGTTGTTGCGTGAATGGCGGGCCGGCGGTTTCAACGAACCGGTGTTGATCCTCAGTGCGCGGGACGCGGTCTCGGATCGCGTTCGCGGGTTGAATCTCGGGGCGGACGATTATCTGCCCAAGCCGTTCAGCGTCGATGAGCTGATTGCCCGGATACGTTCGTTGATGCGTCGTCATGCGGGCATCAAGACCACCTCGCTGGAGTATCGTGGCATCCGTCTGGATCTGCTGGCGCGCACGGCGATTTTTGAGGGCAAGCCGGTCGAGCTCACCAGTCGGGAGTTCGCGCTGCTGGAGCTCTTTCTTCAGAATGCCGGGCGGGTGCTCACCCGCACCTTCATCGCCGAAAAAGTCTGGGAGGCGCACTACGACATGGAGACGAACCTCATCGACGTTTACGTCCGTCGCCTGCGGCAAAAATTCGATCCCTCCGGGGCCGAGCCGTTATTCAAGACCGTGCGCGGGACCGGTTATCAGCTGCTATGAGTCCGTTCACCCGTCGGATCACGCTTCGGGTTTCCGCTCTCGTCACGGCATCGACGATGCTGGTGCTCATTGCGGGCGGCTGGTTGTTGCAACGGGAGATGTTTCGCGGCATCGAGGCGATGCATCGGATCGAGTTTCACGAGCTGATTGAGATCCTGCGCGAGTATCCCGGCGCGCGCGGTGCGAAGCTGGCGGGGTTGATCAAGGACAAGCTCGGCGCCGATGCAGCGCTTTACTTCATCCAGATCCACGATGCGGACGGCTCGATATTGTTCACTTCGGAAAATCTGCGCGGGGTGCGGCTGCCGGATCTGGGCTCGGCTCCGCTCGCGGAACGCGGACGGGTGACTGTTCCGGAGATTGGCATGTTGCACATGACCGAATTGCGCGAATCCGGCTGGCACGTGCAGATTGCCAGCGCGCTTGGCCCGGTCTGGCGCACGCTCAAAAACTATGTGCGGGTAAGCGCGTTGCTTGTTCTGGGCACCGCGCTGCTCAGTCTGGTGATGGGCTACGCTTTCAGCCGGGTGATCTTGCGGCCGGTGCGTGCGATCGAACAGACGGCCCGTCGGATCGGTGCGGACAACCTGCGTGAACGCGTGCCGGTGCCGGTTGGTCGGGACGAATTGTCCTCGCTCGCCGAGTTGCTCAATCGGATGTTCGACCGCCTGGAGACCTCGTTTGAGCAGATCCGGCGTTTTACGGCCGATGCCTCGCACGAGTTGAAAACGCCGCTGGCGCTCATCCGGCTCAACGCCGAGCGCCTGCGTCCCCGTCTTGCCGCGGACTCCGACGCATCGGCCTCGTTGGATGACTTGATCGAGGCGATCGCGCGCATGAACCAGGTGATCGAAAGCATGCTTTTTCTGTCGAAGGCGGAAGGCGGGGCGCTGTCGGTGGATTACAAAGTGCAGGATGTCGCCGCGTTGCTGGCGCCTTTCGTGGAGGATGCGCGGGTGCTTGCCGAGGACAGCGGCGCAAGGTTCGCGCTTGGACGCAACGATGCGGGCGAGGCGCGTCTTGAACCCAATTTGATGCGTCAACTGCTGCTGAACTTGGTGGGCAACGCGGTCGCCGTTTCGCCGCCGGGAGGGCTGATCACGCTGGACTCCGAGCGCGTTGGGGATGGGTGGCGGTTTGTGATGAGTGACGAGGGGCCGGGGCTCCCCGCGCAGCAATTGGAACAAATCTTCGAGCGTTTCGTGCGCTATGAGCATGCCAACGGAAAAACCCGCGGCCACGGGTTGGGGCTTGCGATTTGTCGAAGCATTGCGGAGCTGCACGGCGGCACCATCCGCGCGGAGAATCGCACCGACCGGCCAACTGGATTGCGCGTTGTGGTGGAGCTGCCGCGGTAGCGATGCGGCTTGGGGGGCGTTGGGTGGTTGAGTGGGCGGGACTGAGGGGCCGAGCAACGGACGGTCCTAACGCGGTTCAAATATAGCTATGGCCGTCGGGGTATCGTGTGTAGCAACGCCCGTGTCGGGCGTGTTTCGGGATTCGCCGTGGATTTCGAGCCACGCGGCCGACACGGCCGCGG
>JANJTQ010000172.1 GCA_024711005.1 Opitutaceae bacterium | reverse complement strand
AAGTCTGCGTCCGGCGTCCGAGATGGAGACCCGACGACCTCGTCGGGTCGGTTGGGAGAGCGCGTCGATCAAGCCCGACGAGGTCGTCGGGCCTCCAAGCCGAGCCCCCTCCGAACCTAACGGGAGTAGCCTATCGATCGCGCTCGCGCTGCATCGCCGCGCGCAAGGCCAGAACGGTGTGCGAATGAATCTGGCAGATGCGCGATTCCGTCAGGCCGAACACCGCGGCGATTTCCGCCAGGCGCATGTTCTCATGATAATACATCGCGAGAATCTTGCGCGGGGTGTCGGGCAGCGCCGCGATGCAACGCACCATCAGCTGCATCAGCTCCGCCTGCTCCATACGGTCGCGCACCGATGTGTCGGATTGATCCGCGATGATGTCGTGCAATGACGCTCCCCCGCCCTCCTGCCCGTCCGTCGCCTGGTCGATGGCGATGAAACACACCGGCCGGGACTCCTCCATCCACTTGGCGTATTCCTTGGACGAAAGCCCGAGCTCGGCGCGGATCTCCTCCTCGGTCGCGGGACGTTTCAACCGCTGCTCCACCACGTTGATGCTCTCCTTGATTTTTTTTGCCTTGGCTCGCGCGCGTCTTGGGCACCAGTCCATGCGTCGCAACTCGTCGAGAATCGCGCCGCGAATGCGCGTGGTGGCATAGCCGGCGAACGTGGTGTTCTGCCCCGGATCATACTTGCGCACCGCCGCGAGCAGCCCGGTGATGCCCACGCTATAAAGATCATCGGCGTCCACGTGGGCCGGCAGATTGATTTTGATGCGCTCCACCACATTCCGGACCAGGGGAAGGTAACGCTCGATCAACTCCGTCTCGGTGACCGGTCCCGTCAAAGCCGTCTGGTACGCACGCCAGGCGGCGCTGGCGATCGATGGATTTTCGACGGGAGGTGCAACGGGTTCGGATAAAACGGGGCTCATGGCAAAGGGGCGGATGTCCGGGATCGGGGTGACAAATTAGCGGGAACGCACGGTGGCGGCGGGTGCGACGGTGGCCGGCGTAGGTGCGGGCTCGACGGCGGCATGGGCTTCGCGGCGACGCCGTTCGATGGTTTCCACCATCGCCTTGACGACGACCGACCAGAACCAGCGAAACAACAGCGCGCCCACGAGGCAGCCCACCGCCGCATCGCGCAGCACCAGTCCGGCCTCGCGCCCGGCGCCAAGTCCGGCGACCGCCGCGAGTACGAATCCGATAAAGCCGCCCGTGAGAAAAATAAATCTCATGACAGGTGCGGAATCGGGGCTCCGGGGAGCGTGCGACGCATGACCGCGCCGACGACATCATGAACGAGATCTCCGGTCAGACCGGAGCCGGTGGAAAGAAAGAGCGGGCTTAGTTCCCCTTCGATGAGGAAATCCCACAGGCGGCCCCAATGCTCGAGTTCGTCGAGATGGGTGAACACCAGATGCGTCGCGCCGAGATCGCGTCCAACCGCGTAGGTTTCACGCAGCAACGACACATCGTAGAGCGCGTTCAAGACGAGTACGCGTCCCTCTACTTGCGCCGAGTCGAGATAGCGGAGGGCCTGCCGGTTCTCCTGCGGACGCCGCACGGAGATCGCCGGCATGTCCAGGTAGGCAAATTCATTTTCGTCCTGGCGGATCGGACTGTCGGGCGTGGCATGTTCGAGCATCAGCCCCACCGCTTCGCAAAACACCCCGAGTCCCTCCGATGGATTGGGCCGGTCGAACTCCGCTTTAAACACGCGTCCGGTGCGATGCCGGGAGAATATTTCCCGGGCGAGCCACTTGCACAACGCCGTGGTGCGTCCCGCGCCAGGCGAACCCAAAAACGCCGCGCGCGCCGGCAACGGAACCGGTGCGCGCCGCCGAGCCGCCGCACCCAACGTAGCCCCCACATCCACGAGGACGTGATGCAGCGGCTTGGTTTCATGTCCGGCCAATTCCGGCGCCGCCTCCAACCGTCCGATCAACGCGGGAGAAAAACCCGAACGCCGCAGCAAGTCGCCCAAACCCGCCGGCATGTCGCGGGAAAACCGTGATTCCCGATCCAACGAAAACGCATTCGCCACCGTGGCCGGCCGGTCGTCGGCGGGCAGACCGAGCATCGGCTGCATCTCGGCCGGCAGTTCCGGCGCCGACAACTGCGCGATCACTTCCAACCGCGGACGTCTCAGCAAACCCGCCAACCCTTGGGACGGTAGTTGACGCACGGACAACACCCGCGCGCTCTCCCCTAGTTGTTCACGAATCGCCGTGACCGCTTCTTCGGCCGAACGCACCACCAGCTTGTACGTGGCTCCGGCGGACGGTTGAAACGGGACGGATTGGCGAACGGCGACTTGCATGGACGCGCCTGACTAGCTCTGCGCGTGCCAACCGGTCCAACCGCCATCCTATTAACTAGTATTAAACAAGTTATGGTTTTTTATTTTTCATAATCGTAGTTTCCATCCTCATAGGAAAACCCACCCGGCAAAAACTTCCGGGTATCCGGAATTTGGAGTGCGGCGAGTTCTCGGCGCGTTCGACGGCGCACCCCGGTTCGTCCCCATGGGTTTGGCCGGCGGGGCGGCAGGTCGGGGCGTC
>JANJTQ010000160.1 GCA_024711005.1 Opitutaceae bacterium | reverse complement strand
CGAACTCTCGGTAGACCCGCGGTCGGGGATTTGTCGGCGACATCATCTGCTGGATCGGGCGTTTCAGCGGACCATCAAACGAGCGAGCGAGGTCGCGAGAATCGACAAGCGGGTGACGCCTCACACGCTGCGGCATTCGTTTGCCACCCATTTATTGGAGAGTGGCGTGGACATTCGCACCGTGCAGGAGCTGCTCGGACACGAAAGCATCGAGACGACGCAGATTTATCTGCACGTGATGCAGAAACCGGGGCTGGGCGTGCGGAGTCCGTTGGATGGGTGATGGGGCCGGAGGGAAACACGCTGGGCGGTCCGCAGTGTGCCGCCCAGCGCCCCTTCCGCCCGTCGCCGATATCAAATTCGCGTGAATGGCAAGGCGGCCACTCACGTGCCAGAGGCGACTTTGTCAGAGGTGTTTGACCGGTTGCGCCGCTGGATCGTCAAGCGCGCAGGCGAATAACGAGATTCGGACGGTATTGATGCGTATCGGAGCGGCGGGCCCGGCGGTCCTCGCCCTACCTTCTATCAACAAACGCGGCGGGACGCTGCGGATGTTTCGGATCATGGGCGAGACGCCCATGCCACTTTTCGGAGCGGAGTCCGCGCCCTGCCTCGGAGATGTGATTCGGAGCGGTGGGCCCGGCGGTCCACGCCCTACCCCCGACTAGGCCAAGGGGCGGGCGCTGTGTCGTGTGCCAGCGTGCTCCTGTAGCCGGAGGGCGGCGCGACGGGTCGCACCGTCGAAAGCGGCGAGAACTCGCCGCACTCCAAATAGGGGAGGCGCGTTCTCGCCCCTATCCTCGTCCGGAACCTCAACCGATCACCACCGTGAAGCTCCTTTCCTCCCAACGCTCTTTCCACCGGAAGGTGAACACGACCCTTGTTCCACGCGGCAAATCCGCCGTCGCCAGATCCGCCTGCCAGCAGCCCAGTCCCGTGTCGCTCATCCCGCTGTCTTGAGCACTGCCCCAGTCGTCGGCACTCCAATGGATCGTCGCCGGCACCGCCGTGACGATGCGCAGGGTCTTACCTTCCACGATCCGTAGGAGCTGGTGTTCGAAGGTCCATATCTCAAATCGGCTGCCGGTGCCTTCAACCACATAACGCCGATAGACCGGTTCCGGCCGATCGAAGCAGGCGCCATCCTGATGACTGCGCACCAGCGTCAAGTACTCCGCGTGCGCCCAACAAAGCGGCATCGCCGATCCACTTGGACGACCCCGCTTCATCGAGCCGTGAACCAAGTCGTCCGCATCCCAGAGTTGTTCGGGAATCATCCCGCCGGTGTTCGCGAATTTTTCCATCGCCGCGATGAACGGCAACGGGTCGCGTCCGGCCGCGAGTTCATAGTGGCCGCGTTCTCCCGTGAGAATCGGCCATGACCGGCCTTCGCCGGTGCCATCAAAGGCGCGGCCATCGGCCTTCTGTCCGTAGCCATCAAAATTGTAGCGCCGCCAGCATGGCCCTTGGGGCAAATCCCGTTTGAGCACCGCGTCGATGACCGCGACCGAGTCGACGACCAGCGGATTGCAGGCGTCACGCACACCGAGTCTGACGAGTTGCAAAAAATCCCCGCCCACAATGTTTCGCGCGGGATGGACACCGCCACCATTGGCCAGCGCGATATCGGCGTTATCGGGATCGGGCCCGACCCGCGGACAATCCGCGCCGGGCGGAGTGATGCGGATGTAGTGATGCGGCTTGTCCGGAACAAGTTCGCCGCGCGTCGTCGTCGTCCACTCGTCCACATGTGCGGCCAACCAGTCGGCGTAATCCAGCAAGAAGGTCTCCGCCACTCCTTCGTTCCGATCGCGCGCGAACTCCGCTGCGCACACCAGCGCCGCAATCATCGTTGCCAACGTCGAGGGCGAGTAGCCGGAATTCTCCTCCCAGCGTTCCTGCCCGGTCACCGGGCCATCGAGGACCAGATATCGCGCGGCCCGCAAGATCAGTATCCAGGGATCGAAGTGTCGCAGTGCGTCCAACCGCCACAAACGCCAGGCGAGCAGGATCGGCACCGCCACCTCGTCCAACTGAATGCCTTTCCAATAGGGTTCCCCTGCGATCGAGCTGTTTTGCGGCAGGCCACCGTCTTCTCCTTGCACGCACGCGAGCCAGATGAGCGCCCGCAATGGCGACTCGGTTTCCCCGCATGCCAGCAACGCCGTGGCGTTCTGCACCATGTCCCGCGTCCAAACGAGATGATATCCGCCGCGGTCGCGATCATCCTTCGTCTCCCCCCACGGAATGCTCAACGAGGCGACCGAGGCGCCGGGGAAAATCTTGTCTTCATGCGCCAGCAAAACGCTCCGGCTCAGGCGCGCCATCGACGCCCCCTCCGGAGTGGGCACGCTCAGTTCGAGCGCCATTCGAGTGCGCTGCCACTGGGCGACGTATTTGTTCCGCAACTTGGAAAACGGCGTGGCCTGAGCCTGAAGAAACTGGGTCACGGCACTCTGTGCGCTCAATCCAAAGGCGACCGCCAGGGTGAATTCCGCCCCGCCCGCAAGATCGATTTCTCCCATGAGCGCGATATTGCCGTCCACCACCCGCTCGAATTCCCAGTCCATCCTGAAGTTATCCATCAGGTCCTGCCAGCCGTCGCTCGATCCGACATACCCGACCGAACGGCGCGTAAAGTCGGGACAACAACCAAAGACAAGATGGAGGTCCTCTCGGTGCGCGTGGATCAATTTCCTGCCCCCGAGATCGTCCCACTCGGCCGAGTTGTTCCTGCCCGTCCCCTTCAGATGCGGGGCAAGCAGCGCATAAAGACGCAGTCTCCCCCGCAGTGCCGGGTCCATGATTTCCACCCGGGTGTGCACCAACAGCACGGGCGAATGCGGTTCGCCAATGATCTCTTTCACGATCCGGTAGCGACCCCCGCGCTCGGTATTGATGATCCGGTAGAGCAACGCGTTTCGCTCCGGATACTCGGTTTGATGATCAAGATCGCGTTTCTCTTCATGACAAAAGGTCGCCCCGTCCGTGATGAGAAACTGCAGGTCGCGCGTGTTGGGTGTATCCACGAACGGGAAATAAAGCTCGTTGACGATGCCGTGGCTCAACGTGAACCAGACGTTGGAACTCTTCGAATAGGCAGTGCCGACGCCGTCTTTGGCACTCGATGTCCAGCGCGGTTCAATCCCGGGCGCCCCGGGGGCGGTGCAATGCAGCAAGCTCATCACAGGGAGCTTACACCCGGGGTCGTCCCGACGCGAAAACAGGGCGAACGGCGTGCACCCGATTCGGCATGAGGTGCCCCGCACCACCCCCGCCTCCGGATTATCATACACCGCGCATCGGATGATGTCCGAACGTCTCCACCGGGGCCCGCCAGCTTTCATGGACGGCCCGCCGGGGCCGGCGCGGGGACGTCCTCCGGTTCGGTAAACGGGACGCGGCCCTCTGCACGGCCGGCGTGGTCGATGGCAAGGTAACGCCGAGCGACATCACCCCATCACCTCAACTCCTCACCGTGAAACTCGTCATCTTCGGACTCACCGTCAGTTCATCCTGGGGCAATGGACACGCAACCCTCTGGCGGGGCTTGTGCCGCTCACTCCACCTTGCCGGCCATCGGGTCGTTTTCTTCGAACGAGACACGCCTTTCTATCGCGCCGACCGGGACCTCACCGCGCCGACGTGGGGCGACCTCCACCTGTTCGAAAAATGGGACGAGGTCCTGCCCGAGGCGCGCGCCCAACTCGCCGATGCCGACGTGGCGATCGTCAGTTCGTATTGTCCGGACGCGCTTGCGGCCGCCGAGGTGATCGCCGACGCCGATGTGCCGCTCCGCGTGTTCTACGATCTGGATACACCGGTCACGCTCGAACGCGTCCGCGCTGGTGAAGAGGTGGACTATATCGGGCCGCGAGGGCTGGCCGATTACGACCTGGTTCTCAGTTACACCGGCGGACAGGCCTTGGATGAACTGCAATCGTTGCTGGGCGCCCGGCGTGTCGCGCCCTTGTACGGGTTTGTTGACCCGGAAGCTCATTTCCCGGTCGCACCCACCCAAGAGTGGAGGTCCGATCTCTCCTACCTGGGCACCTTTGCGGAAGACCGGCAGGCGATGCTGGAGAACCTCTTTATCGAACCGGCGCGGCGGATGCCGGACCGGCGCTTTCTGATCGGCGGTTCGCAATATCCGGCTGATTTCCCGTGGACGAAAAACGTGTTCTTTGTGCGTCACGTGGAGCCCGCGCGGCATCCGGCGTTCTTTTGCTCGTCGCGGCTCACGCTCAACGTCACCCGTCGCGCGATGCGCGCCAGCGGCCACTGCCCCTCGGGCAGGCTGTTCGAGGCGGCGGCCTGCGGCGTGCCTCTTTTGAGCGACCCGTGGGCGGGCCTGGACCGGTTCTTTCACATCGGGGCCGAAATTCTCGTCGCCAACAACGCCGAGGACGTCGTCGCGGCCCTTGAACTTTCCGACGCCGAACTGCACCGCATCGCCGGCCACGCACGCGAGCGGGTGCTCGCCGAACACACCGCGGCGCATCGCGTGAAGGAACTTGAACGGCTCTTCGCACAGGCGAAAAGCCTCACCACGCACCGAGTCGCGGCAATGTCCGGAGGACACTGATATGTGGGGCATCATTCCCGCCGCCGGCTCCGGAAGCCGCATTCAACCGCTCGCCTTTTCCAAGGAACTGCTCCCCGTCGGCAGCCGGACTGAAGACGGCGTCGAACACCCGCGCGCCGTCAGCGAATACCTCGTTGAGCGCATGATCCGCGGTGGCGCCACGAAGATCTGCTTCGTGATCTCGCCCGGCAAATCCGACGTGATGTCCTACTACGGAGGCAGCATCGGCGAGGTCGAGGTGGTCTATGTGGTGCAACCCCGGCCGGCCGGTTTGTGCGACGCGCTCTTTCGTGCGTGCGCTGTCGTGCCTGCGGACGAGTCGGTGCTCATCGGCCTGCCCGACACGATCTGGTATCCAAACGACGGATTCACCTTTCTGCCCGACGACACGCTTTCATTCCTTCTTTTCCCCGTGGACAATCCGTCGGTGTTCGATGCCGTGGCGATTGACTACACGGGGCGCGTGCTGGAAGTGGAGGTCAAACAGCCGCATCCGCGCAGTTCATGGATCTGGGGCGCGATCAAACTCCCCGGCCGGGTGCTTCATGAGTTGCACGCCTTGTGGTTGGAGCCGGATCGACGGGACGAGTATTTCGGCACGCTGGTGAACGCCTATCTCGCCCGCGGTGGCGGCGCCTATGGTGTCGCCCGCGGCGAAGCGTATGTGGATGTCGGCACGCTCAACGGTTATCGCGAGGCGCTTCGGTTGCTCGACAACACCTGCAACCATGACGACGGCATCGCGTTGCGCGCTCCGTCGCCGCGCCTGCAACGCGAGCCCGTGCTCGCCGCGCATGACAGCGAAATCGGGACCGGCTCGCAGGCCATTTCCTCCGGAGCGCCCGTCTCATGACTCACCGTACCGAAAAGCCGCGCCACCCGCCCTTCCCGGGGGTCGAAATCGACCGGGCCATGGCTGTCGAGCTGCTGGACCGCCTGTGCGCCCCCGCCGGGGACCCGTTGCCCGCGCCGAGAACCTTGATGGTACTGGCGCATCCGGATGACGAAACCGTTGGCGCCTCGTCGCGCCTGACGCGAATCGAGGCGGCGGGCTTCATTTACGCAACCGACGGCGCGCCGCGCGACGGTCGCGACGCGCGGGCCGCAGGTTGCCCGACCTGCGCAAAGTACGCGCGGCTGCGTCGCGCGGAGGCCTGGCGCGCCCTCGCCCACGCGGGCATCTCATCGGAACACGCGGTGTTTCTCGACTACCCCGACCAGCAGGCGGCGTTTCGTCTCGTGCCACTCACGGCAGACCTCAGACGGTGGATCCTCGCCACCTGTCCGGAGATTGTCCTCACCCATCCTTATGAAGGAGGCCACCCGGACCACGACGCGGTCGCGTTCGCCGTGCATGCGGCCGTCGCCGCGCTCATCCGCGAGGGCCGCGCTTCGCCCGTCGTCATGGAGTTCGCATCTTATCATGCATCCGGAGAGACTTGGATTTTCTCGGAGTTCCTGCCGGCGCCGGATGCCGTCGAACGCGTCATTCGGCTCTCGCCCGAAGGCCAGGCGCTCAAGCAGCGACTCCTCGCGTGTTATCACTCGCAAGAGCGAACGTTGAAGTCCGTGCCGCTTGAACAGGAGTGCTTCCGGCTCGCGCCCGCCTACGACTTCACGCACCCGCCGCATGACGGACCGGTGCTCTACGAGCGGTACTCGTGGGGCATGACCGTCCGGAAATGGTGCATGCTCGCCACCGCCGCGACCGAACATCTGCACAGCGGACAAACCGCCGACACCTGATTTTTTATGGCCCTCTCAATCCTCAATGTAGCCTATCCTTTCGCCCCCGTTTCATTCGATTCCGCCGGTGGCGCGGAACAAGTCGTGGCCCAACTGGACGCGGCACTGGTCGCCGCCGGGCATCGTTCCCTGGTGATCGCCTGCGAAGGATCGCGCGTTCGCGGCACCTTGTTGGCAACGCGGGCGATCGATGGTGTCCTCGACAACAAAGCCCAGGCGGAGGGTCGAGCCCGTCATCGGGAGGCGATCATGTCCGTGCTCGCCCGGGAACACATCGATGTCGTGCACCTCCACGGACTCGATTTCGCCGACTACCTGCCACCGCCCGGCGTGCCCGTGCTGGTGACGTTGCATCTGCCTCCTTCGTGGTATCCGGCGCGCGCGTTTTCGTCATCACGACCGGAAACGTACCTGCACTGCGTCTCGGCCAGCCAGGCCGGCGCATGTCCCTCCGGAACCTCGTTGCTGCCCTTCATTCCCAATGGCGTGCCGGTCGAGGAGCTGCACATCGACGTCGGTGGCAAGGAGGACTTCGTGCTGTCCCTCGGGCGCATCTGCGCGGAGAAAGGTTTCCATCTGGCGCTCGATGCCGCCGGGCAGGCGGACGTCCCGATGCTTCTCGCGGGCCACCTCTACGACTATCCGGCGCACCGGGATTATTTTCGGGATTGCATCCAGCCGCGCCTCGACGCGACACGCCGTTTCGTCGGACCCGTGGGCTTCGCGGAAAAACGGAAACTGCTTTCGCGGGCGCGCGCCTTGCTGGTGCCAAGCCTTGCGCCCGAGACGAGTTCGCTTGTCGCCATGGAGGCGCTTGCATGCGGCACGCCGGTGATCGCCTCGTCCGCCGGCGCGTTGCCGGACGTGATCGAACACGGACGCACCGGCTTCATCGCGGATGGAATCAAGGCCATGGCAAAGGCCATCGCCGCGGTGGAGCAAATCGACCCCGAGGACTGCCGCGCCGCCGCGCGCACGCGTTTCTCCGCCGCCCGCACCAACGCGCTCTACCTCGAACGTTACCACGAACTGGCCGCGCGCCGTGTCCAACCGGCCGCGTCCGTCCAGGAACCCCTCGCCGTCAATGCCGCCTGAAACCGCCATACTCCCGGCAACGAGTAATCGTACTCTGGATACAATTACGGATCTGTCCGGACTCGAGGCCCTCCGCCCGGAATGGACCGTGCTCTGGAACCGGTGTCCATCCGCCACGCCGTTCCAGTCTCCGGAATGGGTGCTTGCGTGGGCCCGTCGCTGGGCGGCCGATTCCCTCTATGTGTTGGTGGTGCGCCGGGCCGGCACACTGATCGGACTCGCCCCGTTTTTCATCTATTCTCAACCCTCGCCGGGGGGACGCACCCTCGTCCTCGTTGGCAACGGATTAAGCGACACGCTCGATGTGCTCGCCGCCCCCGGATGTTCACAGGAGGTCGCGATCGCGATCATGGAGCATCTAGAGGAACGGAACGACGCCTGGGACACCTGCGACTGGCAGCAACTGCGGGTGGGATCACCGCTGCTGAGTCGGCCGGCGCCGACATCGTGGAAAGAATGCATCGAACCGCAGGACGCTTGTCCGGCATTGGAGTTGTCGTCGGGACGAGGGGTCGAGTCCTCACTTTCGCCGCATTTTGCCCGGCGGCTGCGGACCGATCGCCATCGTCTGGAGCTGCTGGGCGCGGTGCGCTTCGAATCCGCGACACCCGAAAATTTCGCCTCGCTCTTTGAGTCGCTGGTCGAACTGCACGCGGCTCGTTGGTCGTCGCGCAATGGTCCCGGCGTGCTGGTCGATTCCACGGTGCAGGCGTTTCACCGGGAGGCTGCGAACGGCCTGCTGGCACGCGGCGTTTTGCGTTTTTATCGTCTGTTGGTGAACGGCCACGTGGCGGCCGCCTACTACGGATTTCAGCACGGTGAACGCGCCAGCTATTATCTCGGCGGCTTCGATCCGCTGTTCGGTCCCTATGGCGTGGGCAATCAGATCGTTTGGCACGCCATCGAAAATGCCCGGCGGGAGGGCGCGCGCGTCTTCGATTTTCTGCGGGGTCGCGAGACCTACAAATACCGCTGGGGCGCCGTGGATACGCCGGCTTTTCGACGTCGTCTCACCCAAACTACCGCGAGCCGATGACCAAAGCCGATGCGGAGAAAAAACACCGGCGGCGCGATCACATCCCTCTGGCGTTGTCCGCCGAGATCCGACCGTGCGTGCGCGGAGATCTGCCGGGGCTGGAGTGGTTCGGTCAGTTCACGCCCCACCGACGGGTTATTCGCGATGCCTTCCGTCGTCACGAGCGCGGCGAAACCATCATGCTCGTCGTCGATTTTCGCGGTGCGCCGATCGGTCAAGTCTGGCTCGACGTCCCGAAACCGAAGTCGCCAACGATCGGCTCGCTGTGGGCGCTGCGGGTATTCCCTTGGTTTCAGGGACTCGGTATCGGCCGGCGGTTGATGCATGCGGGGGAACGCCTGCTTCAGGAACACGGCGCGCGTTGCATCGAATTGAATGTGGATCGGGGTAACGCGGAGGTCCTGCGCTTTTACGAACACCTCGGTTATCAGATCACGGGTTCGTTCGCCGACACGTTCAATTACCGGAGTCCATCCGGATTGCAGCGTGCGGTTCAACTCGACCAGTGGGTCATGTCAAAATGGTGGCCCGACCCGGATCAGGCGGGTCCGGAACCCGGACGCGGAGTGGCGTCACGCAAGTCATGAACTTGATCCCGGTTGATCTCGGTGTGCGATGGACCGTGGGCGACGTGAGTCCCCGGGGATTCGAGGCGCTGCGCCTTTCGGTTTGGGGCGCGTGGAGGATGTTCGGTCCCGGGGCAAGCTACACGATTTGCGTCAACACGGTGCCGATGGAACGCGCCCGCGAGACGATCGGTTCGCTTCCCGATGGCGTGCAATGGCGGGTCGTCACGCTTGAGGATTTCCCCGACTTCCTGCGTCCCCATCTCGACGCAAAAATGGCCGAGGGCGTGGCGTGGAAACTGTCGCCGCTGCGCATCCACGAGGATCGCTACGAACTCTCCCTGGACAACGACTGCGTGCTGTGGACGGCGCCCGAGGCCTTGCGCCTGTGGCTGGACGGAGCACACGGCGCGTATGGTCTCCTCGCGGAGGATGTCGCGCGCTGCCTCGGACAATTCGAGACGCTTTGCGGTCCGGCCCCGCGCAACAGCGGAATTCGAGGGCTCCCGCCCGGATTCGATTACGCCGCCGCGTTGCGTGCCGTGATCAACGAGCACCCCGTCGTGATGACGTCCGAACTCGACGAACAGGGACTTCAGACCGCCGCGTTGCAGCGCGCGCTTCCGATGCTCGTGGTCACCACGGAGGAAGTCTCGATCTGCTCGCCATTTCCTCCGCATCAACCGGAACCCGGCCGATGCGGCGCCCACTTCGTCGGACAAAATGCCCGCACGCTGCCGTGGTCGTCCGACGGTCGGCCCGCGGTGGCCCACCTCGTGGACCATTGGGCGCGGCATCGGAAGACATTGGAAACGCGCGTGTGGTTGCCGATACCTGGATCGGGCGGCTGAGCAACCCCCGCCCGCGTTCACGTCACCGGCGGTGCGTAGCGCCCCATTAATTCGGCATGCGCGAGCATGTGACCCTGCATCGCGGCTTCCACCTCCTCGCGAGGAGCGCCGTGCGGATGATCCAGGCGGCAATCGAGCGCATACAGGCGGAAGTAATAACGGTGCTCCCGATCCGGCGGCTGCGGACCTCCGTAACCGGCCTCGCCCCAACTGGTCATCCCGAATCGCACATCACGCGGCACATCGTTCTCCGGGAAACCCGTGGAGTTGGGATCGATGTTGAACACGACCCAGTGCGTGAAGAGACCGCTCGGCGCGTCGGGATCGTCGAGGATGAGCGCCAGGCTCCGGGTTCCGTCGGGGATGTCGGAGAACTCCAGGGGAGGTGTCCGATCGTCGTGGTAACGGCTGTACTTGTCGGGGATGACTTCACCGTGTTCGAAGGCGGGGCTTTTGATTTTCATAAGACGTTGTTTTTCGGAAGCAGGCCGCCTGCTTGCAGGCGCGATTCGGAGCTCGAGCAAGCTCGCGGCCTACAAGGAAGAATTTAGTTCGAAGACCGTTTTTCGCATGATGGGTTCACTCGTGGGCGCGTGCCCCACGCGGTTATTGTTTGATGAACTCGCCGTCGGCTTTGATCGCAACTTCGTCCGAGATCATCGGCGGGGCGAATTTGGACCCCACGCCGAAATCGGAACGCCTCAACGTCCCCGTCAATTGGAATCCGGCCGTGGTGTTTTTTTGGTTTATGGTGGTTCCCCGATACCAGAGTTCCATCGTCACCGGTTTGGCCTGGCCGCGAATGGTCAGCTCGCCCGAAAGCTGAAAGCGACCTTCGCCCATAGGTTCAATCGACCGGCTGCGAAACGTCATCTCGGGAAAATCCTCCACCGCGAAAAAATCGGGACTGCGCAGGTGGTTGTCCCGCTTTACAACCTCGGTGTCGATCGATCCGACATCCACCGACAGCTCGAATACCGCGTCGCTAAAATCGGGTTCGTTCGCGGTGATCGTGACATCGAACGTTTTGAAAACACCGGTGATTTCGGAGATGCCGAGATGCGTGACGGCGAACGCGAGGCGTGAATGGGCGGGATCGCCTTTCCACGTATCGGCAAACACCGTCAGCGGCAGGAAAACGAGCGAGAGAAGAAGAGCACGTGTATTCATGAGGTTTGGGGGATTGGATCTAGTCCCGGGCGAATCGTTCCCTGTTCCACGGGAGACTCCCTCCGAAAGCCTTTCGCTACTCCTCAGAGGCGGCTTGCCAGCGCGCTTCGGGCCTCGCTATATCGCGACCTTTTATGTCGACGCTTAAATTCGCCGTTCTTCCTGGAGACTACATCGGGCCCGAGGTCATGACCGAAGCCCTGCGCGTGCTCGCCCACGTTGCCGCCAAGGAAAATCTCACCCTGTCCTACCAAGTCGCCGACGTCGGCGGTGCCGGCATCGACAACCATGGCAAGGCGCTCCCCGACTCCACCCTCGCCCTCGCCCGTGAAGCCGACGCCATCCTCTTTGGCTCCGTCGGCGGTCCGAAATGGGAGAAACTTCCGCCCAAGGAACAACCCGAGCGCGCCGCTCTCCTGCCCCTCCGCAAGGCCTTCAACCTGTTCGCCAACATCCGTCCCGGTCTTCTCTACAAGGACCTCCTTGATGCCTCCCCGCTGAAGTCCGAGCGCATCCCCAACGGCATCGACATCGTCTGCATTCGCGAGCTCACCGGCGGCATCTATTTTGGCCAGCCCAAGACCACCACCACCCTCGAAAACGGCGAGCAGCAGGCCGTCGACACGATGGTCTACAAGACCTCCGAGATCGAGCGCATCGCCGAGGTCGCCGCCGTGACCGCGAAAGCCCGCGGCAACCGCGTCTGCTCCGTGGACAAGGCCAACGTCCTCGAAACCTCCGTTCTCTGGCGCAAGGTTGTCGTCGACTACTTCGCCAAGAACCATCCCGACATCGCGCTCAGCCACATGTATGTCGACAACGCCGCGATGCAGCTCGCGCGCGATCCCAACCAGTTCGACGTGCTCTTCACCGAAAACATGTTCGGCGACATCCTCTCCGACGAGATGGCCGTCATCTGCGGTTCGCTCGGCATGTTGTCCTCCGCCTCGCTCGGCACCGGCAAAAACTCCCTCGAACTGCCCTTCGGTCTCTACGAGCCCGCCGGGGGAACCGCCCCCGACATCGCCGGCAAGGGCATCGCCAATCCGTGCGCGCAAATCCTCTCCGCCGCGATGATGCTGCGTTACAGCTTCGGTCTCGACGCCGTCGCCGCGAAGATCGAGGCGGCCGTGCGCAAGGCCGTCACCGAAGATGGCTTCCGCACCGGCGACATCGCCTTCGGCAAGCCGACCGTCGGCACCAAGGCGATGGCCGACGCGATCATCGCCAACTTGGGTTGATCCCCTCCGTCCTCACCAACGCCCCCAAGCGCGCCCGATCATCGGGCGCGCTTTTTTTTTGCCGCTCGCCAAAGCGACGACCCCTCGCCCACACGGCGCGCCCGCCGAGATAGAGTAACCTATTGGGTTACTCTACCTCCGAGATCTGTCGCCAGAGCGGTTTTTCAAACCGGCGATCCATCGCTGCAGGTCGTCGGCATTGTCGACCCTGACCGCGAGGGCGTGCTGGCTCGCCTGCCCGAGTCCTCCATCGGCGATCCCGCCGCCCGCGCGCAAATGTCGGTTCCCGTCGCCCTGCCGGTGATTCGCCCCGTCGGCTTCCTCGGCCTGCTCTCGACCGTACTCGTGGCCGCCGCCATCAGCACCGACAACACCTGTCTCCATTCCTGGGGAAGCATCTTCATTCAGGACGTGGTTCTCCCAAGAAACATACCCGTCCCGCGACGCAGGCCAACCCAGTTTCTTGGGGTTCCAACGGTGCCGTGCAGCGCCTCAGTCCCGTCCCTGTGCTCGGCTGCTACGTTTGTGAGTCGGCGAGCGATCCGAGGTGCGCTTACTTCGCCACCACTACCCCGCGATCTGGGCCAGCAGCGCTTGCAGCGTCGAGGCTTCCGCCAGGCGCGCACGGGCGCGGGCGCAACGTTCCGCCGGCACCAACCCGGTGTTTTCCGCGAGGAATACGATGTAGTCCGCCACGTTCTTCGCGTAGTTGAGACGACCTTCGTCGCTGATCGCGTAAAAACGCGCGCGCTGCCGGTAGCCGGCCGCCGTGTGGTCGCCCAGCGCCCCTTTTTCGGCGCGTCCGTCGCCCGCCAGCACGTAGAGAAAATTGTATTCAAACCAGAACATGTGCTCGGGACTCGGAGTGAGGGCCGCAAGTGCAACGCGCAACGTCCGCTCGTCGGAGAACACCCCGTCATCCGTCGCACGCTTCTCCAGCGTCAACGCGTCGGTCACAAATATGCGGGCGAATTTGCGCTCGGTCTCGTCGGCGCTGAACGCCCCCTTGATCGCCAGTTCGACCGTGAACGCATACCAGTCCCGCCACAGCGCCCGGTCGTCCGCGTGCTTCGAGGCGAACAGCGCGCGGCCCATTTCGTAGGTGTAGCGTCCGCTGGTCTTGATCTCGAGACGTCCGCCCGTGACCGAGCCCATCACCTGATAGTTCTCGGCGGACTTCCCCGAGCCGGAGTGAAACCCGATACTCGCGTCAAAGGCCTTGCACACCGCACATTGTTTTTCGATGAGGGCGCGCAACGCGGTGTTGTCCGGATACGGCATGTTCTTCTGGAAGCCGAAGGCCGGCGCGACGAAATGGATTTTCATCCCGAGCGCCTCGCACAACGCGAGCATGATCGCGGTCGTTTCGGGCGTGGTGAGGCCGGGCAGTTCGTCGATCGACAATTCGCGCAAATAGGCGCGGCCGGTCGCCGTGGTGAAGGCCCGCTCGCGCACGGCGCGGTATTTCTCGTCGCGGCGTTTCATCTTCTGAAGCGAGGGCCAGACCTGGGCCAGCAACCGGACCAACTCGATTTCGTTGAGCGTCAGCCCGGCGGCGGCGACGCGGGCGCGCACGGTGTTGACGAGCGCGGCGTCCACGTTGGCGGCGACCCATGCGGACGGATCGGCGGGCGGCGTCGTCTGCGCCAGCTCGGGCGACAGATCGAAGGTGATATAGCTGGCGAGCAAACAGCCTTCGACGAGCGCATCTTCGCGCACATCGAACTTGCCGCCGATGGGTTGATGATCGGCGTTGAAGCTCCAGGCGATGCGGCGCTGATGGAAGCCGGTCTTGAGCTTCGAAAGCACGCACCCGTGACTCATACCCTCGACGCTTTGTCCTTGATGTCCTTCGGGAACGGAGGTGCCGATGAAGGGGAACGGCACGGTATCGAGCCGGCCTTCGAGCATCGCGTTCACATCATAAACGAGTTCACGCGGAATCGAGTTTTGATTCGCGGTCACGCCGATCTCCAGCGCGGCCATCGCCCATTCGACCGCCGGCCAATGGAGCGTCGTGAAACGCGCGCCGATGCCAAGGGTGCCCCGGCCCAGTTGCGGCGCGGCGGTCGGAAAAATCGTTGAGCCGGCGTCGTGTTCTTGAACGAGATTTTTAAGACGCAGGAGGTTCGACCATGTCGCGGGAAACAGCACGGTGTGGCCCGAACCGAGCGCGACCCCGTCGGCCAGCGTGTTGACCGCATCGCTGGCGCTCTTCGCCTCCAACAACCAACCATGGTCGCCTCGCGCGTCCTCGACGAGGGTCCAGGCACCCGCGCTCGTCTCGAAACGGCTGGAGGCATGGGTTTGCACCTCGGCCGATCCAGCCTTCACCTTCGCGGACAACGAGACCCAATCGAGGCAGAAATCGGGACTCATGCAGGGATTGGTCGCGAG
>JANJTQ010000335.1 GCA_024711005.1 Opitutaceae bacterium | reverse complement strand
ATTCACATTGTCCGTGAGATCTTTCCATGTGCCGGCCACGCCGCGCACATCGGCCTGGCCGCCGAGCTTGCCCTCGGTGCCGACCTCGCGGGCCACGCGCGTCACCTCGGAGGCGAAGCCGTTCAACTGGTCCACCATCGTGTTGACTGTGTTCTTCAACTCGAGGATTTCGCCCTTCACATCCACCGTGATCTTGCGCGACAAGTCGCCCTTCGCGATCGCGGTCGCAACCTCGGCAATGTTGCGCACCTGGCCGGTGAGATTGTTCGCCATGGAATTCACATTGTCCGTGAGATCCTTCCAGGTACCGGCCACACCGCGCACATCGGCCTGACCTCCGAGTTTGCCGTCGGTGCCGACCTCGCGGGCGACACGCGTCACCTCGGACGCGAAGCCGTTGAGCTGGTCGACCATCGTGTTGACGGTGTTCTTCAGTTCCAGAATTTCGCCCTTCACGTCCACGGTGATCTTGCGCGACAAATCGCCGCGCGCGATGGCCGTCGCCACCTCGGCGATGTTGCGCACCTGCGCCGTCAGGTTACTCGCCATGAAGTTTACGTTGTCGGTGAGATCCTTCCAGGTTCCGGCCACGCCGACGACCTGCGCCTGGCCGCCGAGATTGCCTTCGGTGCCGACCTCGCGGGCCACGCGCGTCACCTCGGACGCGAACGAGTTCAACTGGTCCACCATCGTGTTGATGGTGTTTTTTAATTCGAGGATTTCGCCCTTCACGTCGGCGGTGATCTTGCGCGACAGGTCGCCGCGCGCCACGGCCGTGGTCACCTCGGCGATGTTGCGCACCTGGCCGGTCAGGTTGCTAGCCATCGATTTCACCTTGTCGGTAAGGTCCTTCCACGTGCCGGCCACGCCGGGCACGATCGCCTGCCCGCCGAGTTTGCCTTCGCTGCCCACCTCGCGAGCCACGCGCGTCACCTCCGACGCGAACGAACGAAGTTGTTCCACCATCGTATTGATGGCCTCCTTGAGCTGAAGAATCTCGCCGCGCACATCGACGGTGATCTTGCGCGACAGGTCGCCGTTGGCCACGGCGATGGTCACGTCGGAAATGTTGCGCACCTGCGCGGTGAGGTTGCCCGCCATCTGGTTGACGCTCTCGGTCAACTCGCGCCACACGCCGCTGACGCCGGTCACCTTGGCCTGGCCGCCGAGTTTTCCCTCGGTGCCCACCTCGCGGGCCACGCGCGTCACCTCCGAGGTGAACACGCCGAGCTGGTCGATCATGGTGTTGACGATGCGCGCACTGCGGAGGAACTCGCCCTCGAGTGCGCGGCCCTCGACCTCCAACGCCATCGGCTGGGTGAGGTCGCCTTTCGCAACGGCACTGATGGTGCGGGTCACTTCCGCGGTGGGCCACACCAGGTCATCGATCAGCGTGTTGATCGACTCCACCTTGTCGGACCAGCCGCCGATGGCGCCAGGCATCGTCACGCGTTGTTTGAGGCGACCCTTTTTTCCCACGGCCACGCTCACCCGCGCAGTCTCGTCGCCCAACTTGGCCGTCAGCGCGGCGATGTCGTTGAGGGTGTCGGCGATCTTCCCGTAAACACCGGTCCAATCGCGGGGAAGCCTGACGGAAAAATCCCCGGCCTTGAACGCCAGCAAAACGACCAAGATCTCCCGCATCTCCGGACCGACCTCACCAGCCCGGCCAATGCCCGTGAGGTGCGTGGAAGGCTGTTTTTCCCTCGGGGTTTTGGCGGCCGATCGGGATCTTTTCGTTTTCATATGCGAGCGGATGACGCGTGGTTTCGATGGTTGTGCACAAGGCACGCCCCTTGGTGGGGTCGGCGAAATTTGTGGGGTCTCGCCGAGCGAAAAAGGTTCTAATCGTAAGGTCGGCCGGACTTGGGGTGATAAGCCCGACTCGCGGTTCAGAATCTGCGGAGGACTACGGAACAGAGAGAGAGGGATCCGTCACCTGCAAAGTGACAGAACATGCCATCGGCAAAACGCCTGCGAAAGATCCGGCAATGAATGGGCGATACGCGCAGGCGCAAGCAGCTCGTCGGATTATTTCGAAGCGACACCTTGCGCGTAGGTCACGCCAGACGAAGCGGATCGTTCTTTTGAATCCGATGTCGTAGACGGTCATCCGCTCTTTCCGGCTCCCTCAATTAAACACCTCGCCCCAATCCTTTGCCCCCGGAAGAATAAGTGTACGCTCTTCGCCCCGATGAAAGCATTCCCCTTCCTCTGCTGCATGCTCGGCATCGTTTCCGTCGCCCACGCGGCCGACGCCGACACCGTGGTGCTGCTTCATGGGCTTGGTCGCAGCCCGCTCGCGATGGCGCGCCTCGCCCACGATTTGCGAGACGACGGTTATAACGTTCGCAACCTTGCCTATCCGTCGCAAAACGCCGACATCCGCACGCTCGCCGACGCCACCCTCGCTCCTGTTTTCGCCGAAGCCGCCACCAGCGAGCGTATCCACATCGTCACCCATTCGCTCGGAGGCATTCTCGTGCGCCAATACCTCCATGACCACGGCACCCCGGAGTCGCTTGGCCGCGTCGTCATGCTCGCCCCGCCCAACGCGGGCAGCGAACTCGTCGACCACCTGCGCACGTGGAGTCTTTACCGCCGCCTCAACGGCCCGGCCGGTCTGCAACTCGGTACCGACGACGCCTCCGTGCCCCGCACCTTGGGCACGCCGCCGCCCGGCGTGGAGATCGGCATCATCGCCGGCAACGTGTCGCTAAACCCGTTTTTCTCCGCCCTGATCACCGGGGCCGATGACGGCAAAGTCTCCGTCGATCGCACCCACCTCGCCGATGAAAGCGCCCACGTCACCCTGCCCTTTTCGCACACGTGGCTGATGTGGCGCCGGCCCGTCCTCGCCGAGGTCCGCGCATTCCTGCGCACCGGTCGCTTCACTCCGCCCGCCATATAAAGAACCTCCGATCGATGCGCGTTCACGGATCCTTCCCGTTGTCTCTTCCATGAAGCCCTTGCCTCTCGTTTTGGCGGCCTCGCTCGTCGCCAATGCCGCGCTCGTCACCGTCACGCTTCGCCACTCCTCCGCCTACAAAGACGATGGCATTCCAACTCCGTCCGATGCATCTGCCAAACCTGCTCCGCCCCAAACCAAAGCGGGCTTCACCCTTCCGCCCGAACTCGTCGCCGCGCTCAACGCCAACGATGTCGGAGCGCTCCGCGATCTGCTGCGCGCCGCCGGTTTGTCGGATGACATCGTTCGTTCCATCGTTCAGATGCAGATCGGCAAAAAATACGAGGAACGCTTCAAGGTGCTTCACCGTCAGGCCTGGGATCCCGATGGACCGTGGTGGAAAAACGACCGTGAGCGACAGAGCGGGTTTTTAAACGGCATGACCAAGGCCGAGCGCGAGGAATCCCGCCGCCTCCAACGTGAAATGCGCGACGAGATCGAAAGTATCCTCGGCCCCGGCGCCGCTCGGAACCGCTGGCAAGACCCGCGTCTCTCGTTTCTTCCGGACGAGAAACGTCAGGCTCTCCAACAAATCCAACAGGACTATCAGGAACTCATCAACGAGGTGAACCTGGACGCGCAGGGTTTCCGTCTCCCGTCCGACGCCGAGAAAATACGGTTTCTGCAGGAAGAGCAGAAACGCGACCTCGAGGCGCTCATGTCACCCGAAGAACGCCAGGCCTACGAGCTGCGCATGTCGCCCTCCGCACAGCAGCTCCGCGGCAAGATGACTTGGGTCGATGCAACCGAAGCGGAATACCTTGCCCTCTTCCCGCTCCAAAAAGCCTTCGACGAGAAGTTCAACAACGACGCCAATCACGATCCGTTCGTCGAGCGCGACCAGACTTACTGGAAGGAGCGCCATGAGGCCGAGAAGGAGATCATGGAGCAGATCAAGTCCGTGGTCGGCGAAGAACGGTATGCCGAGTCGCTGCGCCTCCAGGACAACGATTGGCGCCAGCTTGAAGCCGCCACCCGCCGCCTCGAACTTCCGGCGGACACGCCCGCCCGCCTTTATTCCCTGCGCGACACCGCCGCCTCGGCGGTGCAACAGATCACCGACAATCCCGCGCTCGGCACCGCCCAGAAAAAAGAGGCTCTCGCCGCGCTGGCGGCCGACACCCGCGAGCAAGTCCGCGCCAGTCTCGGCGACGAAGGCGCCGAGGCGTATTTCAAAAACAACGGCATGGGCTGGCTCAAGGAACTCGACCGGGGCAATACCATCACCTTCAGAACGGACAGCCCCGGCTGGAACACCAAGGCCCTCCCCAACGACCCGAATACGTCAGTCGCCAAATAACCCCGTCCCACGCCGATGAACCGCGCAACCCTCATCATCACCGCCTCGCTCGCCGCCAACGCCGCGCTCCTCGGGTACATTGTCCTTCGGCCGGCCACCCCGGACGGCGGCTACCGGACGCCGTATTCTACTTCCAAATACAACTCCGGACGCCTCGCCGGTTCCGCCGGCACCGCGACGTCCGACTCTCCTCGTCCGGTTTCAACCGTTCCGCCCGCGCCCGACGCGCCGCCGCCCGAAACGTGGAGCCGTCTTCAGTCCGCCGACCTCGCCATCTTCACCGCCAATCTCCGCGCCGCCGGTTTGCCCGAGCCTCGGGTTCGCATGCTCGTCATCGCCGAAATCAACGATCGTTTTCGCGCCCGCGAGGAGGCGCTCCGCCCTCCCCGCGTCGAACGCAACTACTGGGAGCAGGGCGGCACCTATTACAACGATCCCACCACGCTCGATCAACGCCTCGCCCAACTCGACCTTCGCCGCGAGAAGATCGCCCTTCGTCGCGAACTCCTGGGTGATGCGCCGTCCGCGGCGAACGACAACAACCCCATCCCGGCGGAGAAACGCGACCTCCTCCGCGAGATCAACGAGGACTACAACACGATGATTTCGCAGATCCAGCGCGAGACCCGCGGACTCCCCCTCGCCTCGGACGAGGAGAGTCTCCGTTTTTTGCGCGAAGAGAAGGCGGCCGAGTTGAAAGCCGTCCTCACGCCCGAGGAGTTCCGCGAATACGAACTGCGTTCCTCTCCGACCGCCAACCGGCTTCGTTCCGACCTCGCCGCCTTTGCCCCCACCGAGCAGGAGTTCCGCGCGCTCTTCGAACTTCGCAAGCAATTCGACGACCGGTTCGCGTCCCGACCGCCCGACGCCGGTCCCGATTATGACAAGCAACGCAACGAGGCGCAAAAGGCCCTCGATACGCAGATCGCGAGTCAACTCGGCCCCGATCGCGCCCGCGACTATGTCCGCGCGAAGGACTATGATTATCGCAACCTCGCCGCTCTCACCGACCGGCTCGGGCTGCCTCAGACCACCGCGACCCGGATCTACGATCTGCGCTACAGCGTCCCCACCGATGCACTCAAGGTGGTGCGCGACACAAACCTCACCCCTGGGGCGAAACAGGAAAGCCTCAAGGCCATCGCCCGACAAACGCGCGAGCAACTCACCGCGCAACTCGGCGCCGAGGCGGCCGATGCCTATCTCAAGCGCCACGGACAATGGATCAAGTCGCTCGAACGCGGACAGGTCATCGAATACAAACCGGACGGCACCCGGAGCACTCATCAAATCACCCGGTAGACCGCGGAAAGTCCCGGGTTCCCCTATGGAGTGCGGCGAGCTCTCGCCGCTTTGGACGGGCCGGCCTGACGGCCCGCCTTTGTGCGATCACCCGATCGTTTGGCGAAGGCGATGTGGCGAGCCCCATCGTCGAAAGCGGCGAGAGCTCGCCGCACTCCATATCGGAGCTCCGCCCCGCCTCATCGCCAAAAACCAACCGCTCTTTGTCAAAAAACGCAGGGCCGGGTATCGGCCCGTAGTCTAACGTAGACGGCGCCATGCGCATCGTTGTCCGTCTGTTGTCATTCACGCTCCTCGCCACCGTAGCCCGTGCAGAAGCCGCACCCACGCCCACGCCTGCGTGGACCTTCCGGCCCGCCTTCGCCGCTCGCGTGGGCTATGACGACAACGTCTTCTTGCAAGACCGCTCGGCCATTCTTCCGGGCGTCACGGGCGCCGTTCCCAACCGGGCCGGTTCGTGGGTGGCCCGGGCTTCGCTCGCACTTGAAACCGGGTGGCAGGCGTCCCCGGCGTTGCAGTTCAACGCCGGCTACTCGCCCGAATTGGTCCGCTACGAAGCATATTCGTCGGAACACCACGACAACCATCGCCTGCTCCTGAGCCTGCTCGGAAAGCAGGGCGCTTGGAGCTATCAACTCAAGGGCAGTCTCCTCTACGTCGATGGCGCGGAGACCTCTCCCATCTTCGGTCAGGCCGGCGGCGGTCCGGCCATCGGAGGAGTCCCGGTGCGCGACCGCCGCGACCAGATCAACACCAAGCTGGGCGGACAGCTCACGCGGACGTTTGACGGAGGGTTTCTCCGTGCCGCCGGGGATCTCTGCGTGAATGATTATCACACGCGCCACGTCAGCACGGCGCTTGTCCCCGGCTACGCCAACTATGTGGACCGGTCCGAGTGGTCGACCGGTCTCGATGCGGGCCGGTTCGTGGCCAAAGAGTTCGCGCTCGTCGCCGGCGTACGCGTCGGAGAACAGCGTCAGGCCGATCTCCTCGGCGTGTCGCACAATTACAGCAACACGTTGACCCGGTTCCTGGTCGGCGTCGAAGGCAGGCCCCGGAGCGACCTCCTCCTGCGCATCGTCGGCGGACCCGATCTGCGTCATTTTGGAGACGCCGCCGCCCCCGGGTTCGATCGCACTCGCACGACCCGCTACGTCGAAGCCTCCGCGATTTGGACCCCGTCCGCGACCGACACGGTCACGTTTACCGGCAAGGACTATCTCTGGCTCTCGGGCGGCGGCCGCTGCGCCTATCACCATACCGGGAGCAACCTGCGATGGGATCACACATTCAACGCGGTCTGGAGCATGGCCGTCCTCGCCGACGTCCAGGTCGGCGACAGCCGCGACTACGGTGCGTCCGCCGTCCACCGCCTTGACTGGATCTACACCGGTACGCTCGGTGTCACCCGGACGCTTGGCTCAAAGACCAAGCTCGATCTGGAACTCCTCCGCGAATGGGGCGAGTCCGCCATCGCCGACAAACCCGGTCGCGAATACACCCGTTGGATCGCCACGGTCGGCGTGCGCCGGGTGTTTTGAGACAGGTTCAATTCCCGCACGGCGGGCGCACCTTAATCCTATGCGCCCGTTCCAACGCCAACCTTGGACGTCGACCGAACGACACCCCTTTTGGGCTGTGAGGCGGTGAGCTCCCCGTCGACGGGGTGAGGCGGCAACTCAGCGGGACGCATAAGAGGCCGTTTTGCACGACCGATTGCTATAGTGTTCTTTCACTATAGCTCCCCTAGAAGCAAGCGTTGTTAAAAATCGTTACCATTTTATATCTAACGTCTTAAGAATGCAATCTATTGCACAACAAAACCATTGTGGAGAGTTCAAGCACCAACGTAGCGTTGCTATAGCAAAACCGGTTTCCGGCTTTCACCCCCGACCAACAGATACCCTGCCCGTCACGATCCGCAACTAGCCCATCCCCCATGTTCATCATGAAACTCCCGCCCAGATCCACCCTGGCCTCCAAGCTCCTCGCCGCGATGACCCTCGCCGCCGGCATTCTTCCCATCCAGTCACGTGCCACCGATCTTTACTGGGGCGGTTGGGACGCGGTCACACCCAGCAACGCGTGGGCGACCGCCGGCAATTGGTATACCGACGCCGCCGAAACCGCTCCGTCGACCTCCGCCCCGACTGTTTCGGACGACCTTTTCTTTAACACCACTCCCGACAACTCTCTGGGCGGTAGCATCCTCCTCAGCGGAAGCATCGCGGCAAACTCGCTCACATTTGGCTCGTCGGCCACCACCACGATCTCCCAGAACACTAGCGGCACGCGCACGCTGACACTCGGCCCGGGCGGCATCACGGTGAACACCGGCGCAGCTGCCAGCAATGTCGGTGTAAGCACCGGAAGTCTTTTCACGGAAGTCACCGCCTCCCAAACTTGGACCAACAACTCATCTAGCGGCCTGTCGGTGCGCCGCGTGCGTACCTCCGACTCGGCGACAGGCCCGGTTGAACTCACCCTCAGCGCCAACGGTACCGGGGGCATCAGCTTCGCCAACAGCATGGGCGACAGCGCCGACGGCACCAGGGCGCTCTCCATTGTCATCGACTCTGCCGGCACCGGCACCGTGACCTTTTCGGCCCTCGGTGGCAACCCGCTCGCCCAGACCACTAACTTCACCGGCGGCACCACGATCAAGCGAGGCAATCTTGCGATCTCGACTTCGGCAGGCACCGGAAAAATCGAACTCGGCGACACCACCGGCACCAATAGCGCCCGCCTGAGCATCACCACTTCTCCCACGATCACCAATGCGATCGACGTGCGCGCCGGCAGCAGCGGCACCAAGTCGATTTCGATCAGTACCAGCGCGGCCAACACCGTCCTGAGCGGCGATATTGCCCTGTTCGGAGACCTGTTGATCGGCTCCGCCCTCACCAGCGGTACCAATCCGAACCTCGAAATCAGCGGAGTGATCTCCGGCGCAGGCAATCTCACCGTCGGCGCCATCGGAACCCGCACCGTGAATCTCACGCTCTCCGGCGCCAACACCCATTCGGGCAATACGCTGGTATCCGCCGGCACCTTCACCTTGGCCGAAAGCGGCAGCATGACCTTCGACATCGGTGCCAATGGTATCAACAACCGCGTCAGCGGCGGCGGCGCCAATGCCGCGACCTTCAACGGCACCTTCAACTTCGACCTCTCCGGCGCCGATCTCACCGACGGCAACAGCTGGCTGATCGTCGACGTCGACACGCTCACTGAAAGCTTCTCCGGCACCTTCGCCGTCGCCGGCTTCTCCGACGATGACGCCGACAACATCTGGACCAAGGACGGCTGGTCGTTCTCCGAACTCAGCGGCATCCTCACCTACGCCGCCGCCATCCCCGAGCCGTCCACCTACGCCCTCATGATGGGCGCCGGACTCCTCGGCTACGCCGGCATCCGCCGCAAAGCTCGTCGCGCCGACTTCTGATCTCATCCAACAGCGTTTCCGTTTCAGCCACCCGCTCGCCGCCTCCCAAGGGCGGCGAGTTTTTATTTTCCTCTTCGCTCGTCGCCGTCGATCCGGTGCGCGTCGTCGCCACCGGCGGTCGCATCGGTTACACGTTCTACACGCCCGCCGCCGGCAACACTGCGTTCCGCCACCGCAGCCCGCACAAGCTCGGCGGCCCCGTCGCCGAACTCCAGGTCGGTTTCATTGCACTACTCCGTTGGGTTCGGACCGGGGCTCGGCTTGGAGGCCCGACGACCTCGTCGGGCTTGATCGACGTACGCTCCGAACCGACCCCCCGAGGTCGTCGGATCTCCATCTCGGACGCCGGGCGCGGATCCAAGACCAAGGGCATCTTTCGGGGATTTCCCGATACCACGGGTCATTGCGGTTACCCCTGTTCAGCCGTAATGATTCGGAACTCGTGAGTTGGTCCAACGATTCTCCCCGGTCATCCGAAACCACGCACTCCGAACAGGAGCGGCGACTGTATGAATCGATTCTCTCCAGCACCCCTGACTTGATCTGCGTCTTCGACCGGAATCATCGGATTCGCTACGCCAACCCGGCCCTGGCGGCGATTTGGGGACGGTCTTTGGACGAAATGGTCGGGCAAACGTTCGCCGAACTCGGTTACGAGCCCGAACTCGCCGCGCTGTACGATCGCGAAATCGAGCAGGCCGTGAGCACCAAGGAGCCGGTCCTGGGCGAGGCTCCATGCGTCGGCCCAAACGGGCGGAGGGTTTACGACTACATCTTCGCGCCGATCTTCGGTGCGAGCGGCGAAGTGGAGACGATCGCCGGCACAACGCGCGATGTCACCAAAAGGAAGCGCAAGGAGGAGATGCTCCAATTCTTGGTGAACCTCAACGAGACCTCCCAGTCGCTTGCCAATCCAGAGGAAATCATGGCGGAGACCGCTCGCGTTTTGGGCCAACAGTTGACGGTCGACCGCTGCGCCTATGCGGAGGTCCAAAATGAAAACGAATTCGTCATCACCGGAGACTACCGGAACGGGGTTCCCAGCATCGTCGGTCGCTGGAAAGTCGCGGCGTTCGGCAAGGAATGCGAGCGCCAGATGCTCGCCAATGAGGCCTACGTCGTGGCCGACACCGATACCGACCCGCGAATCGGCCCCGCCGACCTGCCCGCCTATCGCGCCACGAATATCCGCGCCGTGATCTGCGTGCCCTTGCACAAGGCGGGCAAGTTCACCGCGGCGATGGCCGTCCACCAAACCGCCTCGCGAGTCTGGACTCGCGAGGAAATCCAACTGGTCGAACTGGTCGTGGCGCGCTGCTGGGAGTCGCTTGAACGCGCACGCGCCGCCCGCAGCCTTCGACAAAGCGAAAAGCAGCTGCGCTTCATGGCGGAATCCATGCCGCAGAAAATATTCACCACCGACGCGAGCGGAGCGGTCGATTATGTGAATCCCCAGTGGATGGAGTTCAGCGGACGCGATCGTCGGGAATTCTTCAACCGTGGCTGGCTGGATTTCATTCATCCCGATGAGCGGGCGGAAAACAGCCGTCGCTGGAAACACGCGGTCGAGACGGGTGAGCCCTTCAAAATCGAGCACCGGTTCCGGCGGCATGACGGTGAGTACCGATGGCACCTCACGCGAGCCCGCCCGATGCGGGACCCCTCCGGCAGGATCCTGCTGTGGATCGGATCGGTCACGGATATCGAGGACCAGAAACAGGCGAAGGAGAAGCTGGAGCAAACCGTGACCGCACGCACCGCGGAGTTGCGGGAAATTATCGGTGAGCTGGAGGCGTTCTCCTATAGCATTGCGCACGATCTCCGGGCCCCGTTGCGGGCCTTGCAGGGATTTTCGGAAATTCTCCTCACGGAGCACGCCCGGCAGCTCGATGCGGAGGGCCTCGATTTTTTGCGTCGAATCGCCACCGCCGCCGAGCGCATGGACAAGCTCATCAACGACGTGCTCACCTACAGCCGCGCGGTCCGCGGAGATTCGTCCTTGGAACGCATACAGCTCGAACCGTTGCTCCGCAGCATCGTTGAAACGTATCCGATGTTCGTTCCGCAGAAAGCCGATGTCGTTCTCCAAGGATCTTTCCCCGCGGTGCTTGGAAACGAGGCGATGCTTACGCAGATTTTTTCAAACCTCCTCGGCAACGCGGTGAAATTTGTCGGCCCCAACGTGAAACCCCGGATCCGCGTATGGGTCGAGCCGGTCGGTGGTCGTATCCGCCTCTTTTTTCGGGATAACGGAATCGGCATCGAACCGGAAAAACACCGCGATATCTTCAGAATTTTCGAGCAAGCCGACCGGTCCTACGGAGGAACCGGCATCGGTCTTTCGATCGTGAAAAAAGCCGTCGAGCGCATGGGCGGCGATGTCGGCGTGTCCTCCGAACCTGGCCGCGGCAGCACCTTCTGGATCGATCTGCAGCAAGCGTGATCCCGCGCGCCCCCATCTGACAATCCGTCGACGCGGACTGGCGTCGCGCGCGCCGCCGGACAACGTTGCACGCTGATGACGCCGTTTGCCCAACGTCTTTTCGTGGCCATCCAGCCCACCGAACCGGTGCGCGCCGCGCTCATCGCCTTGCACGGCGAAATCGCCCGGGCGCGCTGGACGCCTCCGCAACACCTGCATCTGACCCTTCGGTTCATCGGGGGTGTATCCGATTCGGCACGACAACAGATCGAGGACGCCCTTTCCGTCGTGCGCGTGCAACCGTTCTTCCTCGCCGTCGAAGGGGCGGGACGTTTCCCGCCGCGCGGACATCCGTCGGTCGTCTGGGCGGGTATCGCCGGACATCCCCACTTGCACCAACTCCGCCAGCAGGTGGACGACCGCCTGCTCGCGACCGGCGTGCCCTTCGAGCTGCGGCCGTTCGTGCCGCATTTCACCCTTGCCCGCACCAGCGAGGCATCCGCCGGGGCCGTGGAGCAATGGTTGAAACAACACCGCGATTTCACGGGCCCCGCCTGGCGCGTGGATGCTTTCCACCTCATGGTCAGCGACCTCAAACCGGAAGGTGCAGAACACCGGGTGCTGAAAACCTTCCCGCTGGGGACGCCCGGATAAACCCGGCGAAGATAGATAGCAGCCGAGCACAGGGACGGCGGCGTTGCGTGTCGAGGAGCGGCGCTAGAACTGCAACGGCAGTCCCAACTGGCGCAGGGCGTTCAACGCAAATTGCACCGCCACCGCCGCAAGCAACAAGCCCATCAAACGCGTCGTCAGCTTGAAAAACAATGGACTGATCCGGTGCGCGCCCAGCACCGCGAAACGCAGGATGAAATAGCCGAGCAAACAGACCGTCCCGATGCAGCCCAACAATACGGCGTGCTGGGTCAGCCCCTGGGCTTGGCCGCGAAGGATCAGGACGGCGGAGATCGCGCCGGGTCCCGCCAGCATGGGCACGGCCAGCGGCGTAATCGCAATGTCCTCCTTGGCCGCCCCCGCCTCCACCTCCTCCTCGGATTCACGAGCCCCGGTGCGCTTGGCGTACAACATGTCGAGCGCGATGAGAAACAGGAGCACGCTGCCCGCGATCTGAAACGCCGGAATGGTGACGCCCAGCAGCTTAAAAATCCACTGCCCCGACAGGACAAACAGACTCAACACGCCCGCCGCCACCGCGCAGGCCAGCCGCGCCGTACGAATCTGCGATGCCCGGGAGTCCCGAGCCGTCATGGTCACAAACACCGGAACCAGGGTAACCGGATCCATGATCGCAAACAGCGACCCGAACGCCAACAGGGCATATTCCATCAGACTCATACGCAGGCGTCACGTTACCCGCCGCAGGCCAAACCGCCAGCTCCGCGTCCAGCCCTCTCGCGATGCCCCGTCCAACCAGTTCCCTTGGGAGTTTTTCTTTGCGCGCGTCGGCACCACGGGTCCATCCTCCGGTCGGAGCACGACATGCCACTCAACATCCACGACACCCGTCAGCTCAACAGCGGTCGACACATCCCTCTGCTCGGCTTCGGAACCTGGAAACTCGCCGATGGCCCAGAAGTGAAAAACGCCGTCGCCACCGCGCTCAAGCACGGCTACCGCCACATCGACACCGCCGCGATCTACGAGAACGAACG
Source organism: Opitutaceae bacterium (assembly GCA_024711005.1). Taxonomy (GTDB): domain Bacteria; phylum Verrucomicrobiota; class Verrucomicrobiia; order Opitutales; family Opitutaceae; genus Rariglobus. Next base: position 21,059 of record JANJTQ010000335.1, on the reverse strand, counting down.
CGGTGTGGGCCAGGCGGTCCGGGACAGCGGGCTGCCTCGCAGCGAGGTGTTCGTCACCACGAAGATCTGGACCGACGACATCCGCCAGGGTCGCGCGGGCGTCATCCAGGCCTGTCACGACTCCCTCGAACGACTGGGCCTGAGCCATGTGGACCTGCTGCTGCTTCACTGGCCGATCGTCGGCAAGGATCGCGAGGCGTGGAAGGCGATGGAGCAGCTCTATCATGAGGGCAAGGCGCGCTCGATCGGTGTGAGCAACTACCTGCCGCATCACCTCGATGCCCTGCTCCAACCCGGCGTGGAGGTGATCCCGATGGTAAATCAAATCGAGTTCCATCCGTTTCTTCTTCAACCCGCGCTCGCCGCCACCTGCCGCAAATACGGAATCGTTCGGGAAGCATGGTCTCCGCTGATGCAGGGCAAGGTCGGCGAGGTGCCGGAGATCGTGGAGATCGCCAGGCAACACGGCAAAACCCCGTCGCAGATCGTCCTCCATTGGGACCTGCAACACCAGGTTGTCACGATTCCGCGCTCGTCGAACCCGAAGCATATCGCGGAAAACGCGTCCCTCTTTAATTTCGAACTCAGCCCGGCCGACATCGCGGTGCTCGACCAGCTCGACCGGCACCAGCGCTTCGGCCCCGATCCGGATCACTTCGATTTCTAAGAAGGCTCGCTGACTGTGGAGTGCGGATTGTGGATTGCTGAGTGCGGAATTCCCGATCTGGTCGTGCCGAGTTTTTCCGGCATCTGTGCTTTCTGTGTAATCTGCGGTAAAAACTCCGACCTCGGAAATTTAACCACAGATTGCGCAGAGAACACAGATGTCCGATCCGATTGCCGCTCAGCGGTGTTCATCGGCGGTCATCCCGACTTCTGCTCTGACTGCGGAGTGCGAAATTCTCCGGGGTTCGCGGGCGCCAGCCCCGTGACCCCACAGGTAAAACCCCCAACCGTCTTGCCGTAAGTCCACGACAAGACGAAACAGCCGTTCGCGAGTAGATTGGAATCATGGGCATCGAAACCATTCTCTTCGTTTTCGGCCTGATCATCGTCATCGCGATCGTCGTGGCAGTTAAGAAATCGAAGCGTCCCAAAAAATGACTGCATTCATAATATGAATACGTCATCATATTGGATCGATTCCGCGTCTCCGCCCCGCTTTCCCAAGCCTGACCGCGATTTACAGGTGGATACCATCGTGGTGGGCGGAGGCATCACCGGGATCACCGCCGCATTCCTCCTCAAACGCGCCGGTCGCAGGGTGGCCCTGATCGAGCGGACGCGCTGCGCCCACATCGATACCGGCCACACGACCGCCCACCTGACCGCCGTCACCGACCTGCGGCTCCACGAGTTGATCGACCTGTTCGGCAAGGACGCCGCGCGCGCGGTGTGGGATGCCGGCGCCGCGGCGATCGGACAGATCGCCGCACTCGTCCGCGATGAGGGCATCGATTGCGGATTCCAACGCGTTCCGGGTTTTCTCCACGCCCCCGCCGGCGAAAACGGCTATGCCGGTTATGGCGCGATCGAGGAATTGCGACGCGAGATCGACGCCGCGCGACAGTTGGAAATCTCCGCCGAATACCAGGATGTCATTCCGTTCATCGGCGCGCCGGGCGTGAGGTTTCCCGGCCAGGCCCGGTTTCATCCGCTTAAGTATCTCGCCGCCCTCCTGCCCAAAATACCGGGCGGCGGCAGTCACGTGTTTGAAGACACGGAAGTCGGGGAGATCATCGACAATCCTCACGGCGTCCGGGCGGGCGGCTTTCGGATTCGCGGCAATCGTCTGGTACTGGCCACCCACACGCCGCTGCAAGGAACCACCCGCACGCTGAACGCCCTTCTGTTTCAAACCAAGCTGGCGCTCTATACCAGTTACGCGATTGGCGGACGTGTGCCGCGTGGAGTGATTCCCGATGCCCTGTATTGGGATATGCTCGATCCCTACCATTACCTGCGGGTCGAACAACACCGCGACTTTTCCTACGCAATCTTCGGCGGCGAGGATCATAAGACAGGCCAGGAACACGACACCGCCGCGGCGTTTGGACGGTTGGAGGAGCGTTTCCGCCGCATCGTCCCGCAGATCGAGATCGATCACCGCTGGTCGGGACAGGTGATCGAGACCAACGACGGGCTCCCCTTCATTGGCGAAACCGCGAGGAACCAGTTTACCGGCACCGGGTTCTCGGGAAACGGCATGACGTTCGGCACGTTGACCGCGATGATGGCGGTGGACGCGGACTTCGGTCGCGACAATCGGTGGAACCATCTGTTCGACGTCCATCGCCGCAAGTGGCTCGGCGGCACGTGGAGTTACTTAAAGGAAAACAAGGACTACCCGTACCATCTTGTCCGCGACTGGTTGAGCCGGGGCGAAAGCGGGCCCTTGGAATCGATCTCGCCCGGCTCGGGCAAGGTCCTGCGCATCGAGGGTAAAAAGGTCGCGGCCTTCCGCGACGAACACGGCGATTTCACCCTCTGCTCGCCCGTTTGCCCGCACTTGGGCTGCATCGTGGACTGGAACGACGCCGAACACACCTGGGATTGTCCCTGCCACGGCTCACGATTCAAACCCGCCGGCGAAGTCATTGCCGGGCCGGCGGAATCGCCTTTGGAGCAAATCGCCACCACCGGCCCGGATGCCGAGGCCGCCCGCCGGGCCGTCGCCGAAAAACGATAGGCCCTACTAAAAGCTAAAGAGCCTCGTGGCCGGTAAAACCAAAACGGGGACGGCGACCTCCGGGCGCCGTTGAGACCGTCCGCCTGCGAAACGCGCTCGGAGATCGCGCTCCACCGCCTATCGCGCAGGCAATTTGCATACGATGAGGAACTGCCGGAAAATCACTGCGTCCGCCTCTCAGGGCTCGTAAAATTTTGACGAAAAATTATCCATGCAGTCGTTCCCTCCTATGACCGCCGTTAAATCCGTTCCCGCTCGCGTGCTCATCTCCGATGACTCGATCGCACACAACGGGGTTCTGGTGATTCTCCTCGAAAATGCCGGCTACGATGTGATCAGCCTGTGCGACGGCCGGCGGGCCATCCAGGCGTTGCGCGACGAGGTCTTCGATCTTGCCATTCTCGATCACGACACGGCCGGGATGAGTAGCCTGGATATCTTGACCGAACTGCGCGGTTTTCGCCCCGAACTCCCGGTGATTGTCTGCGGCACCGTCACCGCCGACCAAGCTGCGCGATATGCCGAACTCGGCATCGACCACTTGCTTCCCAAGCCCGTCGATCCCCTCGCGCTTCGCGACAGGATCGTCGACACCTTCGTTCGTCGACACCCCAATTTCGACTCTCACCGCCTCGCGGCACCCTCCTTCCGGGTTCCCCTGTCCACCCCTACGACACCCGTGCTGCACAGCCCGATCGCCGCCGGTGTTTCAAAGTTCGCCCGGAAACTACAGACCGATCTTCAACGCCTGCGCGACTTCAAATCTCTTGCCATCCTCGAAGGGCCCGTCGGCTCCGGTCGCTTCGAAATTGCCATCAGCCTGGCTCCCAGCGCCAACGTTCACACCTTCGTCTGTCATGCCGACGAATTCACCTCCGATCATTTCGATCGGCTGCTCAAACCCGCCGCCAAGGATGCGAACCCGGTCTTTTTTGTCATGCTTGAGGCCGATCGCCTCGATACCGATCGGCAGGCCTTCATCGAGGACCTGCTGTGCGGACGCGTGGAAAACCATGCATCGCTAGCCAGACGCCTTCGGATGGTCCTCTGCGCGCAAACATCGCTGTGCGATCTGCACTTCAACGAATTGCTCCTGATGCGCGCGGTGACCGCCACCGTGCGGTTGCCACTCTTCGCCGACCGCTGGATGGACTGGGCCGCCATCTCCCGGTCAATCCTGAGCCGGATCGGCTCCGGCCGCAGCGTGTTCGATCCGGAGGCCATTCGCTGGATCAACCGCTATGTATGGAAGGGCGATTACATGCAGCTCCACCGCACGATCGAACTTGCCCGCCGTCGTGCCGGAATTGAACCAGTGATCACGATCGCCCACTTGGAACACGCCGTCGCCATGGAAGCCGCCTGCAACGAGCCGCTCGTCCACGACCTCCTCTTCCACGTCCACTCCGGCGGCTGACCGACTGGATGCCGGTTGGATGATGACAGGCGTGACGACACCGTCCCGTGACGGCTGACGGCATGCGGCGTGAACAAATTCTTTGCCAAATCAGGGTGTCTGCCCGCTCATACGAACCCGCCGCTCCGGCCCCACTTCGCACCCGCCTCCCATGCCTCTCCACATTCTTGTCATCGACGACTCCAAAGCGGTGCGATTGCTCGTCAAAAAAGCGCTCAACGCGTTCGACTGTACCATCAGCGAGGCGACCAATGGATTCACCGGCCTCTTCGCCATGGAACGGGCCCTTCCCGATCTCCTGTTGATCGATGTCAGCATGCCCACGATGAACGGCATCGAGATGCTCACGATGTTGAAATCGAATCCGCAACTCCGCGAAATTCCGGTGATCATGCTGACCGCCTCGACTGATCACAAAGTGCTTCCCCAAGTCACCACCTTGGGTGTCAACGCCATGCTGAAGAAACCCTTCACCGAAGCCGCCGCGGCCGAAACGATCCGCGCGGTCGTCACGCTGAAGCCGGTTACGCCCGCATCATAAGCGCGCCCGCCGGCAACGACCGGAGCGACCAGACGCTCGCCGGCCCAAGTAGACTAGTCCCAGAAAACCGGCCTGACTGATGGGGCCTGATTCAACCGCGAATGGGGCGGGGGCCCACTGCCGCCATGCCATGATCAGCTGTAAAATCGCTCATCAATGGCCCACGTCTCGCAGAACCCGCCCACGCCGGAGGACATGGTCCCTTCGGCATCCGCTCCCGCACTCTCACAACACGAACGCCATCAGGTACTGGTTGAATGGAATCGGACCGAATCCCCATATTCGCGCGATAGCTGCCTTCATCATCGCTTCGAATGGCAAGCCGCCCTGACCCCCGATGCGGAGGCCTTGGTGGTCGGTCATGAACGCCTCACCTACCGTGAACTCAACCGGCGCGCGAACCGCGTGGCACATCGCCTGCGCGGTCTGGGTGTCGGCCCGGAAACCCTGGTCGGGATGTTCCTGCCACGATCCCCGGACTTGATCTGCGGGCTCCTCGGCGTGCTCAAGGCCGGCGGCGCATATGTGCCGCTGGACCCCGCGTATCCGGCCGACCGGCTGTCGTTCATCCTCGAGGACGCAAAGGTCCACACAGTGCTCACCCATGCGTCGCTCGGGATAAACTTGCGGGAATACGCGGCCACATGCGGTTCCTCCAACGCAGCCCCGACGATCATGTGTGTGGATACGGACGAACAACTGCCGGGTTCTCCCGAGGACAACCCAGCCGCAACCGTCGCGCCCGACAATCTGGCCTATGTCATCTACACGTCCGGCTCCACCGGTCGCCCCAAAGGCGTCTGCGTCGAGCACCGTAATGCCGTGGCCTTTGTCCATTGGGGCGGTGAACTCTACAGCCCGCGCGAACTCAGCGGGGTCGTTGCAACCGCCACCATTTGCTTCGATGCCTCGGTCCTTGAGCTGTTCGTGCCGCTCAGTTTCGGCGGCAAAGTCATCCTCGCCGAAAACGCCCTCGCGGTACCGGGACTTCCGGCGGTCAACGAGATCCGCTTAATGGACACAGTCCCGTCGGCGATCCGGGAACTGCTGCGCATGGGCGGTCTGCCGGCCTCGCTGGAAACCGTCAATCTCGGCGGCGAGCCCGTGCCCGACGACGTCGTTCAGGGGCTCTACCAGCTGCCCCACATCAAACGCGTCTACGATCAATACGGCCCCACTGAAACCACCGTCGTCGCCACCTGCGCCCTGCGCGATCCGAACGAACCCGCCACGATCGGACGGCCCATCGCCAACTACACGACCTACTTGTTGAACGAGAGTCTGGAGCCCGTTCCTCTCGGCGAACCCGGCGAGTTGTTCATCGGCGGCGCCGGCGTCGCCCGCGGTTATCTCAACCGCCCCGAACTCACCGCCGAGCGCTTTATCCCCGATCCGTTTTCCCATACCCTTGGCGCGCGTCTTTATCGCACCGGGGACGTCTGCCGCCATCTGCCCGACGGCCGACTCGCCTACATTGGACGCGTGGATCAACAGGTCAAAATCCGCGGCTTCCGCATCGAACTCGGCGAGATCGAGTCCGTGCTCAGTTCCTTCCCGGCCGTGGGTGAAGCGGTCGCCCGGGTGTGGACCGATCCGGATGGCACCAAAAAACTCGTCGCGTATGTCGTGCCCCGCGCCGACGGCCCCGCCTTCTCCGAACGTCAACTCCGCGACCATCTCAAAACCCGGCTGCCCGACTACCTGGTGCCGGCGGCCATCGTCCCCCTCGACCGTTTCCCGCTCTCGCCCAACGGCAAGATCGACCCCAAAGCGCTCCCCGCCCCGTCCGTCCGACGTCCCGAAATCGCCTCGCCTTACGCCGCTCCGCGCACCCCCACCGAACACGCGCTGGCCGCCGCCTGGCGCCGGGTGCTCCACATCGAACCGATCGGCATCGACGATCCGTTCATGGAGCTCGGCGGCGACTCGCTCCGTCTCGTCAACCTCCACAAGCAGATCACCCACCTCACCCCCCGCCCGGTGCTCGTCGCCGATCTCTTCCGTTTTCCCACCATTCGCTCCCTCGCCGCCCACCTGGATAAGCCGGCGTCGAATCGCACCTCCAAAATCCAGGCCCGCGCCCGACGCCAGACCGCCGCTCTCGGCGAGGCCCGCGCGCCCACCTCCGCTTTATGATGAACACCGCCCCGAACCCGTTCTCCACCCAAGGCATCGCGATCGTCGGCATGGCCGGCCGTTTCCCCGGCGCCAACGACATCAACGCGTTTTGGAACAACCTGCGCAACGGCGTCGAATCCATCACTTTTTTCACCAACGAGGAACTGGTTGCGGCGGGTGTGGACCCCGACCAGCTGAAAGACCCGTGCTACGTCAAAGCCCGTCCGGTGCTCGCGGATGCCGACCTCTTCGACGCGAGCTTCTTCGGCATCACGCCGGTGGACGCCGCGCACATGGATCCCCAGCAGCGGGTGTTCTTGGAATGCGCTTGGGAGGCGCTTGAAGACGCCGGCTGCGATCCCGAACGATTCGACGGCCCCATCGGCCTTTTTGCCGGGCTCAACCGCAACACCTACCTCCTCGCGAATCTCTGCACCAGCGCCGCGTTCATCCGAGACCTTCTCGATGCCAACAAAGCCGGCTTTTTCCAGACGATGCTCGGCAACGAGAAGGACTTCCTCGCCACCCGCGCCGCTTTCAAACTCAACCTGCGCGGCCCCGCCGTCACGGTGCAGACCGCCTGCTCGACCTCTCTCGTCGCGGTCAACATGGCTTGCCAAAGCCTGCTCATGCACCAGTCCGACGCGGCCTTGGCGGGCGGCGCCTCGATCATCTTTCCTCAAACCAAGGGCTACGTTTACCAAGAGGGCGGAATCGACTCCACCGACGGACATTGCCGCGCGTTCGACGCCGCCGCCGACGGCACGATTTTCGGCAGCGGACTCGGTCTCGTCGTGTTGAAGCGACTCGACGACGCCCTCGCATCCGGCGACCAGATCTACGCCGTCATCAAAGGCAGTGCCATCAACAACGACGGCTCCGACAAGGTCAGCTACACCGCTCCCGGCGTCGAAGGTCAGATCGAGGTCGTCCAGCTCGCACAGGCGCTCGCCGGCGTTTCCCCGGAGACCATCAGCTACGTCGAGACGCATGGCACCGGCACCGCTCTCGGCGATCCGGTGGAGGTGTCCGCCCTCGCCGAAGCGTTCCGCGCCGGCACCGACCAAAAACAGTTCTGTGCGCTCGGCTCAGTCAAAACCAACATCGGCCACCTCGACGTGGCCGCCGGTGTCACCGGCCTCATAAAAACCGCCCTCTCGCTGCATCATCGGGAAATCCCGCCGAGTCTGCACTTCAACAAACCGAACCCGAAGCTGGATCTCGAAAACACCCCGTTCTTCGTCAACACCCGCCTCGCCCGGTGGGAACGTCGGGACGGACCGCTTCGCGCCGCCGTCAGCTCGTTCGGCGTCGGTGGCACCAACGCCCATGCCATTCTTGAGGAGGCGCCTCCGAGGCCTCCCTCCGGCCGCTCCCGCCCGTGGCAATTGCTCCTGCTCTCCGCCCGCGACGAAACCGCGCTCGACCGCGCCTCGATCCGCCTGCGGGATCACCTGAAAAACACCAGCGGCGTAAACTTCGCCGACGTCGCCTTCACCCTGCAAACCGGGCGACGCGAGTTCCCTTCGCGCCGGGTCGTCCTGTGCCGCGATTCCGCCGAGGCGGTCGGTCTTCTCGAAAAGCCCGATGCCCGCGGGGTGTTCGACGGATCCGTCACCGCTACCGGAACCCCCGTCGTATTCATGTTTCCAGGACAAGGCTCTCAGTACGTCGGCATGGGCGCCGGCCTTTACGAAAGCGAACCGGTTTTCCGCACGGAACTCGACCGCTGCGCCGAGATTCTACAACCGCACCTCGGACTCGATCTGCGCACCTTGCTGCATCCCTCCGAGGCCGAGGCCGCGGACGCCGGGGAGAAGTTGACTCAGACGCGTTTCACGCAACCCGCGTTGTTCGCGGTGGAATACGCACTCGCCCGGCTCTGGATGTCGTGGGGCGTGCGGCCCGCCGGGATGATCGGCCATAGCGTCGGCGAATACGTCGCCGCCTGCCTCGGCGGCGTATTCACCCTTGAAGACGCCCTTCGTCTCGTGGCCGAACGCGGACGGCTCGTGCAGGAATGCCCGGAGGGCGCGATGCTCGCAGTGCGCCTGCCCGAGGCGGAGGTGATCCCGTTGCTTGACGACGACCTGTGTCTCGCCGCCGCCAACGCACCCAACCTGTGCGTCGTCGCCGGTCCGAACACCCGGATCGACGACCTTGAACGGCGCCTGCAGGACTCAGGTCGGTCGTCCGTCCGCCTGCTTACTTCGCACGCGTTTCATTCCCACATGATGGAGCCGGCGATCGAGCCGTTCACCGAAATCCTCCGCACGATCCCGATGCAGGCGCCGCGGATTCCCTATGTTTCCAACGTGGCCGCGCGTTGGATCGAAGACGAGGAGGCAACCAGTCCGGAGTCTTGGGCGAACCACCTCCGCCAACCCGTCCGCTTCGCCGCCGGCCTCGAACACCTGCTCAACGATCCTCAACGGGTACTCTTGGAGATCGGACCGGGTCAGACACTCGGCTCGCTCGCCCGCCAGCATCCCGCCCGGCACGAGTCGCAGGCGGTCGTCTGCTCCCTCGGCACATCCAAGGAGCCGGAATCCGCCGCAATCCTCGCGGCGCTCGGCAAGCTCTGGCTCGCCGGCGTATCCGTGGACTGGAACGGCTTCCACGCGTATGAAAACCGCCGGCGCGTTTCGCTGCCGACCTACCCGTTCGAACGACAGCGCCACTTCATCGACGCACCGCGTGTCTCTTCCGCGGATACGTTTTTCCACGGCGGCAGCAACCCGGGTTTCTTCGTCCTCACCTCGTCCGTCTCCGCTCAGCCAACGACCGCGGATACGGCCACGCCGCCCATGTTGGCAATCACGCCGCAGGCGGAACCTTCCCGCCGCGAGCGGCTCGCCACCGAGTTGCTCGCGTTGTTTCACGCCTTATCCGGTATGAATCTGTCCGCCGGAGACCGGTCTCGGTCATTCCTCGAACTCGGCTTCGATTCACTCTTTCTCACCCAAGCCCGCCAGCAGATCCAGACCCGCTTCGGGGCGGCCATCACCTTCCGCCAGCTCCTCGACGAGGTGACCACGATCGACGCCCTCACGGACCATCTCGATCGAGTCCTGCCCGGCGAGGAGACGGCCCCACCCCAACGCGAATCGGTCGTCGCATCCGACCACGTCGCTCAAGCTCCGGCCGAATCGTTTCCGCTGACCGATCAACAACAGGAAATCTGGCTCGCCTGCCAAATGAGCCCCGAGATGTCCTGCGCCTATAACGATTCGTCCACGATCACCTTCCGGGGTCCGCTGAACGTGGACGCGTTGTGCGATGCATTGCGCCAGGTGGTCGACCGTCACGAGGGACTGCGACTGACGTTCGCGGCCGATGGAAGCGGACAACGCGCCGCGCCCGCGCCGGAACTGGACATCCCTTTGCTCGACCTCACCTCCCAACCCGAGACGACTCGCCGCGAACAACTCGCCGCGGCCATCTCCGCGGAAATGAGCAACGTCTTCGATCTCGTCCGAGGCCCGTTGGTGCGCGCCCGGCTTTTCCGGATCGACGCCAACGAACACGTGCTCCTGATGGGGGCGCATCACCTCGTCTGTGACGGCTGGTCCTGGGGCGTGGTGCTGGAAGAATTGGGACGGCTTTATTCGGCCCGCGTCCAAGCCCGCGCCTGCGAACTGCCCGCGCCATTACCCTTCGGCGAATTCGCCCGTCGTCAGGAAACCGCTCGCGCCGGAGCCGCCTACGCCACGGCCGAAGCCTACTGGCTGCATCGTTTCGCCGAGCTGCCGCCTCCTCTGCAACTGCCGACTGATTTCCCGAGGACCGCCGACGTCGAAAACCACGGTGCCGGCGCCGAGATTTCCGTGAACTCCGATCTCGTGCAGGCCTTGCGCGAGGTCGGCGCGAAACAGGGTGCCACCTTGTTCGTCGTTTTGCTCTCCGCACTCCACGTGTTGTTGCAACGTCTGAGCGGACAAAAGAAGAGCGTCATCGCGATCTGCAGCGCGGGCCAGACCCAGCCCGGCGCGGACCGGGTGGTCGGACATTGCGTCAATCTTCTTCCCATCTATGCCACCGGCGAAGACGACATGCCCTTCACGCGTTTTGCCGCGGAGATCAAGGAGCTGACGCAGGTCGCGACCGACCACGACAACTACACCTACGGCAAGTTGCTGGAAAAGTTGGCGCTCACTCGCGAGCAGGGGCGTCCTCCGTTGATCAATGCGGTGCTCACGCTCGTGCCTCCCGGCGACCTGCCCTTCGACGGTCTTCAGTGCACCGAGACGCCAAACCCGAAGAGCTTCGTCAACTTCGACCTGCTGTTCGGCGTGCGCGAGTCCGGCGACGGCCTCATCGTCGATGTAAACTACAACCGCGATCTGTTCTCCCCGGAAACGATCACGCGCTGGCTCGGGCATTTCCGTACGCTGCTCGAAGGCGTCGTCGCCCGACCCGAAACATCCCTTTCGACGTTGCCCTTGCTCGACACGGCGACGCGGCGACAGGTCCTCACGGATTGGAACAACACCGCGATGGCCTATCCTCCGGTGTGTCTGCACGAGCTGTTCGAGGCACAGGTCGCGGAGCGGCCCGACGCCACCGCACTGGTGGTCGGCCGGGAGCGCCTGACTTACGCGGGACTCAACCGCCGGGCCAATCGTGTGGCGCGGCGTTTGCGGGCCCTTGGCGTCGGTCCGGAGAGCCTGGTCGGCATCTTCACCGAACGCTCCGCCGACATGGTCTGCGCCATGCTCGGCGTTCTCAAGGCCGGCGGCGCCTATGTGCCGATGGATCCGAATTATCCCGCCGATCGCATCGCCTACATGCTCCAGGATTCGCGGGCGCACACCGTTCTGACGCAGGAAAAACTGGCCGGCACGCTTCGCGCCTTCAGCGCGTCGCTCACCCAGACTCCCCATATCGTGTGCGTCGATACCGATCGGCCGATCGCCGCGGCGGATCCGTCGAATCTCCCGACCGTCACCCGCCCCGAACACCTCGCGTATGTGATCTACACGTCCGGCTCCACCGGACGACCCAAGGGTGTCGCGCTCGAACACCGCAGCGCCGTCGCCTTCGCCCAATGGGCCGGCGTGGTCTTCGACGCGAAGCAGTTGGACGGGGTCCTCGCGTCCACCTCCATCTGCTTCGACCTGTCGGTCTTCGAACTCTTCGTCACCCTCGCACACGGCGGCAAAATCATCCTCGCGGGCAACGCCCTCGACCTGCCTTCCCTGCCCGCGGCCCATGAGGTCCGGCTCATCGTGTCCGTGCCGTCGATCATCGCCGAGGTCCTTCGCATGCGGGGCATTCCTCCTTCGGTAACCACAGTCACGCTCGCCGGCGAACCGTTGTCGGTGGAGGTCGTCCGGCAACTCCACGCGCTTCCCCACATTCAAAAGGTCTGGGATCTCTACGGTCCGACCGAAACCACCACGTATTCGACCATCGCTCTCCGCGATCCGAACAAGCCCGCCACCATCGGCCGGCCCATCGCCAACACCCGGCTCTACCTCCTCGACGAACATCGGGAGCCCGTACCCGTCGGCACCGTGGGCGAACTCTTCATCGGCGGCGCCGGCGTCGCCCGGGGATACCTCAACCAGCCGGAACTCACCGCGAAAAAGTTTATCGCGAACCCGTTCGCCAACGATCCACGCGACCGTCTCTACCGCACCGGCGACCTCTGCCGCTACCGTCCCGATGGCAACCTCGAGTACCTCGGCCGCGCCGACCACCAGGTCAAAATCCGCGGTTTGCGCATCGAACTCGCGGAGATTGAAACCGTGCTGCGCTCCCACCTCTCCGTCGGCGACTGCGCCGTCGTCGCACGCGAAGACGTGCCCGGACAAAAACGGATCGTCGCCTATCTTGTCCGCCGAAACACCGCGGAAGAGCCGTCCGAATCCGCCTTCGTCACCGACATCCGCGAGCATCTCGACGCCCGGCTTCCGCAGTCGATGATCCCCGAACAGTTCATGATTCTGGAACGGCTCCCTCTCACGCCGAACGGCAAGATCGACCGCAAAGCCCTGCCCCTTCCGGTTCCAACCGCCACATCGACCGGCCCGCTCAGAGTGCCTCCACGCACGCTCACCGAGGAAACACTCGCCGGCATGTGGAGCGATATTCTCGACCAAAAGCAGTTCGGGGTGCACGACGACTTCTTCGAACTCGGCGGGCATTCATTGCTCGCACTGCGTTTTGTCGCGCGCCTGCGCAACGATCTGCAAATCGAATTGCCCATACGGACCGTGTTCAAAACACCCACCATTGCCGGCCTCGCCCCATTGGTGGAACAGGCGTTATTGGCGGATATCCAATCCGGCGACGACCCGCCGTCGTCAGCTTCCGCGGATCTCCCGCCCATCCGGAATCGCCCGAACGGAGAACCGCCCGATGTCAGCTGACCTGTCCACCCGGGTCCCGGCCGATACGCGCGCCCCAAAATCACGCGCCGGCCACCCCACTCGGAAAAGCGGCTGGGGCCCACCCCATCCGCTGATTGGGTCCAATGCCCACTCACCGTTTTTCCGATTAACCGTAAAATAGCCCGGCAATGGCAACGAACTCGCAGACCTCCTCACCGTCCGAAGGCACGCTTATTTCAGAACCCAACCCCACACTCTCGCCCAAAGATCGTGATCAAGTGCTCGTTGAATGGAATCGGACCGAAACACCCTACCCTCTAAATACTTGCCTGCATAATCGCTTTGAGATGCAAGCCGCGGCCACGCCCGACGCGGAGGCGTTGGTCGTGGGTCACGAGCGCCTGACTTATCGCGAACTCAACCGACGCGCGAACCGGGTGGCCCACCGTCTTCGAAAAAACGGCGTTCGTCCGGAGACCTTGGTGGGTATCTTCCTGCCGCGCACGGTCGATATGGTTTGCGCGCTCCTCGGCGTGCTCAAATCGGGCGGAGCCTACGTGCCGTTGGACCCGCTGTATCCGTCCAACCGGCTTTCGTTTATCCTCGAAGACGCCAAGGTCCACACGGTGCTCACCCACGCTTCGCTGGCCGGCGCCTTGCGCGACCTGGCGGCGAGCGGTCCCGCTCCGACCATCGTGTGCGTCGATGCCGACGAACATATTTCCCGGGCCCCCGACAACAATCCGCCTCCCTCCGCCACTCCCGCAAATCTGGCCTACGTGATCTACACGTCCGGCTCCACCGGACGGCCCAAGGGGGTCTGTCTCGAACATCGCAACGCCGTGGCCTTCGTCCATTGGGGCGGCGGCCTTTACAGTCCGCGCGAGTTGAGCGGAGTGGTCGCGACCGCGACCATCTGCTTCGACGCGTCGGTCCTTGAACTATTCGTGCCGCTCAGCTTCGGCGGAAAGGTCATCATCGCCGAGAACGCCCTCGCGGTGCCCGATCTGCCGGCCGCCAACGAGATCCATTTAATGGATACCGTGCCCTCGGCGATCCGTCAGCTGCTGCGGATCGGCGGCCTGCCGACGTCACTGGAAACCGTCAACCTGGGAGGCGAGGCCGTGCCCGACGACGTCGTTCAGGGGCTCTACAAGCTGCCCCACATCAAACGCGTCTACGATCAATACGGCCCCACCGAGACCACCGTCGTCGCGACTTGCGCCCTGCGTGATCCGGACGAACCCGCCACCATCGGACGGCCCATCGCCAACTACACGACCTACTTGTTGAGCGAGAGTCTGGAGCCCGTCCCGCTCGGTGAACCCGGCGAGTTGTTCATCGGCGGCGCCGGCGTCGCCCGCGGTTATCTCAACCGCCCCGAACTCACCGCCGAGCGCTTTATCCCCGATCCGTTTTCGGAAATCCCCGGCGCGCGTCTTTATCGAACGGGTGACGTCTGCCGCTACCGGTCCGACGGTTGTCTCGAGTTTCTCGGACGCGCCGATCAACAGATCAAGATTCGCGGCTTTCGCGTCGAACTGGGAGAGATTGAATCGGTGCTGGTTTCCGCTCCCGCCGTAAGCGAGGCGGTTGTCCGCCTATGGACCGAGCCGGAGGGCGGAAAAAAACTGGTCGCCTACGTCGTGCCCGATCCGGACGCGACCGCGCCGCCTTCGGAGCGCGAACTCCGCGCCTACTCCCGGACACGCCTGCCCGACTACATGGTGCCCTCCTCGGTCGTCTTCCTCGAACGGCTCCCGCTCTCGCCCAATGGCAAGATCGATGCGAAGGCCCTGCCCGCCCCGTCCCGCATTCGCGCGGCCGACAACGGCCCGGGCTATCAACCGCCACGCACGCGGTCGGAGGAAATCATCTGCGAGATATGGAGTCGGTTGCTCGGCCAGGAAAAAGTCGGCATCAACGACAACTTTTTCGATATCGGCGGGGACTCGTTGATCGGCGTCGCCATGCTCTCCGAGGTCGAAAAAAGAATCGGGCGAAAGTTCGCGCACGACACGATCCTCAAGGCCCCGACCGTCGCCACCCTCGCCGCACTCGCGGATCGTCCCGCGGGAGCCGGCGACGATGGCGACACCACCCTGCTCATCAGCGTGCAAACACGGGGCGATCGTCCGCCCCTGTTCCTCGTCCACGGAATCGGCGGAGGCATGCTGTGGGGTTATGCGAATCTTTCCCGCCATCTCGGATCCCACCAGCCGGTGCACGTCTTCAAGGCCCCCGAACTCGAAACAAACGCCTCTTCGCCATCCATCGCCGCCATGGCGGAACGTTATGTGAAGGAACTGCGGCGCTTCCGGCCCGTAGGTCCGTATTGCATTGGCGGATACTGCTTCGGCGGCGACATCGCCTATGAAATGGCCCGGATACTTCGCCGGCAGGGGGAGACGGTCGCGTTGCTCGCGTTGTTCAACTCCTGGCCGTCAAACTCCAGTTACGATCGCTTCTACTGGACCCCCGTCCATCTCGTCCGATTCCTGTGGAACTTCTGCTTCTGGTTCGGGCGTTTCCTCAAATGGGAGCCGCATACCCGCCGCGATTTCGTCAAATGGAAGTTCCGCACGTTAAAGCGAAAACTCGCCGCCTGCTTCCGGCTCGCGCCCACCCACGAGGGAATCGACGCCGATGCGCGAGTCGACGTGGCCGGTCTCTCCGACTCCGAGAAACGACTGTGGCGCGAACACACCCGCGCGGTCGCGGAACACAAAACCGGCCCGTACGACGGACATGTCACGCTCTTCCGCACCCGCGGACATCCGCTCTTCTGTTCGTTCGACCATCAGTGCGGCTGGACGGACCTCGCTCGCGGAGGCGTCACGGTGAAGATCATGCCCGGTCAGCACGAAACCCTCATGACCGAGCCTCATGTCGGTCACCTGGCTCGCGCTTTGGAAACCCATATCGCCGCCGTGGCCGAATCAACCCAAGCTCCGGGCCGTTGAGCCGGCATGGACTCGGCTCAGCCGGAGGGTTCGCCCTACCCTCACCGGATTTCGCCCCATCCAAAGGCGCGAGGAAATCACCGGTTGACGATCCGCAAACCAACAGCTCCTCGCTCGCGGACCTGACGAACTGAACGACGGAATATGGGTCAATACCCGCATCCGTAAACCACGCACACCTCCGGGTGCGAGCGACCCATGACTTTCTTTCGTGACTGATTTGTCCGGCTCGGCGGCAAGGCCTCCGATCCCGCATCACCCATCTCCGCTCCCTGCTTCTTGCAGGCTGCACGAGGGTCAAGAAAGTCGTCGCGCATTCTGCAAGGGCGTCCCATCGGTAAACAGCCCCATGCCGTTTTTTTAACAGATTATTATATAACGAGATAGCACAAACTTTAACTGGCTGGCACGGCGCAAGGTAAAGGAGGGCGTTCGATTCAACTCCAACCCACACGGAACACATCATGCACGCCATCACTCACCCCGCCCGCCACATCACCCCAGCCAAGCCGGAATCCGCCGCCGAAGCGGCATACGACACCACGCTTGTCGCCCGTTTCAATGCCGGTGATGAAACCGCCTTTGTGGAGATCATGCAGCGTTATCACAACCGCCTGTTCAGTCTCGCCCACAACCTCCTCCGCAACTCCGCCGATGCCGAGGAAATCGTCCAGGACGCCTTTATCCGCGCCCACCGGGGTCTCGCGAATTTCCGCGGAGACTCCTCTCTCGCCACCTGGCTTTACCGCATCGCGCTCAACCTATCGCGCAACCGGTACTGGTACTTCTTCCGCCGCCGTCGCCAGGATTCGCTCTCCTTGGAACGCCCGCTTTCGGACGAATCCGATGCCACGTTCTCCGACCTCATCGCCGCCGATGACGCCGATCCCGCCCACGAGACCACGACCAACGAATTCGTTTCATTGATCGCACTGTGCATGGACAAGTTGGATGCCTCGCACCGCGAGATTCTTACGATGCGCAACGTGCTCGATCTTCCCTACGAGGACATTTCGAAGGCCCTGCGCATCAACGTCGGCACGGTCAAGAGCCGCATCGCCCGTGCTCGCGAAAACCTGCGCAAGCTCCTCGCGGAATGCGCCCCCGAGTTCGGCCCCGAGTCGACCCCGTCCGACTTTTTCGAAAGCACTCGCGACGCCCATGGTCGCCACGCCGTCGCCTGCGCCTGACCGCGTCGAGATGTTACCCGGGTCAGGCAAGGTAGGGCGAATCCTCCGGGTGAGCCGGTCCACATCCCGCTCATGCCAGCCCTGCCCGACAAGCCCCCACTCGCCTCCATAAATTAAATTCATCAGTCCCCAAGCTTTCAGGTTAGTGTCAGCTCTGTAGTTGTGTAAGGCCCGGCCGGATCACCCCTGATCCGACCGGGTTTTTTCACACAGGGACTACCACACCCCACTGGTCGATAGTCCCAATTGATTATTCGAGCCCGAAGGCCCGACGCAGCTCCGTGAGCGCATCGTCCGGCATCGGCACGAGTTGCCCAAGCGGACGGCTGAGCAGCAACGCCTCGGCGGTCGCTTCCAGCACTTCCAACCGGTCAAACGCCTCAAGCAGCGTCCGTCCCACGATCAGCGCTCCCTCGTTTTCGATCAACAACACCGGACATGTTTTCAACGACATCCGCGCGGCCAGCGCCTCGGCATCGTTCACAATGCACGCGAAAGGTGTCTTCGGCGCATCTCCGAGCACCAAATAACTCTCGGGAATCGTCCGGGTGCAGAACTCCGCGTTGGCCATGCAGAACGCACTCGCGTGCATCGGCTGGGCGCTGATCACCACGCCTATTTCCGGATTGGCCTCATAGATCAGGGCATGCAACCGCGCCGTGCGGCTCGGACGCTTGCCCGCCTCGCAGGCATTCTTGGTTGCGCGCACCAGACCCGACGGCTGCGAGTCGAGTCGGTCTCGTCGTCTCGGCGTGATCACAAACTGCGACTTGTCGATCCTCGCCGAAATTGCACCCGCCGTGCTGATCATCAGCCTCTTGCGATACGAACGCTGTGCGAACTCGCACACCTGCGTTCTCAGCTCCTTCTCCCGATTGCCCGGAGCAGCCGGCTCGAGCACCGCGTAATCCGGCACGGCCTGACTCGCTAGAACGTCCGCAGGCAACGTGCGCAAGCTTCCCAATGAAGAAGCCTTGATCACCGTCTGCGCCACGAACTCCAAAGTCTCGAAGCGCTGAAACGCGTCCGCCAGATCGCTTCCGCCAATCACCACGCCGTGGTTCTCCAGCATCACGCAATCCGCACCCGCGGCGAACGCCTCGGCGATTTTGTCACCCAGCTCCTGACTGCCCGGACACGCATAGGCCGCATAGGCGATTTTGCCGCACAACGCGTATGCATTCGTCTGCACCCGGGTTTCAGGCAACTTGCGCACGATACTGAAAGCAACCAACGCCCCCGGATGCGCATGCACGATCGCCTTGATATCGGGCCGGCGCTTGTAGATCTCGCGATGAAACGGGAATTCGGAAGACGGCGGATGCAACCCCTCCGGCTTTCCATCGGCGCCCACACGCACCACATCGGCGGGGCGCAAGGAACCTTTGTCGACACGCGAAGGAGTGATCCAAATGCTCCCGTCGGCATCCAGAATCGACAGATTACCGCCCGACGTGGTCGTCATGTGGTAGCGGTAGATTCGATCCATCGTGGCGACCAGTTCGTCACGCGGATGGAGCCAAGAAGAGGTGTCCATGGGAGCACCGATGGCGACCCTGTGACTCAAGTCAAAGCGATGCCAACCGGCGCGCAGCCTTCGCCAAGAAATGATCCCTCCATCCCAATTTTCCCGTGGGCCCGCCGGCTCGCAGGCGCGATTCATCGCATGGCTCGGAGGTGAGCGAGTGGTTCCGACAGACCATCGCATATCGCAAGGAACAATCGACACTGCACCGCCGTCCTTTTTGATCCACCTCTTTCCTTAACCTTCATGAAAACACCCTCCCTACTCCGCAACATCCTCGGACTCGTCGCCCTCGCCTTGTATGCCGCAATGCCCGCGCTGCGCGCCGAAGAACCTGCCGCGACACCCGCCGAGCCCGCACCCGCCGTCGCCGATATCCGCATCGTCCTCAAAACGTCCAAAGGCGACATCGAGGCCACGCTCTTCGCGAGCAAGACGCCCATGACCGTCGCCAACTTCCTCAACCTCGCTAAAAAAGGCTATTACGACGGCCTCACGTTCCACCGCGTCATCCCCAATTTCATGATTCAAGGGGGAGATCCGCTTGGCACCGGCACCGGCGGCCCGGGCTACAAGTTCGCCGACGAATTTCATCCGTCCCTGCGTCACGATAAACCCGGCATTTTCTCAATGGCCAACGCCGGCCCCGGCACCAACGGCAGCCAGTTCTTCATCACCCACGTTCCCACCCCGCACCTCGACGACCGCCACAGCGTGTTCGGCGAGGTCACCCAAGGCCAGGACGTGGTCAACCGCATCGTCCGCGGCGACAAAATCAAAGAGATCAAGATCCTCGATTCCACCGACGCCCTCTTCGCCGCCCAAGCCGACAACCTGGCCAAGTGGAACTCCCGCATGAAGAAGTAACGTCCGCCCTCATCAACCCGTCCGGGCAGGCCGCGAGCTTGCTCGCGCTCCGCACAGGTCGGCAGGCGGCCCTCGAAACCCGCCCCCACTCCGTCGCCGAGTTCTCTCGTCGACGGAGTTTTTTTGTGCCCTCGCCTCGTGCACCACACCTGGTGTTCCAGCAGCGCGGCCCAAACCCGGTTTGTCACTTAATAGGTGACAAACTGGTTTGTGCGTTGTCCCCATTTTCATGCCTGCGGCAGGTGCGGGCCGGGGCGTGAATTTTCCCGAGATTCACCGTTGAGGCATCCTCGTCCCACCCCAATCTCGGCATCGATTTTCCCGTGCCAGACCTGCTCAACACCCTTCACACCACCTTCGGCTATCCCGAGTTCCGTCCCCTTCAACGCGACATCATCGAGACGTCCCTCGCCGGGCGCGACGTCTTTGCCTTGCTCCCCACCGGCGGTGGCAAATCCCTCTGCTTTCAGATCCCCGCACTCCATCGCATCGGCCTCACCATCGTCGTCTCTCCGCTCATCGCGTTGATGAAGGACCAGGTCGACCAGCTTCAGGCCGCCGGCGTCGCCGCCACTTACTTAAACTCCACCCTTTCGTCCGCCGAGGCCCGCTCGCGTCTCGCCGGCCTGCATCGCAACGAATGGCGCCTGCTCTACGTCGCCCCCGAGCGTCTCATGCTCGATAACTGGCAGGACAACCTGAAGTCCTGGAACGTCGCCGCCATCGCCATCGACGAAGCCCACTGCGTCTCCGAATGGGGACACGATTTCCGTCCCGAATACCGCCAGATTTCCAAGCTCCGTGAACTTCTCCCCGACGTGCCCGTGATGGCGCTCACCGCCACCGCGACCGAGCGCGTCCGCGTCGACATCATCAAACATCTCAAGCTCCGCAACCCGTCCGTTTTCGTCGCGTCCTTCAACCGCCCCAATCTCACCTACAAAGTCACCCCCAAGGAAAAACCCACCGACCAGATTCTCGCCTGGGTCAAAAAGCGCGAGGACGAGAGCGGCATCGTCTACTGCGCCAGCCGCGCCGCCGCGGAGCGCGTGGCCGAAGCGCTCGCCGGCCGGGGCTACAGTGCCCGCCCCTACCACGCCGGCCTCCCCGCCGAGGAACGCGCCCGCAACCAGGAGCTGTTTCTCCGCGACGAGGTCCGCATCATCTGCGCGACGATCGCCTTCGGCATGGGCATCAACAAGCCCAACGTCCGCTGGGTCATCCACTACGATCTTCCGAAAAACATCGAGGGCTACTATCAGGAAACCGGTCGCGCCGGTCGCGATGGACTGCCCGGCGATTGCCTCCTGTTGTTCTCCGCCGGCGACGCCGCGAAGCAGACGCACTTCATCGACGAGATGACCAACGAGCAGGAGCAGCAGGTCGCCCGCAACCAGCTCCGCCAGATCATGCG
>JANJTQ010000333.1 GCA_024711005.1 Opitutaceae bacterium | reverse complement strand
GCCAAAGGGTGCCATCTTGGCCGATCAGCAAATTTCTCGGATGTAAATCTCCGTGAGTGATACGTGCGGCCTCCAATCGTGCCAAGAGTATCGGAAGACGAGTCAGTAGGTGTGGACGGTGGAGTGATAGCAGGGCCGCATCCCGGATAACCCGAAAAAGTTCAGTGGCCTCGACCTGTTCCATCACGGAGAACAGATGGGTTCCATCCGATGCCAGTAGAACGGGGGTGGGAGTCGGCACTCCGGCCGTGCTCACGTGGAGCGCGGCTCGGAATGCACGATAGGGGCGGACAGCAAAGCGAGGCAAAAAACGCGTCCATTTTTTCGTTTGATATTGCTTAACGATCCATCGTTTGCCGGCGAAATCCACGGAGATGGTCGATTGCCCG
This sequence comes from Opitutaceae bacterium, assembly GCA_024711005.1. Lineage (GTDB taxonomy): Bacteria > Verrucomicrobiota > Verrucomicrobiia > Opitutales > Opitutaceae > Rariglobus. Next base: position 5,354 of record JANJTQ010000333.1, on the reverse strand, counting down.
TTGCGATCGTTCAGGAGTCGTCCTGTGGCTACCAGAAAGGGCAGGGCGTCGGCCAATCCGCTGATCAATGCGGGCGAGAGCCGAGGATTGCGAAGCCAGATGTTCATTTAAACTGCACGAGGGCGCGGAGAAATAGAGGGCGCGATGCGGCTGCGGCGAGAGAATACGGGCGTCTTTTCCATCGGACAAAGCTAAAGGTTGCGCACGGCGCCTTCAATGCCGGGGCGTGTAGGGAGTCCTTGGGATATTCTGATAGACAGCATCGCGGTGATCACCAAAGGTCCCGCCGTTTAACACCAATGCATAGAGCCGTCATTTTTGTGGACAGTAAGTCCAGGGATCTCATGGGAGTCGCGTTGATCGCCCATCACTTGGAGAAACGGGGCATTGATTGCCGGTTGGGACCATTGGGGGCATGGCGTGCGTGCATTGGAGCATGGAAGCCCGATTTCGTATTGTTTAACCATCTCAATGCCGCGCACTTGGCACCCTTCTCTCGGCAGTGTCGGGACTGGGGTATTCTCGTGGGAGTTTTGCCGAATGAAGGCGTATTTTATGTCGAAGGGACATTGGGTTATAACGCGAGAAAGCAGTATTCGGACACGCACTGCGATCGGGTTTTTTGTTGGAACGAGGTCCATCGTGCAGCCCTGATTGAGAACGGGTTTTGCACTTCGCCGGATCATGTCGTTCCTGTTGGCGTGCCTCGTTTCGACTTTTATCTCCAGCCGTGGCGGAAGTTGTTTACGAAGCGGATTGCCGATACGCGCCGGCCGGTGATTTTGGTCAACGCCAACTTTCCGCACGCCCATTTTCAGGAGCTGCCACCCAAGGTCGCCGACAATTTTTTTGGGCAATGGAAGCACATCAACTCCATCTACGCGGATTATCGCGGCGCGATTCAGGCCAACTATTCTGGACGGCTGGAGTTTCTGAAACATTTGGATGCGCTGATGGAGGCGGACAAATATTACCTCATCGTGCGGCCGCACCCACGGGAGAATCTAAATTTTTATCTGGACTGGTACGCAACGTTGAGCCCTGAGCGCCAAAAGCATGTGAGGCTCGGAATGAAAGAGGATATCTTCGAACTGATCGCCAACGCGGACCTGGAGCTCTCATGTGAAAACTGCACCACGACAATGGAGGCGTGGATTTGCGGAAAACCCACGGTGGGACTCACGTTCCGGAAGCATCCGTTTTTCTATACGCCGGAAGTCGGGCGCTTGTTGCCCGAGTGTGACAAACCGCAAGACGTCGTGAAGATGGTGGATCAAGCCTTGGCAAATCCAGCTCAGGCCGAATACGGCGAGGCCCGACGGCGTCATATGGAAAAGTGGTTGTTCAAGGTCGACGGACATGCCGCGGAGCGCGTGGCAATCGAGATTGAAAAATCGATCTCGCAACGGACGAATCCGACGCGGATCAGACTTGGATTTTCAGATCGGCGGCGCGGCGTTAAGTTGCGCATCGCCCGTTTCCTTGGCGAACCTTGCCACGTTTCACCGGTTCTTGTGCTCCGGCGATTGCTGAAGGGAACCCGGGGGAAACAAACGGTCCGTTACCGGGATTATTTAAAGGCCATCCGACCAGCGGACGAGCGACGTGCGCGTGAACTCATTCGCTCGGTCGAGAGTGCCGACTGAGAACATGGAGCATCTCCGGCATTTGCTTTTTGTTCAAAGGAGAAGCGTGCGTGCCGGCGCACAGACTTCGCTTGCCAGGCTCGTTAACAGTGCTCCGCTGCAATCGCTCAACCCGGCGGTGTTGGTGGGCATCGAGGGGTGGCTTTCAGATCATCTCGTGGCCCGTTCAACGCCTGTTGTAGTCACTCCATTTCCGAGTCCACGCTCCTTGGGCGCTCGGTTGACCGGCTGCTGGTTTTTTACGCGCCGAGCGCAACGTCTCTTGGACGAAGCAGGAATTCGTCCCCGGGCAATTGTGGCGAACGATCATCAAGAATGCCCTTTGGCGCTGACGTTGGCTGCGCGTTTGGGAGGTATTCCTGTGCTTGGGATCCTTCGGACCTCTCGCATGAATCGGCGCAACTTCGACAAATACAGGTGTGACGCGTGCGACCACTTGATGGCTGTCGGACCAAAACTCCACAGCGCTGTCCGAGCATGGACGACCAAGACGCCGACGATGTTTGAAGAGGGCTTTTGCGACGATGAGTTTATGCCTCCGTTGCCGGAGAGCGCCGTTTTTCCCCGTCGCTTGTTGATCATCGGGTCGGAAGCCCCCGGGAAAGGATTCACTGATTTTATCGAAGCGTTGGACTTGGTTGAACAGCTGCATCCCGGATTTCCGGCGTTGGAATGTGATTTCACGGGTAGCCCACCGTCAGGAGCTGAAACGTTGCTCGGCAAAAAACGCCGCAGCCAGTTCCGTTTCTTGGGCCGAGTGGATGAATTCACCTCGCTCGTGAGGCGCTATCCCCTCGCGATTCATCCTTCGCGGGCGGAGACGTTCGGGATGGCTCCGATCGAAGCTATTCTCGCCGGCGTACCGACATTGGTTTCCGAGACCGGCATTGTGGAAAGTCTGCCGATTTCTCCCGACTGGCGGTTTCCCCCGCAATCCCCGTCTTTGCTAGCCGACCGCTTGATCGCCTTGTGGCAAAACTGGACCGAAAAGCGTTTTGAGCTCCTTCAACTTCAGGAGAGCATCCGCTCCACTCATCACATCAATCAGACGGCGGCGGTTTTTCGCAACGTGCTGTCCAAACTGGATGGAGCCGAATGCTGATGGACAACCAGGCACTTGGCAGTTGGCGGTAACTAATCCTTTTCTTCCCGCTAAATAGCCGGTAACCATCGCCCTTTACTCATGTTGAACGGAAAATCGATTCTCCTCACCGGTGGCACCGGGTCGTTCGGAAAGTGCTTTGTCGCGCGTATTCTTAAGGACTTCCCTGAGATCAAGCGCTTGGTGGTTTTCTCTCGCGACGAGCTGAAGCAGTTCGAAATGGCGCAGAAATTTTCCACTCAGGAGTATCCGCAGCTTCGTTACTTCATTGGAGATATCCGGGACGCCGACCGCGTGCGGCGCTCCTTGGAAGGAATCGACATCGTTATCCATGCCGCGGCGCTCAAGCAGGTGCCCACGGCGGAATACAACCCGTTCGAATGCATCAAAACCAACGTCCTTGGCGCGCAGAACCTGATTGAGGCCTGCATCGACATGGGGGTGAAGAACGTTGTGGCGCTTTCCACCGATAAAGCGGCTGCTCCGATCAATCTTTATGGCGCGACCAAACTTTGCTCCGACAAGCTGTTCACGGCCGCCAACAACATCCGCGGACGACACGACATCCGGTTTTCCGTGGTGCGCTATGGCAATGTCATGGGATCGCGCGGTTCCGTCATCCCGTTTTTCATGGAGCAGCGTAGCAAGGGCGTGCTGCCGATCACCGATCCGCGCATGACTCGTTTCAACATCTCGTTGGAAGAGGGCGTTGATTTGGTGATCCACGCGTTGGAGCATTCTCTCGGCGGAGAAATCTACGTCCCGAAAATTCCCTCCTACCGTATCACCGAAGTTGCCGAGGCCATCGCTCCCAAGGCCGAGCAGCGGATCGTGGGTATTCGCCCGGGCGAAAAGCTTCACGAGGAAATGATCACGGCTAGCGATGCGCCCAACACCTTGGAGACCGCGAAAAACTACGTGATCGTTCCTATGCTATATCAGGAGTCTCGCGATGCGCTGATGGCGCGTTATGCGAAGCAACACAATGGGACACCCGTCGCCGAGGACTTCCGCTACAACTCCGGAGAGAACACCCAATGGCTTGATGCGCTGCAATTGCGCGCACTCATCAAAGAGCACGTCGACGCCTCCTTCCATGTCTGAGTTGTTGCCTTACGGGCGGCAGTCCATCGACGATGCCGACATCGCCGCCGTCGTTCGTGCCCTGAAGTCGGATTTCCTGACATCCGGGCCGGAGGTCGAGGCGTTCGAACGCGAGTTTTCCGCGTATGTCGGTGCGCGTCACGCGATCGCGATGAGCAACGCAACCACCGCCCTCCATGTCGCCATGCGGATCTCCGGCGTTGGACCCGGAGATCGTGTTCTGACCTCGCCGAATACGTTTCTGGCATCGGCCAACTGTGCGGCCTATGTCGGCGCGATTCCGGACTTCGTCGACGTTCACCCGGTGTCGCACAACCTCGACGCGGAGGCCTTGCGTTCCACTTGGAGTGACGACGTGAAGGCGGTGGTCGCAGTGGCCTATGCCGGACAATCCGCCGACATGCCGCGCATCGCGGAGTTCGCGCGCAGCCGTAGCGCGGCCGTCATTGAAGACGCTTCGCATGGCACCGGGGGTGGATTTGTTCATGATGGACGTGCATGGAAATTGGGCGGGCATCCTTGGGCTGATATGACGGTGTTTTCATTTCATCCGGTGAAGACGTTGACCACCGGCGAAGGCGGGATGTTGGTGACCGACAACGACGAATTCGCTCGTCAGGCCCGGCTGCTGCGCTCGCACGGGGTGGAGCGGGACCGCGGACGTTTTCAGGGCTTCGGCACCGATACGGGACCGCTCGGAGAACGGGGGCCATGGGTCTATGAGATGCAGGACCTCGGCTACAACTACCGCATCACCGACCTGCAATGCGCACTCGGCCGGTCACAACTGGCAAAGCTCGATGGATTCATCGCGCGCCGTCGTGAAATCGTTGAAGCCTACAACACCGCGTTTGCCGATCTCGAGTGGCTGAGCGTGCCGGGCACCCTGCGCGAAGCGGATCGCGACCACGTATCCTGGCATCTCTACACGGTGGAAATCGACTTTGAGCGTATCGGCCGCACGCGCACCGCAGTCATGCAGGCTTTGCGCGACCAAGGAGTGGGATCTCAAGTGTTATACATCCCGGTGCATCTCCAGCCATGGTATCGGCAGACGTACGGTTACACTCCCGGGAAGTGCCCGGTGGCCGAGCAGTTCTACGCGCGTTGTCTCTCGTTGCCACTGTATCCGCTACTGACCGATGAGGATGTGGCGCGTGTTGCGAAAGCTGTTCGCGCACTGGTCTGAAACGCTTTTTTTCGATGCGAACCGCAGTCATCATTCAGGCGCGCATGGGAAGTTCGCGATTGCCGGGCAAGGTCCTCATGCCGCTTGGGGGTCGTTTGGCGCTCGACCATGTGATCGGGCGTGCACGAGCGGCTCGCAATGTGGACCAGGTCGTCGTCGCCACCTCGGTCTTGGCATCCGATGACCCGATCGCGGCGTATTGTGCAACCCGGGCGATTGCCTGCGCGCGCGGAAGCGAAAGCGATGTGCTGGCTCGCTACTTGCACGCCATGCAGCAATTCCCCTCGGATATCGTGGTTCGCATCACGGCGGA
>JANJTQ010000108.1 GCA_024711005.1 Opitutaceae bacterium | reverse complement strand
CCCTCTACTTCACCTGCAAGGCCATCAGCGAACAGTGGACCGACGGGAAATTCTCCGGCGGCCAGAAATTCTACTGGCAGGCCGACATCGAAAACAGCGCCTTCGTCCTCTTCGTCGGAGCGAATCTCTTCGAGGCCAACTACGGCCCGCCCAACCGCACCGTTCGCCTCACCGAGGGCCTCGCCTCCGGCCGCACCCGCATTGCCGTCGCCGACCCGCGCTTCAGCAAACTCGCCAGCAAAGCCTGGAAATGGCTCCCGCTCCGGCCCGGCAGCGACGCCCCCGTCGCCCTCGCCATGATCCGCTGGATCCTCGACAACGATGCCTTCGATCGCGGTTTCGTCTCCGCCGCCAACAAAGCCGCCGCCACCGCCGCCGGCGAAGCCTCCTGGTGCAACGCCACCTGGCTCGTCGCCCTCGGCGCCGACGGTTCCCCCGGGAAGTTCATCCGCGCCGCCGATATCGGTCTCGCCCCCGCCGACGATAAAAAACTCCTCGTCGTGCAGTCCGGCGGAAAGCTCGTCGCCTTCGACCCCACCGACACCGCTTCGCCCGTCACCGGCGATCTCTTCGTGGATGTCACGTTGCCCAACGGCACGCGCGCCAAGAGCGGCCTGCAGATCCTCCGCGACTCCGCCTCCATCCACTCCATCGCCGAGTGGTGCGCGATGGCCGACATCGACGAACGCGACGTCATCGTCGTCGTCCGCGAACTCGCCCGCGCCGGCAAACGCGGCGCCGTCGATATCCACCGCGGCCCCGCCCAGCACACAAACGGATTCTACAACGTGCTCGCGTGGATGAGCCTCAACATGCTCCTCGGCAACTTCGACCACCGGGGCGGCATGATCAAAGGCACCACTTACGACATCTCCGGATCGAAGGGTAAAAAGCTCCCGCTCGATCCCCACCCCGGCAAGCCCGCCTCCTTCGGCCTCAGCAACATCCGTCACGGCGTCGATTACGAGAAGACCTCCCTTTTCGCCGGTTATCCCGCCAGGCGGAATTGGTATCCTCTGGCCAGCGATGTCTACGAGGAGGTCATCCCGTCGATGGGCGACGCCTATCCGTATCCGATAAAGGCATACTTCCTCTACATGGGCGCGCCGACCTACTCGTTGCCGGCCGGCCACACCAACATCGAAATCCTTCGCGACACCACCAAGGTCCCGCTCTTCGTCGCCAACGACGTCATCGTCGGCAGCACCTCGATGTATGCCGACTACATCTTCCCCGACCTCTCCTTCCTCGAACGCTGGGAGTTCCAAGGCACGCATCCCAACATGCCGCAAAAGGTCCAGCCGATCCGGCAGCCCGTGGCCGCGCCCATCCCCGAGGAAGTCACCGTCTTCGGCCAGACCATGCCGCTCTCGCTCGAAGCCATGCTGCTCGGTTTCGCCGAATACCTGAAACTTCCCGGCTTCGGTCCCGACGGGTTTGGCCCCGGCCAGGCACTTTCGCATCCCGACGACTACTACTTGCGCGGCGTTGCCAATCTCGCTTTCGGCGAGAAACCCGACGGTTCCGACAAACAGCCCGCCGCCAACGAACGCGAGCTCGACCTGTTCCGCCGCGCCCGCCGCCACCTGCCGCCGTCCGTCTTCAATGAAGCCCGCTGGCGCGCTGTCGTGGGCGACGATCTCTTCCCGAGTGTCGTCACCGTGCTCAACCGCGGCGGACGTTTCCAAGCCCACGACGACGCCTATCCCGCCGGCCAGAGTCTCGTCAAAAACCGCTACGCCGCCTTGCTCAACCTCTACCAGGAGAAAACTGCCGGCACCATTCACAGTGGCACCGGAAAGAAACATCCGGGCTACGCGACACATATTCCGATCCGCGATTACCACGGAGTCGAACCCGACGCACTTCGCGCCGGCCACGACCTCGCGATGATCACCCATCGCACGATCTCACAAACGAAATCCCGCACCATCGCCGATCCGTGGCTCTCGGCGCTCATGCCCGAAAACGGCATTTTGATTAATCCCTCCGACGCCACCCGCCTCGGCCTCGCCAACGGCCAGTCGGTGAAAATCGTCAGCGCCACCAACCCGACCGGCAACTGGGACATCGGCCCCGATCACAACAAGCCCATGGTCGGAAAGGTGCAGTTCACGCAAACGATGCGCCCCGGCGTCATCAGCTTCGCCCTCGGTTTCGGCCACTGGGCGACCGGCGCCGGCGACATCACCATCGATGGCGAACTCATCAAAGGCGAAGTCCGCCGGCAGGCCGGCATTCACGCCAACGCATCCATGTGGGTTGACCCGACATTGAAGAACACCTGTTTCTTCGACCCCGTCGGCGGCAGCGTGAGTTTCTACGACACCCACGTCCGCCTTGAGCCCGTCGCCGTCTGAAATTTCACGCCACCCCTCTCGTCGTTTTCCCCCCATGAAACTCCAACCCAACACTCACGCCAGCCGTCCGCATAGGACAGGCTGTGCCGCTATTCTGGCGCTGCTGGCCTTGACCGCCGGTGCCACCCTCCCCGCGCAAGCGCAGGACGGACAAGCCATCCTCGACGCGCTCGTCCGCAAGGGCGTGTTGACCGCCGCCGAGGCCGAACAGATCACGGCCGAGGCGGATAAGAAAGCCTCGCCGTTGTCCGTCGTTATCGGAGGCAAATCCACCACCAAGCTCAGTCTCGGCGGCCGCCTCCAAGTCCAATACGACGCCCTCTCGACCGACATCGATGACGCCCAGGATCCCTCCAGACTCAGCCATTTCTTTATTCGCCGCGCCTACGTGTCGCTCAAGGCCGACGTCGCCACGAACGCCTCGGTGCAAGTCGTCTACGACTTCGCGTCTACGTCCTTCGACGCGGCCTTTATCCAACTCAAACCATCCGAGGACCTCGCGCTCCATTTCGGCCTGAGGAAAGTCAACCTGGGTTATGAAGAAGCCACCGTGTCCAGCGGCTCGCTGAAAGCCATCGAGCGTTCGGGTGCCACCCGATATTTTGTCGAACCTGCAAATGGCAATCGCCTCGGAGCGGGCGGTTACCGCCTCGGCGTGTTTGCGGAAGGCAAAGAAGGTCCCTTCTTCTGGGGTGCCGCCTTGACCAACCCCGAGCGCGTCACCGCCGCCACGTCGGCGGGCAATGGCGACAATAATAACATCGCGGCTTGGGCCAACGTGGGCGTGAAGGGCAAGTTCGGTAGGTGGGAGGACTCCCGCTACATCTTCGGCACGGGCGTAGGTTACCTGCCCGACCAAGGCGGCGTGACCCCAGGCTCCGGCGACGATCTCCT
>JANJTQ010000100.1 GCA_024711005.1 Opitutaceae bacterium | reverse complement strand
GGTTGGACAAGTGGACCTTGGTGAGCTCGTCGCGAACGTCGTCGCGCGACCACTTGAAGGCGCGGGCAATGGTGTCGAGATGTGCGGCGGGCTGGTCACGAACGAGGCGGTTGCCCTCGAGGGTGCCGTCGACCAGGCCGGCGACGATCTTGGGGTTGGCTTGGGCGAAGCCTTTGTTGACGACCAGGATGTCGGCGACGATCAGGAGATTCTTATTGGTCGTGAGCAGGGTGGCGGCGCCGTTGCTGGCATCGACGACCTCGGTGGTTTTGGGCGCCCACGTGATGCAACCGGCGAGGAGTTTGCCGCCCTCCGTGAGGTCTTTGAGGAAGAGGTCGCCGGCGGCGAAGGCGTCGGCGGCGAAGAGCAGGTTGACCTGGTCGGAGGCGGGGCGGTCGGTGGGGGATTTGAGCAGGTTGACGCCGATGCCGGCTTCCTGCGTGAGGTAGCGGATAAAGAAGTCGGCTTCGGTGAACTGGGCGGTGACGAGCGTCTTGCCCTTGAGGTCGTTGACGCGACGGATCTCCTTGCGGACGACGAGGCCGTCGGCGCCGCGGGAGAAACCGATCTGGACGGGTGAAGTCACGGCGAAGTTGCGGCAATGGGCGGTGATGACATCGACCGTGGTGGCGGAGGCGGCGATGCGACCGGTGTTAAGGGCGGGCCAGCTTTCCTCCTCGCTGAGGGTGATGCGCACCTTGAAGCCGTGCTTTTTGTAGAAGTAGGAATTCTCGGACGGTTCGAGTCCGCCGTTGGCGACAATGATGCCGGCGTAGCCCGCGTATTCGCTCAGTTCGAGGTCAACGGTGTTATCTTTCAGGACGTAGGCTGCGGGGGGAGGCAGGAGCGGGCAGGCGGTGAGCGGAGCGATGAACTCGGCCTCGTCGATGGTGGTGGCGGCGGCCGAAGCGTTGGCGGCGCCGGATGCGGCGGCGGTCGCGGGCGTCGGTGTGGCCGACGGGTTGAGCTTGTCCCACCACTTGGCTGCGCCGAGGCCGGCGATGCCGAGAATGAGAACGGTCAGAACGAATTTGCCGCGACGAGTCATGGGAGGAGGGATGGGGGGCGGATGGCGGGGATGTTGCTTGGTGGGTTATCGTTCTCTTACTCGTTCTTCGTTCTCGTTCTCTTTCGTCAGTGAGGAGCGGGGGAACGAGAACGAGTAAGAGAACGAAGAACGAGAACGAGAACGAGAACGAGAACGAGCGCGGAGGGCGGAGGGCGGATCAGCTTTCTGCGATTTTTTGACGGGCGGGGGCCTCGGCCTGGGGCGTGGTCGCCTGGGGCTGGGTCATGCCCATCTTCTGCTGGTATTCCTTGAAAAGCTGGGAGCCGCGGGCGCGTTTCATCTCCTGCTGGCGCTGGAGGGACGAACCCATTTCCTTGGCGAGATCGAGGGTGGCGCGCATTTGGCCTTCGCCGCCGGCGGCGGCCTGGCGGAGTTGTTGCATGGACTGGCCCATCTCGTCGCCCATCATGCCCTGGAGTTCGCCGATGGAGCCTTTCATGAGGCCGGCGAGGTGTTCTAGGTTGCGACCGACGGCGACCTTGACCTTCACGGTCTCGAACTCGCGTTGGAATTTCTGAATTTCGCGGAGGCTGTTGGCGATGATCTGGGTGTTCTGCTGATAGAGTTCCTCGAGGCTGGTGAGCTGGGCCTTGTTATCGGCGAGATCCGTGTCCAGCGCGGCGAGTTCCTCGGCGTAATGGATGCCGTTGGCCTCGTCGTTGGCGGCGGCGGCGGCTTGGAGGAAACTCTGGGTTTCCTGGCGCTGGCGTTCCTGACGCTTGATCTGGTCTTTGAGGAGGGCGATCTGCCCGGCGAGCTGGCCGTTGGCGTAGTGAGCCTTGTCGGCCTTGGCCTTGGCGTCGCGGATGCCGCGTTCGACCACGGCCTGGTTGATGGCATCGGTTTCGGTGGCTTTTTCGGCGGCGAGACCGAGCCAGATGAAGAGACGTTTGAGAGCGCGGAACATGATGGGTGTTGGGTATGGGTTGTGAGTGGCGTGGTGCGGGGGCGTCGGCAACGTTACGGCGCTTCGACGAGAATCTGCGTTTCGAGAATAAAATCGAGCTGGCTTTGCAGCTGTTTTTCATCGGATGCGCCGATGAGCGTGGCCCCGGCCTTTTGCAGGGATGCGAACACGGACGGGGAGATGTCCAAGGCCAGCACGTGAACGAAGATCGTTTGGTCCTGCCCCTGGCTTTGTTTCTGCAAGGAGGTGAGCGCGGCGATCGGGGTCGTGCCGGCGGTGTTTTCGCCGTCGGTCAAAACAAGGAGGTGTTTACTGGCGGCGGGAGTGGCGAGCAGGGTGCGCCCGGCCATCGTCATGGCATCGCCCAGCGGCGTGGCACTGTCGGGGCGAGGAAGCGTGGCGAGCCAATTACGGGCCGCGGCGCCGTCCAACGGCTTCAGGGGAAGGGCTTCCTTTGTCCGGGAGCCGTCGAAGACCACAATGCCGAGGTCGAGGCGTTTGGCGGGTTGATCGGCGGCGGGTTGGGTGAAGCGCTCGAGGCGGTCGATCACGAGCCCGAAGGCACGCTTGGCGATCACATGCTTGGGGGCGGAGCGTCCGTCCTCGGTGCGGATGGAAGACCGCATGCTGCCGGAGGTATCGTAGACGACCGCGAGGGCGACATCGGCGGGTGGCACCGCATGGACGATGACGGGTGAAACCAGCAAGGAGGCGATCAGCAAGGCCGTGCCTGGAAACCGACGACGCAGGAGGGGAGTGGTAAACACGGCGTGTATGTAACATCCCTCTGTGCATCAGAAAATTATAATTATGCGGAATTTTTCGTTTTTGCGGGATGGAGATTTTCCCGACGGAAAAAAACCGGACGACGAGTAGTTGTTTACCTGATACGGTTGTGCCGTATGACGACACGGGGCTGCGGAGAGCCTTGAGAAGGCGGCAAACATGTTGACTCGCCGCGGGCAAGCTTCCGAGGGTTACGGCACCCACCATGTCGCCTTCCCATCCGAGCCTTGGGGTCATCGCGCGTCGTCTGAACGTTTCGCTGATGACTGTTTCACGAGCATTGCGGGGCAAGAAAGGGGTTGGTGACGAACTGCGCGAACGGATCATCAAAGTCGCCGAAGAGATCGGCTATCGTTGCGATCCGACGGTGAGCCACGTGATGGCTTCGTTACGACGATCGATGCGTCCGAGCTACCGGGAAACCATCGCGTTTGTGAGGACGCATTTCATGAGTGCGGATCGTCTCATGATCGAGGGGGCAAAAGAGCGGGCGGATCGGTTGGGCTACAAGCTCGAGGTCTTTCACCCGTGGGAGCAGGGGCTCACCGGGCGCGGGATGAGCCGGGTGTTGGGTTCGCGCGGCATCCGCGGCGTGCTCCTCGGACCCAATTCCAGCGGCGCCCATCCGCGCTACTGGCTGGAGTGGGATAAGTTCGCCGTGGTGCTGTTGGGCAGTTCGTTGATCAACCGAGGGCTGCACCGAGTGCAATTCGACCATTACGGGGCGACGTTTCTTGCGCTGCGGAAGCTTAAGCATGCGGGCTACAAACGCCTGGGTTTGGTGATCAATCGCGGCTTTCACGAGCGGGCGTGGCATCGTCAGGTGTCGGCGTATCAGGCGTACGTGGGTCTGCCTGGAGCGGAGCGCGACCGGCTGATGTTTTTCGTGGATCCGGGCGAAGGTTTGTCGCGTTTCCATCAATGGATCGCGGAGGAGCGCCCGGATGCGGTGATCTGCGACGAGGAAGGTCGTTACGATTGGGTGCGCCAGAGTCCGGATGTGAATGCACGGGAGATCGGCGTGGTGTCGTTGAATGTTTACGCACCCGATAGTCCGATTTCGGGGATCAGGCTGCATGAAGACGCGGTCGGTCGCGAGGCGGTGAATGTGCTCGCGACGCAACTGAGCGGGGGCGAGCTCGGTTTGCAGGCGTTGCCGCATACGCTGTTTGTGCCGGGCACATGGCATGACGGGTCGTCGATCCGTCGGGTTCGCGGGCTTGCGAGCGCGTCGGGGTAGCTGCTTCGCAATCGAGACGGCGCAAAAAAGAAGCGGCCGTCCCGCGAAGGACGACCGCTTGAATCCGACGTGGGAAGCGGGAGCTTAAGGTGCGGCGACGTTCACGAAGCGGATGGCATCGGCTATGACGAAGCCGTCAGTGCTCGTGTTGTCGAGGACCACGGAACCACCGGTGCCATGGTTAAAGGTCCAGGTTCCGATTTTGACCCAGGTACCGCCGCCGGTGCGTTGGCTTTGGAGGACCGTCTGCGCACCGCCGGCATGGTTGACGATATAGCGGGCGTTGCTGGCGCGGTTGGAGCCGCTGCAGAAACGTACGTAGACATCGCGGTAGCCGGTGCCGACGAGGGAGGGCGTGTAGGTGGCGGTGCAGGTTCCTTTATTGACGTTGCCATCATGATCGTAGGTGGAGCCGTAGAAGCCCGGTGTCATGTTCTGGTTGAGCACCCACGTGCCCGCGTGGACGGCCGCCGGGTTGTCGACGATGACCTCCTGGCCGACCACGAAGGTGCCGCCGCTGCCGTTGTCGGCGCGAACGGTGAGATCGTAGATGTAGGTGGTCTGGGTGTAGCCGGCGGTGGCGCCGGTGAAGCCGAAGACGGTGCCTGCGGGCAACGAGGAGGGAACGCCGACGCGATTGGTGACATCCGCACGGAGCGTGCCTGCCTCGCTGGTGCCTTGATACATGCGGGCGCGCACGGTTCCGGCGGCACCGTCATAGTCGATCACCATGAACATATCCGTGCCGTTGTAGGGCGCGATCGGTTGGGTGGACCAACCATCGACCGTGGCGTCGGTGGGATTGGCGATCACGGAGACCTGGTCGGGGTTGTTGTCGATCTTGACGCCCCAGAGCCGGTTATTCTGTCCGTAATAACCGAGCGACTGGCCCGCGCCGCCGACGGCGCCCGGGCTGGCGGAATAGGCGCCGAACACGAAGCCTTCGGCGTTGGGATGAACGACCTGGAAACCGAAGCGAACCTGCGCGCGGGTGCGGGCGGCGGGGAGCGGCTGGCCGTTGAACACGACCGCGGACCGCATGTTGGCGACGGTCGAGGTGAGTTGCAGGCGGCTCGACGCCACGACGGGGGTGTAACCGACCGCGTAGGTTTGCATGCCGGTCGGGACCGAATCGAAGCTCGTCGTGAAGTGTGTGGTGGTGGGCGGAGCCGGAGGCGTCGGGGGCGTGGGCGCGTTGTTGCGGGGGAACCGGAACACTTTCGCGGTCAGCGGAGCAAAGGTTTGCGTGAACGTGGTCCCGTGCGAAGTGGCCGTGCCGGTGAGCGGGTTCTGCGTGGCGGAGAGCGTGAACTCGGTCGGCGCGCCGACGCCGCCGGAGTTGTTCAGGGTGATCGTGGCCGGAAACGACGTGGTGTCGCTGCGGTTCAAAACCTGCACGTAGATGTAACTCGGGTCGCGGGTGGCGGTCACCACGAGGTGGGAGTTGCTGCTGCTTTGGGCGAGCACCTCGTTTCCGGTGAGCACGCCGTGGATGTAGGCGGCCCAATAGGCGAAGCTGGGATTTTTGGAACCGTCGAAAAAGCCGAGGTAGCCGCCGCCGGTGCCGTCGGAATATTTGTCGAACTGGAAGCCGGTGGTCACCTGGCTGCGCGGATTGTAGAGCGAGTAGTGATCGGTGAGAAGAAACCACAGGCCCTGCGTGATGGTGAATCGGTATCCATTGGCGTTGTTTACGTTGTGGAAGAGGTTCATCTCGGTCACGCCAGTGCCAACGCTGGTGTCGACTCCGTTGGTCTGCATCAGGCTGAGCAACGCGCCCTCGCCTCGGCTGCTCGATTGGGCGGCATTGAAGTGCAGGGTCTCGGCCGGGGCGTTGAGCAGGTTGTAGGTATTGTAGGTCAGATTTTCCCACGAGTAGATCAGCGCGTAGGTGTGCCGCGTAACGATGTCGACCTGATCGGCGCAGTCGGCGAGGAAGTCCTGCATGATCGTGTCGCGGAAGTCGCCGAAGCCGTAATCCCAGCTGACGACCGGACCTGCGAGTTGCACATAGTTGCGCACGCCGGATGCGACGAGCTGGTTATGCACGGTCTGGAAGAAGTCGATATACTCCTGGGTGTTCGCGACCTTGTAGTTGATCTCGATGTCCGGCTCGTTGCCGACCTCCCAATACTGCGTGGTCAGGTTGTAGGGGGCGGATCGGTATCGGTTGACCAGATACGTCATATTGGTCGCGACGCGCTGTTTCATCGTGGCCGTGCTGTTGGACGGATAGGGCGTGCCGTTGAGCTGGAGCAGCGCGCCTTTGAAGAGCGAGTTGGACGACTCCCCTTCGATACACTGAATAAAAAGAGGGGTGGCGCCGGCGTTGATGATCTGGGCGACCTTGCGATCCAACGCCTCGACCGTTCCCAGTTTCGTTGGATCCGTCGTGTCGCGCGGAAAACCGGTGATGCGAACAAGGCCGATTTTGGCGCGGACGAGATTGTCGCGGTAGTTCGGGCTGACGGAGTTCCAGAAATCGTCGGCGATGCAGACGCCGCCGAGACCGGCGGGCACCTGACGGACAACGCTGGAGCCGTTGACGGTGATGGACTGGGTTTGCGCCTGTCCGGGCAAAGCGGACGCAACGGCCGCTAGGAGGAACGCTGACAACAGACGCAGGCGCGGTGCGCGCGTGTCCGGAGTGGGGTGGTTTATTGTATTCATGGTTGGGCTAATCCGAAGCAGGGATGCTTCGGAAAAAGAAAGCGTGAGCCGGGTCGGCCTGCCGCGGTGCAAGGGGGTGCGGAGGCCGGGGTGAGTCAAAAAAACGGCGACTCGTGGTCTGGGCCGCCTTGGTGGAGTGGGCGCGCGGTTAAGGTGCGGCGACGTTCACGAAACGAACGGCATCCGCGATGACGACGCCGTCGGTGCTGGTGTTGCTCAGCACAACGGAACCGCCGGTGCCGTTGTTGAAGTTCCACGTGCCGATCTTCACCCACGTGCCGCTGCCGACGCGTTGGTTTACTAGGACGGTGGGTGCGGTGCCGCTCGCATGATGGGCGGTGTAGCGGGCGTTGCTGGCTCGGTTGGAGCCGCCGCAATAACGCACGTAGACATCCCGGTATCCCGTGCCGGTGAGCGTCGGCGTATAAGTCGCGGTGCAAGACCCCTTGTTGGTGTTGCCATCGTGGTCGTAGGTGGTGCCGTAGAATCCGGAGGTCATGTTTTGATTGAGCACCCACGTGCCGGTGCGAACGGCGGCGGGGTTGTCGACGATGACCTCGGTGCCGAGGACAAAACCATCCGGGGGGCCGGAGACGCTCACGAAGCGGACGGCGTCGGCGATGACGAAACCGTCGGTGGAGCCGTTGTCGAGGACGACGTAGCCGCCGGAGCCGTTGTTGAAGTTCCACGTGCCGATCTTCACCCAGGTGCCGCTGTCAACGCGCTGGTTCACGAGGATGGGGGCGATGCCGCCCGCATGATGAACGGTGTAGCGGGCGTTGCTGGCGCGGTTGGAGCCGCCGCAGTAACGCACATAGACATCACGGTAGCCGGTGCCGGAGAGTGACGGTGTGTAGGTGGCGGTGCAAGAGCCCTTGTTGGTGTCCCCGTCATGATCGTAGGTCGTGCCGTAGAATCCGGAGGTCATGTTTTGGTTGAGCACCCACGTGCCGGTGCGAACAGCGGCCGGGTTGTCGACGATGACTTCCTGCCCGAGCACGAACGTGCCGCCGCCGTTGTCGGCGCGGATGGTGAGATCGTTGATGTAGATCGGTTGGACGGTGGCGGTGGTGGCGGCGGTGAAGCCGAAGACGGTGCCGGCCGGCAGGGTGGCGGGATTGCCCAGTTTGTTGGTGAGGTCGGCCAACAACGTTCCTGCATCGGTGGTGCCCTGATAGAGACGGGCGCGCACAGTTCCGGCGCCGCCATCATAATCAATGACCATAAACCGGTCCTGCCCGCCGTAGGGTTGAATGGCCTTGGTGGCCCAGCCGTCGACGATCGAGTTGACGGTCGTGGCGACGATGGCGATCTGGTCGGGATTGTTGTCCATCTTCACGCCCCAGAGGCGATGATTCTGCCCCTGATAACCGAGCGCCTGACCGGCGTTGCCGACCGAGCCGGGATTTGCGGAGTAGGCGCCGAAGACGAAACCTTCGCCGTTGCTGTCGGAGGCCCGGAAGCCGAAGCGGATCTGGGCACGGTTGCGCGAGGCGGTGAGCGGCTGGCCGTTAAAAATCACGGCGGCGCGTGAATTGACCGCCGTGGAGGTGAGTTGCAAGCGGCTGCCGGCGACGACCGGGGTGAAGCCGACTTGATAGGTCTGCATGTTGGCGGGCGTAGAGTCGAAGCTCGTCGTCAGATGGGTGGTTGTGGGCGGAGCCGGAGGCGGAACAATCGGGGGCGCGCTGTTGCGAGGATAGCGGAAGACGGTTGCGGTCATCGGAGCGAACGACCGGGTGAACGTGGTGCCATACGCGGTGGTCGTGCCCGTGAGCGGGTTCTGTGTCTCGGAAAAGGTAAACATGGTCGGCGCGCCCACGCCGCCGGAATTGTTTAACGTTATCGTCGTCGAGATGGAATCGGTGTGGTGACGGTTCATCACTCGCACGTAGATGTAACGGTCGTCTTTCGAGCCGGTGACAACGAGATGGGAGTTGCTGCTGGTCTGCGCGATCACCTGATCGCCGGTGAGCACGCCTTGAATGTAGGCGGCCCAGTAGGCGAAGCTGCGATTTCGGGCGCCGTCGTAGAAGCCGAGGGTGCCGCCCGGTTGGCCATCGGCGTATTTGTCGAACTGGAAACCCGCGTTGACCTGGCTGCGGGGATTATAGAGCGAGTAGTGGTTGGAGAGGAGGAGCCACAGTCCCTGGGCGATGTGGAACTGAAAGACCGAGGAGCCGACATTCATCTCGGTCACGCCCGTGCCGACCGAAGCGGGGACGCCCCGGGTCTCCATCTGGTCGAGCAATGCGCCTTCGCCGCGACTGCCGGTTTGCGCGCTGTTGAACGCCGACGTTTCATAGGGGGCATTGAGCAGGTTGTAGGGCGTGTTGGGGCCGGTCTCCCACGCGGCGATTTCGGCGTAGATGTGACGAGTGACCAAATCCACCATGTCACGGCAGTCGGTAAGAAAATCCTGCATCAGCGCATCCTTAAAACCGCCGAAACCGTAGTCGTAGCTGACCGTGGGACCGGCAAGCAGGACGTTGTCGCGCACGCCGGAGCTCTCGAGCCGGTTATGCACGTTTGTGAAGAACGCATTGTATTCGTCGGTGGAGGAGACCTGATAGTTGATCGCGATGTCAGGCTCGTTGCCGACCTCCCAATACTGGGTCTGGAGGTTGAAGGGGGCGGATTTGTATCGATTTACCAAATACGTCATGTTGGTCGCCACGCGTTGGTTGATGGGTGTGGGGTCGCCTGTCGGGTAGACGGTGCCGTCGAGGCGAAGAAGCGCGTTCTTATACGTGTCATTGGCGGTATCCGACTCGATCTGCTGGATGAAAAACGGCGCGGCGCCGGCGTTGATGATCTGTGCGACCTTGATGTCGGTTTGCTCGACGGAGCCGGTGGTGCCGCCGTCGATGGGATAGGCTCCCATGCGCACCAGACCGATGCGCGTCTCGATCAGGCCGTCGCGGTAGTTGGGGTTGAGCGACTCCCAGAATTTTCCCTGGAAGCAGGCGCTGTTGAGGCCGGCGGGGATGTCGCGGATGACCGTGCTTGCATTGACGGTGGCGGTGGCGGTCTGTTGCGCCTGGCCCGGGAGGGCGGCCAAGGCGGCGAGGGCGGGCGCCAGCATCAGGCGGACGTGAGGTATGCGCACGCCCCAGTGGGGGGATTTTATTGTATTCATTTTTGGGGTTAGGGCTGAAGCCCGTGATTGCTTCAGAACGCGAGAAAGCGGAGGCAGGCCCGGGGGGCGGCCGGGGAGCGCAACGCGCTCAGGGTGGGTCGGAATACATCAGCCACACATGACCGGGGGGTGGAGCGCCGCGGTCGTAAATCGTGGATTCGTCGTAGATGTGCCGCATGCCGGAGGGCGAGAAGAGCAGCACGCCGGTGAGCCGATTGTTCGCCTTCAAGATGGTGACGTTGTTGTCGAGCAGCTTCCATCCACCGGGGGTTTGTGTGGCGACCTTGGTGCGCAGGCGGAAATGGGTGTCGGTCGAAGGCTTGATGATTTTGGTCGCTCCCGGTTCGGCGATGAGGTTTTCAGAGCCGATTTGCGCGGCCATGGCGGCGGTGCCGCGATTCAAAACGCGAAGTGTGCCGATCGGGTAGGCTTGGGGATCGCTATCGATAAATTCGACGTCGTAAACAGGCGCGGCGTCGGAGTCGACCGCCACCCGACGGGGAGTAAGGATAACCAGCGCGGAGGTTGTGTTGGTGGGCGGGGTTATGCTGGCGACTTTGACGCGCTTATTTTTTCCCGTTATCGGATCCGGGACCGGGTTGGTCTTGTAGATATCGAGGCGATCCGAGCCGGTGGGAACGATCGGGGAGCTGATCGTGTAGGGAGCCGAGATGATCTGCTTGAAGCTTTCGTTTACCTTGAGGGAGTAAGCCCCCGCGGTTTCGTCGAGAAAGAGAAATCGAAGTTTCGCGGGCGGGCGTGGGGCTTCGGGTTGAGCGGCGCCGTGCAAACAGGTGAGCACGGTGAATCCTGTCACGAGCGAAAAGATGCGGAGCCGCCGGCCCGGCGGCCTCGGCCTGCCACGGAAGAGAGAGGTGATGATCATATGTCTTCGGGACTGAGCCAGCGGAAGCTGACAACTTGGTAGCGGCGGCCGAACGTGGCGTTGGTTCCCGTGGCGACGTCCCCCGGCTCATTGCCTCCTTGGGCTCCGGGCAGGACGTAATCGGGCGTGCGTTGGACGACGGCTTCGCACCACGCACGCCCTTCGACGGCGGACGTGGCCGGGTTCACGGCATCGCCGTAGGTGCGGATGGTGAACGTGTCCGACCGGGCGGCAAGATTGGGTGCGAGCGGGGAAAGCAGATCGGCCTGCAAAAGATATCCGGGGAATCCGGCGATGCGCGTCGACATCCGATAATCGGCGTCGGCGAGTTGGGGTCCGTGGGGGCTGTTCTCCTGGCTCTGCTCGTTGAAGGGAGCGCTGGTCACGTCGCTCGCCAGGTTGAAGACCTTATCGATCGCTGCCTGAAGTGCTCCGCGCAGCCCGAAACCGAAAGGATCAAGATTGGCGGATGCGCTTGTCGCCCGTCCGGGAGCCAGTCGACGGTTGACGAATTCGGCCATCGAGAGGAAGGGGCCGCGAAGACGGACTTGGAGCACCATCTCTTCGGAGAGCCGCTGAACTTCGGTCTGGGTGAGATTGCGGAAACCCTGCCACGCATTCGCGCTGAGACCGGTCATTGCATCGGTGACGCGGCCGATGGGGTCGGGGTTGAGGATTCGGGAAAACGGTGCGTTGAGGTCGGCCGCGTCGGCATTGGTAGAGACGGGCACGTCCCGCAGGCTGGAGAAGACAGCCTTCCATGCCTCGACGGAAGTGGAGTTGATATTGAACGCGCCTTGGACGAGGAGATTTTCGGCGGTGAGATAAAGGCCCCGGTAGGCGGCCGGATTGTTCCACGCGGTCATGGTCTGATCGCGGAAAGGACGGTAGCGCGAGTTGATCAAGTTCTCTGCCGAAAAATCGAACGAACCTGTTTGAGGAAAGGAGGAGAAATGGAATCGGTCCCAGAAGATATCGTTCCAGAGGTAGGATCCGTCGAACGTGTAGGAATACTGGGATTGCCAGTCCAGAACCCGATCGCGACGGGTGCGGGGGTTGGGATACGAATTGCCGATCGGGTAATTGGTTTGGAATTGATGAACCATGGTGGTCCACCGGTCATTCCCGGGAGTGGCGTCGAAGTTGGGATTGTAGTGGCCCGCGGCGTTGAAGTGCTGGAGTTGTGCGATCGATGTGATCGCCCGGCCGGGGAGCGGGAGGTCGTAAAGCAGATTGATGAAACCCGTTCGACTGGGCTCACCGCCGATTTCGGAAGGCGTGACGGTGAAGGTGGAGCCTCCGCCGCTGTTCACCACGCCCCAGCGGATGAAGGTGTCATCGGTATCGGGGAGCAGGTTGGCCGCGAGAAAGGGATTCGGTTGCGGGTCGGGGGCGGAGGAATCCACCACGGTGTTGCCCAGATAATAATAACCGCGCGCCAACGGATTCGGATGCGAGTTGTGTGCGGAGGCCCCGGTGTAATCCACTCTGAGCCCGCGATAGTTCGCCTGATAGTGAATCGCGTGCTGAAGCCGAGGGAAGAAGGCGTCGAAGTAGGAGAACGCCACTCCGCCGCCTTGGCGCGAGCCACCGGTGGTCACCGGATAAACGAGGAAGCCGCCCGTTTCCCCGGTAGGGGAGATCGCGACGGTGGTCGTGATCCGATTCGAAACGATATAGGGATCGGTGAGACTTTGATCATCCCCGAACAACATCGCCTGAAGGGAACCGCCACTCCACAGCACGGCGTGGGTGCGAGGCGTGGCGGGCGGGGCGGTCGGGGTCGGAATGATTTTTGCGGTGTTAAACGTAACGAACGTCTCCGGATGGAAACCGCTTACCATGCGAACGCGTCGCCTGTCGGTGACGGAGGGGATGGTGATTTCTGATTCGGTGTGATTGGGATCGATCGAGAAAACCTGCGCGCGACCAGGCGGGATTCCGTCGGCCTGGATAACGAGGCGGATGTCATAAAGGCCGGCGTTTCTGCTGATCGAGCCATAGTTCGTGAACTCGCTGGCCAGAGGGTTGTCGGGATCTGCGGGGGTTCCGGCCCGGATCTGTGGATTGTTTCTTAGCTGTAGAATAAAACTGCCGGAGAGCGGCACGTTGTAGGGGTTGGCCAGAACCGCCACGGGGCTGACGCTTAGCCAGACCTGATTTCCGATGACGCGCAGGCGATAGAATGCTTTTGCCTGAATGATGATGGGATAGAGCCCATGCTGGGTTTCCGTTTGCTGTCTTGATTGCGCCACGCCGGATGCATCGTAGATCCCCAGCGGGGAGACGTTGCCCAGGTTGTAGAACGACCACACCTGTTCCCAAGTGGGACCAAAGGGGAAGATCCCGAGTGGTCCGCCGTAACTGGTGTTATTCGGGTTCGCGGGCATCGTCGGATAGGCCGCGTAAGGTGTGGCGATCGTCGAGAATACCGGGTTACTCGTGCCCAGCGGAGCGACGTTGTAGGGCGGCGCGTCGGCGGAGACCGTGGTGAGCGCGGTGCGAAACGCGTTGAGATCAGGGCGGCTGAGGACGTAGGTGAGGTCACGCTTGAGGCCACCGTTTTTCACGTCGGCGAGAACGCCGCGCGAACAGGTGGAAAGATCGTGGAACCGATCTTTGATCTCCGTCCGATAAGCGGGATCGGTGTCGATAAAGCTGAACTGGGACGCCGTGGCGACATTGGGAATGCGCTCGTCATTGGCGGGGTACGTGTTGGCGAGCGCGGCGGTCATGGCTTCGATGGCGGGGCGCTGGGCGGTCTGGCGGCGCCGATGAATAGCCTCTGCGGAGGTCTCGCCCGCGTAGGGATCAATGAGGTTGGCGCGGGCTTTCACTCCTTCGTCGCCGACCCACCAGGCATAGTGGCCGACGGGGACAGGCGCGGAGCCCTGACCTGGAACATTGGCCGCCATGATCGGGACTTGCGGTGCGGTCACGGCGCGGTCCAAGGACGAGGCATTGGTTACACCTGCGCTGGCCTTTACCAGCAAACGGTGCGGCCTGCCGTTTGCATCCATGATTTCGTCATTCGGTGTGCTCGAGGGAGTGAGGCCGGTGACAATGTCGGAGGGTTTGAACAAGAACCGATCATCGGCATTCGGAGCGAGCGGGTCGGCGGGATCCGGCGTGTTCTCGTTGCCGCTTACGAGCCAGCTTTGAAGTCCGGGCACCGGGTTGTAGGCGGGGGCATTGTCGGGGTCGTAGGTCGTCGGGTTGACGTTCTTCCACGCGCCGGTCCAACGACGATTGCGAGAGCCTCGCCAGTAGCTGTTAAGTGCGGTAGCCACCTGCTCACCCGTATCGGTCGGGATGATGGTCACCGACCCCGGGACTTTGATATCGGCGGGCGCGGTTACGCGTTGATCGGGTCCGGTATATTTCTGCAACTGGCCCAGCGCCAGGTTGAGCGCCATGAGGGCATTCTGGCGGGCTTGGGCGATTTGCTGATTGTTACTGGCGACCTGTGTCTCGACCCGCGTGAGCGCGGCGAGCGAGACGAGAAGCAACACGAGAAACGCCAGCAGCGTGATCGTGATCAGCAACGCGAAGCCCTTCCGCTGTTTGATGCTTACCGGGGTGGGTGACTGGGGGGCGGGGCTTTTCATTGCGCGGGGCCAACAAGAGCGGGAGGCCGGGGCGCCGCTGGAATCGCGTGATCTCCAGCGGAGGCGAGGCGGGGAAGTCGGGCAACTTGGCGCGTGAGAGCGGAGGGGTGGTTGCCAGGCCGGCCGCCTCAAGGGGCGGCCGGCGATGTGACGAATGAGGCTGCTTTCCTAAGGCGACTTACGATTGGGCGCGGGTCGGGCGACGGCGGTATCCCGCGACGAGAAACAAAGACGCCGCGCTGGCGATCATGGCGTAGGTGGAAGGCTCGGGGATCGCGGTCAGGTAACCCTCGGAGTTGATCGAAGCGGCGAGACCGTTGAGCGTGATCTTCGAGAGCTGGGCTTCGGTGAGACCGTTGGCGTCCGCGCCGATCCGAATGCTGTCCACGCCCTCGGTGAAGTTGACGAAGCTCAGGCTGATCGAGTCGCTCCAAGTGGCACCGCTGCTGTCGGCGAACAAGAGGGCGGAGGCGCCGTCGCCGAGGTCGATGGTCGAGGTGGCCGTGAGGACGAGGGTGCCGAGGGTCTCGTTGAAACCGCCCGTGGCAAATGTGCCGCCCGCCATGACGAGGCTGCTGCCGTCCGCGATGCGATCGGCGGCGCCGAGGGCCAGGGTGCCATCGTTGACCGTGGTGGCGCCCGTGTAGGTGTTGTCACCGGAGAGGGTGAGGGTGCCCGTGCCCGATTTACTCAGGCCGCCGCCGGTGGAGACCACGTCGGTGAGGAGGTCCTGCGTGAGGGTGGCGTTGTTGCCGTTGGTGTCGATCACGGCGCCGCCCGCTTTGACGAAGGCATTGGTGAAGCCGCTCACGTTCAGGCTGCCACCGTCGACACGCAGCGTGCCGCCGTTGAAGTTGATGTTGCGGGTTCCTGTGCCGGTGCTGTTCAACGTGCCGACGGCCAACGTGCCTCCGTCGAGGTTAACCGTGCTGGTGCTGCCGGTCAGGGCGTTTACCTTGAGATTGGCGATCGTGGCCGTTCCAGATTGCACGTTAACCGTGGTTGTGGCGTTGCCGCCGCTGAAGTTCATCACGAGGTCCTTCGTCGTGTAATTGCCCCCATTGACCGTGAGGGTGCTCACGGCGGCAGTAGTATTGCCCAAGACATCCTCGGTGAGTGTCGTGTTGGTGTTATTGGACGTGAAACTGCCTCCGGAAAACGTCAGCGATCCGGTGGTGATCACAAACGCACGATCGGTCGTATTGTTGTAGACGGTCGTTTCTTGGGCTGCGGAATAGACCAAACTGCCGCCATTGATGTTGATGCGGCGGCCGGTGAACGCGTTCCCCGTGGGGGCAATACTGCCCGTCCAGTTACCGGCGACAGCCCAGTCCGAGCTGATCGATCCGTTAAACGTGTAGGTCGTCGCGTGGGCGTTGATCGAAGCAAGAGCGGCCAGGAGCGTGGCGGCGAGGACGGCTCTTTTGGAACCGCGGAGGTGTGATGCTGGACTGGTCATGGAGAAAAAACGGGACGTTTTGGATGCTTTCATGAGTCTGTCGTCTGGGTAGGGGTTTAATGGGAACATCACCTTGAGCAATTTGAGCACGAGATGGTGAGCCGGACTGCGATGAATGAAGCACTCGATTCAAGTTGCAATGGCCTCGTTAGAGTTAACCTAACGTTGTTTTATAAAATGCGTTAGATGAAACTGTTAAGTATAATATCAATTTTAGGATATTTAACTCTATTTCGGTCTTATGCGTGATTGACTATCCCAATTACGAGCACTTTGCTAAAAATGCGTCTTTAAGCTGCCCAGCGTACTTTATCGGACATGAAAAAAGCCAAGCACAAGGAGATTGAGGCCGAGATTCGGCGTCTCATAAGCCGGTATCCGGCAGGCGCCAAGTTGCCTCCCGAGCGTCAGCTGGCTGCTTCGCACAGGTGTAACTGTCTGACCGTGCGTACAGCCATGAAGACGTTGGTCGACGAAGGGATCATTGTCCGTCGCGTGGGGAGCGGAACCTTCGTGGCTTCACGAGCGGATTCATCGGCCGGGTTCGACGGGGCGATAGAAAACACCCGCATCGGGCTGCTCGTTCACTCTGATAGCGGCGCCTATGCGCATAATCTCCTTCAAGAAATGGCGCAGGTGGCCGCCGCGATGGGCGTCACCCTGCGCACCGGTTGGGTGAGAGACTTCCAACACGATGGGATTCAGCAGGCGCATCAGCTCGAACAAGAGGGCTGCGCCGCACTGGTGTTGCCTTGGTTTCCCCATGAAGCCACGGCGGAGGTGCGCGCCTTCGTCGGTCGGAGTCCGCTGCCCGTGAGTCTTCCCTTGGTCATCCCGGGGCTGGAAAAAAACTACTTCGGCCATGCCGGCATGTATGGTTTGGACCTGCTCTCCACCACCGAGGCGTTATGCCGTTATTTCCAGGCGTTGGGTCGCACGCACATCGCGTTACTGGGGCCGCAATCGCCGGGAGATACCATTCTTCAGATGGTGCTGGTGTCCTACATGTGTCATGTGGCTCGCGAGCGACTTCCCTGTCTCTGCGGTCTGGTCGCTCCCACCAGTCAGTCGATGGACCAATTGGCTCGCGATTGGAAGCAATACGCCGGCACGCTGGCAATCGTCAGCTATGATGATGAACACGCCCTGCGCCTGCTGACGTCGATGCACAAACTGGGTCTGAACGCGCCCGAGGATTTTAGCATCATCGGTCACAACGACACCGGTGCCAGCCGCTTCAGCGATCCGCCCCTTAGCACCATTCGTCAGGACTTCACCCATATCGGTCGCGGGCTTCTCAGGAGTGCCGTCGCGTTGTCCCGGAACACCGAAGAGCACGATGCCGTCTCTGCTCCCACGAAATTGATGGTTCGCGAAAGTTGCGGTGGCCGGGGAAAAATCACCGAGGCGATCAAGTTGCTGATCCCGGCGCTTTGCATGATCGAAGAGCCTCTCATGCCTGCTTCTCTCGTGCATCAAAACTAGAGGCTTTCAAATTGAACTGTGTCGACTTCGGGGTGGGGCGTGACCGCTGGGCACGCCGGATTGGAAGCGTTTCCCCCCGTGGATTCGCGGGGGTTCCAGCGGTCCCGTCCTACCTTCAAACAGAAAACGGCTATAGGTTTATTTGAAACGCTCTGGGCGGTTTTTGGCACGCCCGTCTCCAACGGGGATGACACGAGTTGGAGCGGTTGGAGGTCATCGCCGGAAGAGGACGGTTATCGCTGGCCGAGTAAGACATCCGGCCGATGGAAGCATCAGGTCATCTCCCGCTCCTCTGAGCCGGATATCCTCGGGTCGGTTCTGCTCGTTAATCCCTCGGGTCATAACACCTCCGTGGAGTCGGGTGGGCATGTCACGGTGGGCCATTGCGAAGCGACGGCTCACGCGTAGTCTGGCGGAGTATCGCCGTGGTTGTTCCCGCCGAATCCTCTTTCGGCGGACGCGCCCGGCACCAGAGTTCGTTTTTCTCCGCGCATGAAACCTTCTCTCACGATTCTTTTGGCCGAAGACAATGGGGATGACGTGTTCCTGCTCACCCAGGCGCTCAGAAAAATCGGTTGGGCGCCATCCTTTCACGTCGTCAGTGACGGGGCCGAGGCGGTCGCCTATCTGGAGGGCAGTGGCGACTATGGCGATCGGAGACGCCATCCTTTTCCCGACATCCTGCTTTTGGACTTAAACATGCCCCGTCGAAACGGATTCGAGGTGCTGGAGTGGATTCGGAAGGACTCGCCTTGTCATGGTTTGGTCGTGCATGTCTTTTCCGCATCGGCGCGTCCGGCGGACGTGAAGAGGGCCTACGACCTGAATGCCAACAGCTACGTGGTGAAGCCCACGTCGATGAGCGAGTTGATCGCCTTTGTTTCGGCGCTGCGGACCTGGCACGAATTTGTGGTGTTTGCACCGGCGACCGCGGGATCCGTCGCGGTTCGTTCGGAAGCCTCATCGTCCGTTTCCAGCCCATGAGTCGGAGAAGGGCCCAAGAGCGATCGTCGGACGAGAAGCGCGGGCCCGGCGTTGGCTTTTCACGGGCGGAGATCTGGAAGTGGCCGATCATCGTGGTGACGGCCGGTCTCCTGCTTACGACGGCGCTGGCTCGGGTCGCCTTATGGGGCAGTCGCGTGCGAGATGCGGGACGCTTCGAGAATGCGGTGCAGCGCACGGGCACGTCGATCGAAGCAAAGCTCGAAGCGTACATTGGATTGCTGCGTGCCGGAGCGGGTTTTTTTGCGGGCAGTCAGAGCGTCGGGCGAACCGAATTTAAGGCCGTCACGGATCGGGTTCAGTTGGAGAAGTATTACCCCGGTGTCCAAGGAATCGGCTTTTCCCAACGCGTGCCACTGGCCGAACGCGCGGCCTATGTGGCC
This sequence comes from Opitutaceae bacterium, assembly GCA_024711005.1. Lineage (GTDB taxonomy): Bacteria > Verrucomicrobiota > Verrucomicrobiia > Opitutales > Opitutaceae > Rariglobus. The sequence goes on along the minus strand of JANJTQ010000100.1, from coordinate 8,934 downwards.
GCGCAGCGGGAGGACGGTGAGACGGGGTTTGACATCTCCCCTCCCGGCGACCGGAAAGAGTATTTCCCGATCGTCTTTATCGAGCCTCGGGATCGACGAAATCTGCACGCGGTCGGCTACGACATGTTCAGCGATCCGACACGGCGCGCGGCGATGGAGCGCGCGCGGGATCGAGGAGCCGCCGCCGCGTCAAAACGAGTCATGTTGATTCAGGAGATCGATACCGAAAAACAGTGGGGGTTCTTGATCTACGTGCCGGTTTATCGCGGCGGGGTTGTGCCCGAAACCGTCGCCGAACGTCGTGCCACGCTGGAGGGGTTCGTTTACAGTCCCTTCCGCGCCGACGATCTCCTCGCCGGGCTGCTTCGTGGTGAAAGCATGCCGCGGGTGAATCTCGAAATCTATGACGGACTTGAGGCCGTGCCGGAGCAATTGCTTCATCGATCGCGAATTCCCGCGTCGTCTCGTCCGACATTCGACCGGACCGCGCAGCTGCACATCGCGGATCAAACCTGGACGGTGCGCTACCGGACGACCGAGGCGTTCGAGGCGGATTCGGTGCGCGGCTGGGCGAAGTGGGTGGCGGTCGGAGGCGTGTTCATCAGTGGTGCGCTCGGCTGGATCATGCTGGCGTTGGCTCGCTCCGAGGCCCGGGCGCGTGCGCGGGGGCGTGAGATCGCCGAAAGCCGTGAACGGTTGCGGGTCACGCTTTCCAGCATCGGCGACGCGGTGATCTCGACCGATGCACGCGGTCTTGTTACGTTCATGAACCCGGTCGCGGAGCACCTGACCGGCTGGAGCATGGCCGGTGCGCGGGGGCGTTCGCTACCGGAGATTTTTCGGATTCTCGACGAGGATACGGGGCGATCGAATCGTAATCCGGTGGAGTTGGTGCTGCGCGAGGGGACAAGGGTGGCGCCGGCAAACCACGCCGTGCTGATCTCCAGAGAAGGAGGGAAGATTCCCATCGACGAGAACGCGGCACCGATCCGGTCCTCCTCGGGGAAAATACTCGGCGTCGTGCTGGTGTTTCACGATGTGACCGAGCAACGGCGGGCGCGGGATGCCTTGCGTGAGAGTGAAGCCCGCAAGGACGCGATCCTGCGCTCGGCATTGGATGCGATCGTCACGATCGACCACGCAGGGTTGCTCGTGGAATTCAATCCGGCGGCGGAGCGAATCTTTGGATATTCCCGCGACGCCGTTGTTGGGCGACAACTCTGCGACCTGATTATTCCGGCCCGTTATCGGGAACGTCATCGTCTCGGGATGACCCATTATCTGGCCACGGGTGAAGGGCCGGCGCTGCGCCGCCAGCTTGAAATGCCGGCGTTACGGGCGGACGGAACCGAGTTTCCTGCGGAGCTGGCGATCATTCCGATTCCGGGAGCGCAGCCGCCGATGTTCACGGCCTTTCTGCGCGACATCACCGAGCGCAAACGCATCGAGCAACAACTGCGGGAGGCGGCGGAGCGGTTTCGCTTCATGGCGGAGTCCATCCCGCAGAAAATCTTCACCGCGGGACGGGATGGTAAGTTCGATTACTTTAATCAGCAATGGATGCAGTTCACCGGCTTGACGCTCGTCGAACTGCAACAAGGCGGTTGGGCGCGTTTCGTTCATGAGGACGATCTTGCGGAAAACGTCCGTCGCTGGGAGGCGGCTGTGGTGAAGACGGAGCCTTTTCAAATCGAGCATCGCATCCGCCGTCACGACGGTCTCTACCGCTGGCACCTGACGCGGGCGCTCGCCTTTCGAAACGCCGAGGGACGCGTGCAAATCTGGATCGGCTCGAATACGGATATCGACGATCAAAAGCGCGAAGAAGAGCGGCTGGAACGAACGGTTGCCGAGCGCACCACGGCCCTCAGCGAAACGAACGAGCAGCTTGAGGCGTTTGTCTATACCATCGCGCACGATCTGCGCGGACCGCTGCGTTCGATCGCCGGCTACTCCCAGTTGTTGGCCGACGACTACAAGGCGACGCTGGACGAATCGGGGCGCCACTTGCTGGAACGCATCCAAGGTTCGGCGGAGTTCATGGATCGGTTGATCCTCGATCTGCTCGCGTTTGGGCGGACGGCGCGTGCGGAGATTGAGTTGGGCCCGGTTGACGTGCGGAAAGCCTGGTCGATCGCCTTGGCGCAAACCGCCGATCAACGTGAGCGGGCGCGCGCCGAGATCGAAACGATCGAACCCTTGCCGCGTGTGGTTGCGCACGAGGCGACGTTGGGGCAGGTGTTCGCGAACCTGTTGAGCAACGCGATGAAGTTTGTCGCGCCCGGCGTGCGCCCGCACATCCGTCTGCGCAGCGAAGAACGCGGAGAGGTGGTACGTCTTTGGGTGGAGGACAACGGTATTGGGATTCCGCCGGAGCTGAAGGAACGCATTTTCCGCGTATTCGAGCGTCTGCATGGTGCGCGTTACACGGGCACGGGGATCGGGTTGTCGATCGTGCGAAAAGGCGTGGAGCGTATGGGCGGTCGGGTGGACGTGGAATCGATGGTGGGCGAAGGAAGCCGCTTCTGGATCGAGTTGAAGAAAGCGGCCGAAGGCTGACGGTATCTGGCGCGATGCGCGGCGTAGACGAACGGCGGCTCAAGCGATGGGCCGATGCCCGCGGGGAAATGATTCGTCGTGTCGCAACGCTTCATTGCCAAGGCCGCCGGAATGGAAATGGATAACCGCTCCCATGCGCGGCGTGAATTATTTGATGATGGCCTTCATCGGTCTGACGACCGGCCTACCCGGCTTTGCGCTTACTTGGGAGAAAACCTCGCTCGACTTGATCTTGGAAGCGGGGTCAGGCGATCTGGTCGCGGAATTTCCATTCAAAAACGAGAGCGCGAACACGGTTACGATCCGTGACCTCAAGTCCAGTTGCGGGTGCTCCACCCCCACCGTCAAATCGCGGATCATCCTTGCCGGTGAATCGGGCGTCATCTCGGTCGCCTATGCCGCGGAGGAGCGGGCCGGCCTCCGGTCCGCCAGCCTCACCGTCACCACGGACGAGGAGGGCGTCTCCCCCGCGACGCTGCTTCTCAAGGTCGATATCCGGCCAGCCCTCACGTTTACGCCCAGGCTCGTGCATTGGACCAAGGCCAATGCGACCACGGCTCGCATCATCAAGATCAAGCAACTGAGCCGCGCCCCCGTGCGTATCGTCGAGATAAAGCCCTTGGGTGAGGCACTGTCCGCCGAGTTGAAACCGGTGGACGATGAGGGGACTTGGGAACTGACGCTTGCCCCGACATCGCCCGGGCGGCCTTCGACGACCAAGGTGGAAATCCACGTCGAGGTGGGCGGGCGCAAAATGACTTACACTGTCTTTGGCGTGGTGCGATGAATGCGGTTCGGATTCCCCTGCTCCGCTGTGTCGCGGGTGTGCTGCTGCTGGCGCTGGTTCCTGCGTTGTTGTCGGCCTGGCTGCATCCGCGAAAGCCATCATGGGAACGCACGGGCGAGGTTGCGCTGTCGACGGTCGCCGGGTGGGCGGATGTGCTTTGGATCGATGCGCGTCCGGCGACCGCTTATTCGGAGGCGCATGTTCCGGGGGCATTAAACCTTCCGTCGGGGGCGTGGGAGTCGCATATCGAGACGGTGCTGATCGCTTGGGCACCGGAACGGCGTGTGGTGGTGTATTGCGACGGACATTCCTGTCGGGCCAGCCATGAAGTGGCCGCGCGCATGCGCACGGAATTGGGGTTGGAGAACGTGCACGTTCTCACCGGCGGTTGGGATGCATGGCGACAGGCGGGCCGGGAGGTGGTCAAATGACCCGCCGATGGCTCACCGTTTTATGTTGGGTGTTGTCCGGGCTGCTCGTGTGGGCCGGGATCGTCAAAGCGCTTAATCCGGCGGCCTTCGCCGAAAACATCATGGGCTTTCGGTTGGTTCCCTGGTCCATCGCGGTGGGGCTGGCCCTGTATCTGCCCTGGCTCGAATTGATGACCGCACTCGCGTTGCTGCTTCCTCGCTGGCGGGCGGGAGCCCTGTTGATCACGGCGATGCTGTTCACCGGCTTCGCGCTGCTGTGGGCAATTACCTGGGGCCGCGGGATCGACGTGACGTGCGGCTGCTTTGGAGGCGGGGGGAGTAGCTCCGCCATTTGGTCGTTGGCGCGTGCGGTCGTGCTGGCGGCGGGGGCTTGGTTTTTGTGGAGCGCGGAAATGCGGATTCGAGAATTTCGGCGGTGATATTCACGCCCCTGGGCCGATTCGGGGCCCGGGTCCGGAGGTCAGCCGGCGTTTTGCGGGAGTTTTTCGCCGGTGCGCTGCTCCACGGCCCAGCGATAAACGTCGGCGTAACGCTCGGCACTGGCCTTCCAGCTGAAGTCTTTCGCCATGCCATTGAGACGCAGTCGGGCGAATTCGTGCGGCCGGTCGTAGTAGGTCGCGCAGGCCCAGCCGACCGTGTTGTAAAGCGCGGGCGCGGTGGCATCGGAAAAGAGAAAACCCGTGCCTTGGTCCGTGCCTTCGACGTGTTGCTCGATGGTGTCGATCAGGCCGCCCGTGGCGCGGGCGAGCGGCACGGTGCCGTAGCGCATCGCGTACATCTGCGTGAGTCCGCAGGGCTCGCTGCGGCTGGGCATCACGAAACAATCGCCGCCGGCCTGAATGAGGTGCGACAGCTCGTTGTCGTAGCCGATGCACACGCCAACGCGGCCGGGATACTGGGCGGCCACCCAGCGGAAGGCATGCTCCAAGCCCGGATCGCCGGAACCGAGGATGGCAAACTGCACGTGCATGCGACCGATGATGTGCGGGAGCGCCTCGGCGAGCAGGTCGAGGCCTTTTTGCGAGGCGAAGCGGGCGACGACTCCGAAGACCGCGATGTGCGGGTCCTGGTCGAGGCCGAGACGGGCTTGCAACGCGGCCTTGCAGGCGACTTTTCCGGCCATGTTGGTCGCCGTGTAGTTGACCGGCAGATATTTGTCGGTGGCGGGATTCCACGCCGTGGCGTCGATGCCGTTGAGAATGCCGATGAGATCGCCCGCGCGAAAACGGAGCACGTGATCGAGGCCCCAGCCGCCGGCGGGGGTTTTGATTTCCTCGGCATAGGTGGGGCTGACCGTCGTGAGCTTGGTCGAGTGATAAAGGCCGGCCTTGAGCATGTTGACCGCACCGGTGGATTCGACGCTGTCGGCACGAAACTCGGACGCGGGCAGCCGGGCGAAGTCGAGCACGCGGCGGTCGGCGTACCCTTGATGTTCCAGATTGTGAATGGTGAACACCGAGGCGATGCGACCGAGTGGCGTGTCCTTGAGCGTGGTGTTCAGGTAGACGGGGAGGAGTCCGGTCGTCCAATCGTGGCCATGGACAACGTCCGGGATCCAGTCGAGCTGCTGGCAGAGGGCAAGGGCGCCGCGAGAGAGGAAGGCGAAGCGAAGGTCGTTGTCGGAATGGGAACCCCACGGTCCGGCATAGACGTCGGGGCGGGCGAAAAAGCCGTCATGCTCCAGCAAATACACAGCGACTTGGGTGCCGGGCAGGGTGGTTTCCCACGTACGGGCCCAATGAGCCTCGGTGCCCACATCGACGCCTAGCGGTTCGGGGCGGGCGGTGCGCGGACCGTGGACCCGAACGGATCCATAGGCGGGGCACACGATGCGAACGTCGTGGCCGAGTGCGGCGAGCTCCTTGGGCAACGCGCCGGTCATGTCGGCAAGGCCGCCCACTTTCACAAAGGGTTCAACTTCCGGGGTGACAAAAAGGATTCGCAAGGGTCGCACGGGAAACAAAGAGGCAACCTCACGAGGCTTTGCCGAGTGAATTGTGTGCGGCTCGTGCATGGACCGTAAAAAACCCGATCCGGAAAGGATCGGGTTCGAAGGGAGCGAGTCGCCGAGGAATGGAGGGTGATTAAAAAACAGCCTCGTTGCCTCGGCGGCTACCTCTACTTGGTCGGTTCAGACGGTTTTGGGCAACGGCACGCCGAGTTCGACCGCATGCGGGTGATGGCGCTTTTCCTTGAGCTCGCTGTGCCGCTTGCGGAGAAGCCCGTCGAGCTTGTCGACCAGAAGGTCGATGGACTTGTAGGCATCGTCGCTATCGACCGAGGCCACGAGGTCGGGCCCGTTGATTTCGATCTGCGCCTTCGCGATGAAGTGAGCCTGAGAGGTCTTGGTCTTGTCGAGTTCCACGTCGAAGCGGATACGGTCAATGCGCGGTTCATGGCGCAGGAGCCGGCCGGCTTTTTCGTGGATGACGGCCTTCATCGAATCGGTGAGGTCGAGGTGGATACCGCGAAGGATTAATTTCGCGCCGATAACTTCCGGAGTGATATGGGGCATACGCGTGGAGTAGAGCATATCGGAATCGATTTGTTGCCTCTAAAATAAAACAATCGGTTCGCAAAAAATGAGGATCTAACCACATGTATCGCCCACTGCGGCGAGAGCCGGAGCGCCTGTCGATCCGGCTGGGAAAGGATCTTGGTTTTCGGAGACTTACGCGTGCGAGTGGTGGTCGCGATATCGGCCCGGGCTGACGCGGGCGTGACGTTTAAACCAGACGGCAAAGTGGGAGTCGTTGCGGAAGCCGAGGAGGTCGGCGAGTTCCTTGAGCGGCATCGCGCTTGTCTCCAGGCAGAGTCGGGCGAATTCCAACCGGCGACGTTCCCAGTATTGACGCGGGGTGAGCTTGAACTGACCGCGAAAAAGCCGATTGAGCTGCACCGTGCCTACACCGGCGGCCTGGCGCACGGCGACTTCCGGAAAACCCTCTTCAAGGGGTGCCTCGTCGAGCGCGCGAACGGCTCGCAGCGTCCGTGCGTCGCCCCGGTGGCGGGCCGGGGTGGAGCCCAGGATCAGGCGGGTTTGAAACCAGGCGTCGAGCCATTGGCAGAAGGCCTGTTGAAAGCGGAGAAAGAGCGGGTAGTCCGCCGACTGGGATGCATAGCTATGATGCGGTACGGGAAAATGCCGGCGTACGAGGCGTTCCAGCGAGACGGCGTTTTTTTCGAGCGATGGGTGGCGGTGGCCGTCGACCACGGCTCCGCCGGTGTCGCCAAAAAGATTCTCTCCCGACGGCCACTGGCAGAGGAAGCTGACCGAAAGCAGGTGAGCGTCGTCGGAGAAATCCTGCCGGCTGATTTCTGCGGGAGGGAAAAGCCATTGACCGGCGCTGGCTTTGAGCGGACCGGCCTTGGTGGCGAGTGTCACCGTGCCTTTGCGCAAATACCACGCCCAGTTGCCACGCCGATGATCGCAGGTTGCATGACGGGCCTGGTCTCGCGGAGGGCGATCGTAGATCCACCGCAGCTCGGTGCGCAGACAGGACCATTCGTGCAACGAGAGGCGGGGCGTGTCCGGGGTCATGTGATCGCGAGATGAAAGGAAATGATCACGCCCGACAACCGCGGTTGCTTGCGGGTGCCGGCTGAAATGCGACAAGTGATCGAGTGATGCGTTTCACCACAACCGCTCTGTGCGGTTTTCTCCTCTCCGCGACAACGTCTATCTTTGCCATGAACTCAGCTCCTGTTTCCACCGCCGACGGCTACCGAGGCATCTGGTATGCGCTCGGTTTCAAGTTTGAATACGGGGACAAGTATTCCGGCGGTCTCGGCACCTACACGGCGAACCACGTGCCGATGGCCGAATATGCGCCCGCGGTGAACAAGACCTTCTTCACCTACGGCGGCACGCCGGCCGCGGACAAGCGCGAGCTCGCCATCATGGTGTCTTACTACGACCACGCAAAGGGTGTCGTGCCGCGTCCGATCACTCTTCATTTCGATCCGAAGGTCGACGATCCGCACGACAACGCCAGCCTGCGCATCGATGGCGAGGGCCATATCTGGGTCTTTAAGAGCGGACGCAATTTCAGCCGACCGGGACTGATTTTTCGCAGTCTGAAGCCCTACGACATTTCGGCCTTTGAGCGTCTGCCCGAGCAGGAGTTCACCTACCCGCAAGTGTGGCGTCAGCCCGATGGCGGTTGGTTTCTTTTGTTCACGAAATATTTCGGTGGCAGCAGCAACGGGCCCGAACGGAAACTGTTTTGGAAGACGAGTCCGGACGGCCGTACCTGGAGCGAGGACCATTTGCTGGCCGGCTTTGGCGGCCACTACCAGACCAGCGGACGTCAGGGCGGGAAGGTCGCGACCTTCTTCAATTACCATCCCGACAACAACGTCGATCGACGCACCAACCTGTATTACGCGCAGACACTCGACGAAGGAAAGACATGGACGACCGCCGACGGCGTGCCGCTCGCGTTGCCCTTGGAGTCGCGGGACAACGCGGCGCTCGTGCTGGATCTGCAGGCGGAGGGGAAGTTCATGTATTCGTGCGACCTCACGTTCGACGCGAAGAACAATCCCATTCTGCTCTGTATCGTGAGTCGTGCGGGCGAACCGGGGCCGAAAGGCGATCCGCGCGAATGGACGGTTCTTCATTGGACGGGTGCGAAATGGGAGCGACACGTGGTGGCCGTATCCGATCACAACTACGACATGGGCAGTCTTTATGTGAACGGAGACGAATGGCGCATCATTGGTCCTACGGGCGGGGCTCCGCAAAAGTGGGGCACCGGCGGCGAGATGGAAACGTGGACCAGTCGCGACGAAGGTCGCACCTGGCGGAAGGAGCGCGCGGTGACGGCGGGCAGCGACTTTAACCACAGTTACGCCCGCCGGCCCCTGAACGCGCACCCGGATTTCGCCGCTTTTTGGGCCGATGGACATCCGGAGCGCCTCACGAAGTCGCACCTGTATTTCACGAATCTCACCGGCACCCGCGTATGGCGTCTGCCCTACGACATGACGGGAGATTTCGCCCGGCCCGAAGAGGTCGCGACCTCAGTGAAATAAAGGAACGACGGAGAAAGTGTGGCCGACATCCCCGGCGGGGAGGGCTGTCGGTTACGCCCGCTTTTATTCGCTATGGGTTCAATACCCCGAAGCATGCTTCGGCTTGGATGAAGCAGCGGA
>JANJTQ010000063.1 GCA_024711005.1 Opitutaceae bacterium | reverse complement strand
CGTCGGCTCGCAATGGTATGTCTACGCCGACCAGTCCCTCACCGGCCGCTACTTCGAGGGCCCCAACGGCGAAGGCAACAACACCGGCCTCGTCGACGTGACCGACCGCCCCTACGAGCCGCTCGTCGCCGCCGCGCGCCTGACCCACTCGCGCGTTTACGACGTCGTCCTCGGCCGCGAAAAAGCCTTCGCCCACGACGATCCCCGTTTCTCCGGAAAGGGCGCGGGCGCCCCAAAAATCGTCTCCATCCCGCGCGCGCTTCCCGGACTCCGGCTCGACGGCTCCGGCACCCACTGGCCGGGCCGCCCCGCCGAGTTCATCGGCCCCGAGCGGCTTGCGATGGGCAATCCCAACCCGGCCGTCGGCGGTGCCTTCCGGCTCTGCTGGGACGACGAGGCCCTGCACTTCCTCATCCAGGTCAAGGACCCCACGCCCGGGAAAAACAACCTCTACCCAAGCCGTTTCTGGTCGGCCGACGCCGTCGAACTGTTCGTCGCCGCGAAGAATCTCGACGAGGGCGGCGGCCTGCAATTCGGCGACCGGCAGATCCTTGTCGGCGCGGGCGCGAAGCCGGGCATTCACATCGTCAATAATACCGATGCCGCCGCGCTATGCCGCGTGGTGACGGTGCCGGACGTATCCGGTGAAGGATACACGCTTCAGGTCCGCCTCCCGTGGACCGCGCTCGGCTTTCGCCCCGAGTCCGGCCTGGAGCTGCTCTTCGACGTGGCCATAGACAACAGCGACGACGGCGAGACCCGCGCGCAACAACTCGTATGGAGCGGCACCGACAAGAACTCCGGCGACCGCGCCTCGTGGGGCCGCGCCCGCCTTGTCGTCAACTGATCCCATTTCCCACACCACCAGAACTTTCAACGCATGAACGTCATCAACGCCATCGAGGAAACCCAACCGGATATCAACGGCTTCACGCCGTCCCCCGACGGACTCCGGTGGGAGGGCACACTGGACGAGGGCCTCTACGAAATCGCCTACCGGTTCGAGGCTCCGGAGTTCGATCCCGACTCGCTCTACTTCGACTGGATGGACCACCGCACAGGCCCGTGGGACTACGCGCCGTCCTTCGCCCCGAACCGCGGACAATGCCTGCTGCCGCATGTCGAACTCGCGGTCGAGCCTGACGGCATCCGCACGAGTGGTCGCGTCTTCGTGCCGCGCCGGCCCGAGTTGGATGCGCGGAGCTTCAACGGACGCATCGGCTTCTACGTTGACGCGCGCCGAGCGCTTTCCCTGCACCTCAACGCCGATCGCAAAAACATCCGGTGGAGCGAATGCGAACTCGTACGCTTCGACGGCTTTATGTCCGACCGCACCGCCGACGACTTCAAGCGCGGGCAACTCTTCTGGCTCGACCGCGACAAGCTCTCCGCGCTCGACCGCACCTGGGGACGCTCCCCGTGGTCGCGGCGGCTCGGCGAAGTTTTGGACGATTGCGTCGGCATCAGGGCCGAGCCCCCGCGCACACCCGAGGAAGCGCGGACCATCTGCACCACGCTCAAGACCAAACAGGTTTACGAGGACAGCGTGATCTTCCCCGGCGACTACCTCGTCTCGCTCGGCCTGCGGCTGCTCGTTCGCGATTCCCGCGATGACGAGGCGCAGTTGCTCAGCTGGGTCGACGCGCTGGTGGATCTGCCCTACTGGGGTTTCACGGCCGATCCCATCGGGGCCGACCACAACAACGACCTCACCGCCGACTTCAACATGCTCGGCCTCGCCACCGCGCTCAACTGGCACGAGGCGCGGCTCGGCGTTGAACGGACCGCGCGCGTCGTGGCGAAGATCGCCTACCAGGCCGACGAGATGCTCAAGTGGATCATCCATTCGCGCAGCTCCTGGCCGGGCACCGTCTCGCAAAACCACACCTACTTCGGCCACCAGACGCTCGTCCTCGCCGGTCTGGCGTTGCTCGGCAAACACGACCGCGCGCTCACCTGGCTCAACGTCGCGATCCCCGCCTTCAAACGCTTCACCGCCGCCCTGCCTCCGGACGGTTCCTATCATGAAGGCATCGGCTACATCTCGTTCGGCCTCGTCGGACTCATGCCGTCGCTCATGCTGCTCCAGCAATTCACCGACGAACCGTTCGTGCCCGAGGCGTGGCTGGAAAAACATTGGGAAGTCGCCGAGAAACTCCTCCCGGAAGATTCTTCGGAAGGCTTTTTCGTGGACGACTCCGACGGCGGCCTGCCGTTCATGTATTCCATCGCCATGTGGGAGTTCGCCCGCAGTCCCGCCGGTTCGCCGACGCGGGCCCGCGTCGAAAACGTCCTCGGCAAGTTTCACCGTTACAACACGAGCCAACTGGCCACGCACACGCTGCTCTTTAATTTCTGGACCTGCCTGTGGGCGCCCGGATTGGAATCGGCGGATTTCCAAATCCGCCCAGTGTCGACGCGTCCTTGCGAATACCTCGACGACAACGGCTACGTGATCCTCAACCTCGGCGAGAAGACGAAGGCGTATTTCCTGACCGGCCCGATGCACGGCTACGCGCTCTTCGGCAAGGAGCGTCACACCTACTGCTACGGCCACCACCATCCCGACTCGGGCAGCATCATCCTTAACCACGACGGCAAGTGGCTCCTGGCCGACACCGGCTACACGTGGGCCAAGCTGAGCTCCGAGCACAACATGCTCCTCGTGAACGGCGAAGGTCAGCACAACGACGGACATGTCTGGCTCGCCCCCCCGCCCTTCGATTTCACACCGACGCGCGCCAAGATTTCCGAACACGCCGGCGTGGTGCGCGCCGAGGTGGACCTCGCGTGCTACTACCCGAAATCGCTGAATCTCGAACAGTGGCGACGCACGGTCATCGCCGTACCCGGAAAGGGCCTGGCGATCATCGACGACGTCCGCTTGTCCGAGGCCGCGGATCTGACGATCTCCTGGGGCTCCGACTATCCGTGGATTGAAGAGACGCGCGGTGTTTATGCCACGCCCCTCGGGTGCACGCTCGCGTTGCACGTCGAAGACGAAACTTGCGTGACCGAGACGGTGATGCCGGCGCGCAAATACGTCGAAGTCGTGAAGGGCGGCCGTCCCTGGCACGCGATCCGCGTGCGCCCGACGGCGCGCGTGAAAGCGCACCGCTTCGTGGCGGTGTTCCGTTTGCCCGGCATCGACTCGTCCTTCGACCGGGAAATGTTGCGCGACCTCCCGTGCCCATGACCGACCGCACCGCTCCCCATCCTCTTTTCTCCGTTCCCATGAACCCTCCATCCAACCCCATGCTCACTACCATGAATACCACCCTACGCTCCGTCGTTCCGTCGTTTGCCTTGGCTCTCGGCGTCCTCGCCTTTGCCCTCCCCAATCCGCTCGCCGCTCAGACGAGCGTTTATTATCAGGAGGATTTTTCCGGCCAGACCGGCAACCAGGCCTTCTCCATCTACGGATGGTCGGCCCACGCCGGCTCGCTCGCCTCCGACCGCAGCACCAACACATTCACCGGCTCGAACGACGGCCAGTTTGTCTCCTCAGGAACAGGCCCCGACAGCACTGTCGGCTTCGGTGCCAAGACGTTCGCCGGCAATGATGCAAATCCTGGCCGCACCGCCATCGAGTGGACCGCCGAGTTCACGCCCGTGAGCATCGATCTGGTTTCGTCGATCTCCTTTCAGACCAAGAACGGCAACACCACCGATGTGCAACGGGTCGCCATCCGCATCGACACCTTCTGGTATGTTTCCGCAGAGACGTTCGCAAGCGCCTCCACAACGGTCTGGAATCAGCACACGCTCACCTTCACCACCGACGCGTCCGCCTGGCTCAACTTGGATTTCGTCCCAAGCTCCTCCCTCGCCGAAGGCGTGGTCCTGACGAGCGATCTGCCCTCCGGCAACCTCACCGCCATCGGCCTTTTTAATCCCACCCACACCAACACCTATCGGTTCGACGACGTGACTCTAACCACCCTCACCATCCCTGAACCGTCCACCTTCGCCGCCCTGGGTGGAAGCACCGCGCTCGTCTGCGCGTTGTTTCTCCGCCGCCGTCGCACCGTCTAACCCGCGCCCGCGGGTCGGGCATCATCCATCGTAGCGCGATGGAAACCAAGCGCGTCACCATGCGGGAGGTTGCCCTCCGTGCGGGAGTCCATTGCACCACGGTCTCCCGCGCGTTGCTCCGCGATCCCAGCATCCCGGTCGATACGAGCGATCGCATCCGCCGGCTCGCGGACGAAATGGGCTACGCGCCCGACCCGATGGTGTCGGCGCTGAACGCCTACCGCAGTCGTATCAGCGAGCCCTGTTATCAGGGCAACATCGCCTGGGTCACCAACGGCTTCACCCGCGAAGGCTGGAACACCTGCAAGACCTTCGCGCTCCATCGCGAAGGCGCCAGGAAGCGGGCCGCCGAACTCGGCTACAAACTGGAGGATTTCTGGCTGCGCGAACCCGGCATGACCGGTAGGCGCGCCAGCGACATTTTGTGCGCTCGCAACATCCGCGGACTGCTCCTGCCTCCGCAGCCGCGGTATCAGACGCGGGTGGATTTGCAGTGGGCCCGTTTTGCCGCGGTCACGTTCGGCTACACGCTCGCCGCTCCGCGGCTGCATCTGGTGTCGAACAACACGTTTCTTTCGATGCAGACGGCGGTCGCCCGCGCGCGGGAGCTGGGTTACCGTCGCCTCGGGTTGATCATTTCCCCCGCCGCCAATCACCGCGTACAGCGCATGTGGCGGGCGGGGTTCGTCGAACAGCAACAGGATTGGCCGGCACGGGAACGTCTGCCGGTCTGCTTATACGAGAACGTGGATTCGAGCATTCTGCGGTGGATGGACCGACACCGTCCGGATGCGGTCGTCTGTCACGAACCCGGGGTCCTGGCCCTTTTGAAGAAGAACGGATATCGAATTCCCCGGGACGTCGGCTACCTGACCCAATCGATCGGAGACTACCCGGCGGAGGTCTCCGGGGTGGATGAAAACGCGCTCGAGGTCGGGGTTGCCGCCGTCGATCTGGTGGTGAGCATGATCCATCGGAGCGAATGGGGCATTCCCGCCATCCCTCGACGAATCCTCAGCGAAGGCACCTGGCACGCAGGCCGGACGCTGCCGCGGAAAAGAGGGGTTACACAGAGGAAAACCAGAGGTGTCACAGAGGTCACGGAGCCAAACCTCATTATTAATCCGACTCAGTGATCCCTGTGCCTCCTGCGTTCGCTCTGTGTAACTTCTCCGGACTCCGGTCACCACGTCACACTGTCGAAGATCGCGGTGGCAGGCGTTCCGTTCTGGTGACTGCAAACAACCAGCCCGCCGAGGAACGTTCCGCCGATGTTCGGCAGCTCCACCGGGGCGGACACGGACATCCACGTGTCTCCATCAAGTGAATACCACGCGCGGTAGGTCGACGCGCCCTTGACCAGCTTCAGCCACACCGGATTGGCGGGCGAAGGCGGATTGAGGGGACTGGGGAACGCCTGGCCGGCGAGCGTGGTGAGACCTCCGACCGCGGAGCGGTAGGTGAACGTGACCTTGCCGGCGGGGTTGACGGCCAGCGTCAGGTTGGCCGCGTTGGCGGCGGTGCCCTGCCGGATCATGATCCCCGCCTTGGCGCTCGCATGCGTGTTGGTCAGCCCGGTCACGCGCACCATCAGGGTCTTGTCGCCGTTGATGTTTTGATGCGTGTAGTTGAACGAGTCGGCGGTGGACCAGATGTCCGCTCCGCCGCCCTGATTGGTGTAGGTCCCGGAGGCCAAGGCCGAAGACCCCGCCGGAGTGGCCCCGCCGACATCGACGTTGGTTATCGTGGCGGAACCCGGCGTGACGCTGTAGATGTCGTAAACCGCGGTGGCCGGGGTGCCATTCACGAGGCTGCACGTGGCATGTCCAGCCAGGTAGGGACTCGTGATGTTCGGCAGCGAAACGGTGCCGCCCACCGCCGTCCAGGTGTTGCCGTCGAGCGAATAGAACGCGTTGTAGTTGGCGTTTGTTTTAACCGCCTTGATCCACACCGGGGTGGTGTCCGAGGGCGGATTGAGCGGGCTCGGCGTAAACTGGCCGAGGCTGATGGAGCTGCTCCCGGCGGTGGCGCGATAGCTCACCACCACCTTGCCGACCGGGGAGACGTTCACCAGGAAATAGGGCGAGTTGGCGGCGGTGCTTTGGCGGATCATGATGCCCGCCTTGGCGCTCGCATGCGTGTTGGTCAGCCCCGCGACGCGCACCGAGAGCGTCTGATCGCCCGACAGGCTTTCGTAGGCGTAATTGAACGAATCAGTGCTATTCCAGATGTTCGCCCCGCCGGCCTTGCTCGTGTAAGTGCCCTCCGACACGACGGACGTGCCCAAGGGAGAGGAGCCGCCGATGTCCGTGTCTGCCAGGCCCAGACGGAGCAGGCTTTGCAGCTTTGCCGCGGCGTTGGGATGGCTGCTGGTGCCTCCGACGGGAGACGTCTTGAAGGGCAGGTCCTTGTCATACAACGCGGCGAAATAGACGTTGTTCGACTCTTCCTGGATGAAGTCGAAAACCCGTTGGATGAAGTCCGGATTATCGCCGCCGCCATAGCCGTCCGGCCGGGTCCAGAGGCCGAATTCGGGAATGACGAGCGGCTTGTTGTAGGTGTCGGCGATCGCCTTCCATGCCAGGAGACCGTTCTGCGGGGAGGCGGGATAAACCCAGTTGTTCCACACCGCGTCGCGAAACGGTTTCTTCTGAGCCTCGGTCGTCGCCCACGCCGGATAAGGGTAGCCGCCCGTAACCCAGCCGGCGTCATAGACGTCGGTGCCGACGTAATCGACGAACGGACGCCCGGTCACGTCATTGCCTGTTGGATACGCGTTTGCGATCGGGTAAGGCGTCGCGACGTTCGCGCCGCCCCAGACAAACTCCAGGTTCTCCGCGCCGGGCACGGACCGCATGGTGTTCACGATTTGTTTCCAGTAGGAGACAAATTTCGACACGTCGGAGCTCTTGGTCAGGTGCCACGCATACCAGGAGCCGTTGAACTCCCAGCCCAGCCGGATGATGCTGTTGCCCATGCCGTGGGCGACCAGTTGCTCGGCGAATCCCTGAAACGCCCAGTTGTAGGCCCCGGCGGCCCCGGCGGCGAAGCTGACCGGACCTGTCTGACTGCCGGAGGTGGGACCGCTGCGATCCGCCGGTCCCGGGAACATGGGGGTGCAGATGACCATGGTGCGGTTGCCCGGATCGCCGGCCACCCAGGCGCTGCTCGGGGTGAAGAACCAAGCGCCGGGATTGTGAATGTTGTTCCAGGTTGAGTTGGGACCGAAACTCAACGTTCCGCCTACGAAATAGATCTTTGAACGTCCCAGCCACGCGGCGAAGTCGTCGGCCTCGGGTTTGTAGGTGGAGCCGTTGGTCACGCCCACGTAGGGCAAATCGGTGCTGTCGTTGATGGGCAGGAGAGCGGCATGCGCTTGGTGGAAGCCGGTGCACAGGCCGGCGATGATGACTGCGCGCCACCAGATACGGCCGGCAATAAGTACACGCGTCGTGAGTCCGTTTTTTTTGGGAAGTTTCTGTTGGGGTAGCATTGTTAGCGGGGTTGCTACCCAAGGGTATTCGCTGCGTCCCGCGGTCCGGCGAACGCCCGGTTACGCTCACTGTTGCGTGAGGTCGGGAATGGGACTTACGCGACCTATGGGACTTATGATTTGGGGACAGGATCGGCCATAAGTCCCGTGCGTCCCGTTGATCCCATCCCCGCGGCGCCGTCGTAGGTCGCGTCCCAGTCTTTCCAAACGGGCTCGTAACCGGCGGACCTCAGGAAAATCGCGACGTCCGCGGGCGAACGGTCGTCGTTGATCGCAAACTGTTCCAACGAGTCCTCTTCGGCGGCGTAACCGCCGGGGTTGGTTTTCGAACCTGCGCTCATCGAGGTGAACCCCAATTTGAACGCGTGGTCCCGGAAATGCGGACTTTCGCGGGTTGAGAGCGACAATTCGACTTCCTGGCTGAACAACCGGAACGCACACGTCGCCTGGATGAGATCGCGTTCGTTAAAAGGCGTGAGCGGGATCTCGCTGCCCTCGTGCGGACGCAGACGCGGAAACGCGATGCTGTAACGCGTCCGCCAGTAATGCTTCTCCATGTACTGGAGATGCAGGCCCACAAACCATGATTCCGCGCGCCAATCGGAGAGTCCATAGAGCGCGCCCAGACCGATCTTCTTCACACCTGCCCGGCCGAGACGATCCGGTGTACCGAGGCGGTAAGCCATGTCGGATTTCGGTCCTTTGATATGATGTTTCGGATAAACCGCCGGGTCGTAAGTTTCCTGATACACAAGCACGGCGCTGAGTCCGTCGGCGGTGAGCGCGGCGTATTCGGCTTCTTCGAGCGGTTGTACCTCCATTGACAGATTCGAGAAACGCGGACGAAGCAGGCGCAACGCGTTTTGGAAATAGGCGAGCCCGTAGCGCGACGACTCCCCGGTCACGAGGAGAACGTGATCGAAGCCGGATTGTTCAAGCACATCGGCCTCGGCGAGAATTTCGGCGTCGTCGAGGGCCTTGCGCGGAATGCGGTTTTGCGCGCTGAAGCCGCAGTAGCTGCAGATGTTGGCGCAGACGTTGGTCAGATACATCGGCGCGTAGAGCTGCATCACGCGGCCAAAACGTTCGACCGTCAGGCGATGGCTGAGCGCGGCCATCTCTTCAAGGAACGGCGCGGCGGCCGGTGAGAGCAGCGCGGCGAAATCGTCGAGGTTAAGCCCGCGGCCTTGCTTGGCGAGGGCACGATGCACGTCGACAGTCGTGGCGGTTTGGATGCGTGCGGCGACGGTGCCAAAATCATGCTGCCGCCAGAGGTCGGTGAAGGAGTTTTTCATAAGTCCCATAGCTCTTAAAGTCCCATACGACCTATACTCCGGAAAGAAAGGCCGTGAGCGGCGACGTCGCGCTTGCTTCGGGGGCCGTCTTGGTCGAACGAGCCGCCAAGCCGGCCTCGAACCCGAGTCGCCCCGCCTCGACCGCGAGTTTAAACGCCTCGCCCATCGCCACCGGGTCGGCCGCCGCGGCGATCGCCGTGTTCACGAGAACCGCATCGGCGCCCATTTCGAGGGCGGCGGCGGCATGCGACGGAACACCGAGGCCGGCGTCGATCACCACGGGCACGCGGGCTTGGGCGATGATGATTTCCAGGAAGGCGCGGGACTCGAGTCCGAGGTTGCTGCCGATGGGCGCCCCGAGCGGCATGACGGCGGCGGCGCCGGCCTCTTCGAGTTGTTTGCAGAGCACCGGGTCGGCATGACAGTAGGGCAACACGATGAAGCCGCGCTTCACGAGTTCGCGGGTGGCGAGGAGCGTCTCGACCGGGTCGGGCATGAGGTATTTCGGATCGGGATGGATCTCGAGTTTGAGCCAGTTCGTTCCGAGGGCTTCGCGGGCGAGTTCGGCGGCGAGGACGGCTTCCTTGGCATCGCGTACACCCGATGTGTTGGGCAGGAGACGGTATTTGGACGTATCGAGCTGGCTGATGATGTCGTCGTGCGAGCCGTCGGTGCGCACGCGGCGCAGCGCCATCGTGACAAGTTCGGCGCCGGATGCGGCGAGGCTTTCGGCCATGACGGCGCCGGAGCTGTATTTGCCGGTGCCGAGAAAGAGACGCGAGCGGAGGGTGACGCCGGCGATGACAAGGGGAGCGGTTTTCATTCGTTGTGATAGGTGGACGGCGATCTTCGAGCGCCGTCGGTTTGAGAGTATTAGGTTTTCGAAGACGGCGCCCGGAGGTCGCCGTCCACCCGCCACTGAAACGCGTGCAGGTTTTCCTCAACTTGGTTGTTGGTGTAGAGTGACGAGGACACCGCGACACCTGCGAGATGGGCGGCACGGAGCGCGGACAGATCGGCCGGTTGAACGCCGCCGATGGCCCACGCGGGCAAACCGTCGAGCAGCGGAAGGAGCCCGGCGATGCCCTCGAGACCGAGGACAGGCGCGAGTTTCTGCTTGGTGGTCGTGAAGCGCAGCGGACCGATGCCGACGTAATCGAGCACCTGCGCGGCGGCGGCACGACGGGCGTCGTCGGCATTGTTGACCGTGCCGCCGAGAAGCTTTTCCGGACCAAGGCGCGCACGGGCGGCGACCCAATCATCGTCGAGTTTGCCGAGGTGAACGCCGTCGGCGTCGGCCGTGAGAGCGATCTCGACGTTGTCGTTGATGGTGCAGAGCGCCCCACCCTCGTGACAGATCGCGACCACCTCGCGGGCGGTGGCGAGCCAGGTTTCGGGCGAGGCGTTTTTCATGCGCAACTGGACCCAGCGCGCTCCGGCGTCGACGAGCGCGCGGGCCTGCTCGGCGTGCGAAAGCGGCAGGCCGTCCATTGTGAGGCACATGACCGGGGGAAAGTGATCGGGATCTAAAGGCATTTTATTTAACCACGGAGGCCTCAGAGGACACGGAGCCGGAGAGGTTCAATCCTCCGTGCTCTCCGTGTCCTCTGTGGTTAACAACGGCTTGAAGTTCGGAAAACGCCGTGACCGGATCGGCGGCCTGCCAGATCGCACCGAGCACGGCGACGCCGTCGAAGCCGAGGTCGCGACAGGAAACAATGCGCGAGGCATCGATGCCGCCGAGTGCGATGACCTCGGTACGACGCGGAAGCGTCAGGACGGACCGTAGATCGGCAAACGAAAAGTCGGACGCCGGACCGTATCCGGGTTTGGAAATCGACGGAAAAACCGGACTGACCAGCAGCCGGTCGTAACCATCGAGCGAGGCCCGCAGCGTGCTCAGATCATGCACCGCGCGGCTGCGCAAAGAGTAACCCAATAGGTTACTCTTTGGCTTGGGTTCATCTCGATCATGCAGGCTGGCAAGGCTGAAATCGCCCGCGAGTTCGTGGTGCGTATGCAGCACAATTCGCGAGTGAAATTCAGCCGGAACCGTGCGCAGCCACGCGGCGAGTTGGTCGCGCGACCAAGCCGGTTTGCGCAGGTGATAGCTCGTCAGGCCCGCGGCGAAGAGTTGCGCGAGCACGGTTTGCTCGCGGAGGTCTTCGGACTCGGGGGAGATGACGATTAGCTTCACTGCGTCAGCCGCCTTGGGTGGCTTGAATCACGAGGATGCGTTCGCCTTCGGCGAGGGCGCGTGTCGGCCACGTCGAGCGCGGGACAACCTCGTCGTCGATCGCGATGGCCACACCCTTGCGGTCGGCGAGACCGAGGTCGCGCACCAGATCGGCCAACGAAAGGCCGACGGCGATTTCGCGGGGCTGGTCGTTAACGTGTATGGTCATGGTGGAGTGGTGGCCGCGAGCGTGAGCGAGTGGAGGTTCATCCGCTCGCTCACGCTCGCGGCTACGCGGGTTTACTTCTTTTCTTCGAGATAGATCTCGCCGCCCTTCGCGGCGAACTCGTCGGACTTTTCCTTCATGCCGGCTTCAAGGGCCTCGACGGTGTTCAAACCGTGTTCGTCGGCGTATTTGCGGATGTCGTCGGTGATGCGCATCGAGCAGAACTGCGGTCCGCACATCGAGCAGAAGTGCGCGGTCTTGGCGCCTTCCTGCGGAAGCGTTTCGTCGTGATATTCGCGGGCGCGGTCCGGATCGAGCGAGAGGTTGAACTGATCTTCCCAACGGAACTCGAAGCGGGCTTTGCTGAGCGCGTTGTCGCGGTATTGGGAAGCCGGGTGACCTTTCGCAAGGTCGGCGGCGTGGGCGGCGATCTTGTAGGTAATCACGCCGGTGCGCACGTCGTCGCGATTGGGCAGACCGAGGTGCTCTTTCGGGGTGACGTAGCAGAGCATCGCGGTGCCGTGCCAGCCGATGATGGCGGCGCCGATGCCGCTGGTGATGTGATCGTAACCGGGCGCGATGTCGGTCGTGAGCGGCCCGAGGGTGTAGAACGGGGCCTCGTCGCACCATTCCAACTGCTTCTCCATGTTCTCGGCGATCATGTGCATGGGAACGTGGCCGGGGCCTTCGTTCATGACCTGCACGCCACGGGCCCAGGCGCGCTTGGTGAGCTCGCCCTGGGTCTTGAGTTCGCCGAATTGGGCTTCGTCGTTGGCGTCGGCGATGGCGCCGG
>JANJTQ010000037.1 GCA_024711005.1 Opitutaceae bacterium | reverse complement strand
AGCACTGCGGCGCCGACGAACACGGAGGAGGCGCCGAACGTCCAGAACAGGATGCCGGCGGTGATTGGCGTGACCGCCCGCGAGAGCGATCCGAGCGAGCGGAAGATGCCGAGCACGCGGCCTTGTTCATTGGCTCCCGCGTAAAGCGAGATGAGACCGGTGGTCGATGGGTTGATGAGTCCCGAGCCCAAGGCGAGCAGGCCGACACCGGCATAGAGCCAGCCCGGTGCGGGCGCGAAACCGATCATCAACAAACCGACCGCCGATATGACCAGACCGCCGCCCAGGACGCGGGTCTCGGCGACGGTTCGCAGGAGCTTTCGCACGATCACGCCTTGCGTGACGATCGAGCACATCCCCAGGAATCCCATGAGCAGGCCGTTCTGTCGCGCGGTGTACGCGAAGCGTTCGGCACTGAGGAAGACGAGGGTGGCTTCCATCGCGACGAACGCGATCGAGTAGACGAAGGCCACGAGGTTGACTCCGCGGATACGGGCGTCGTCGAGCGTGAGAATTGCGCGGATCGGATTGCGCAGGCGGGTCT
Organism: Opitutaceae bacterium; assembly: GCA_024711005.1. Lineage (GTDB taxonomy): Bacteria > Verrucomicrobiota > Verrucomicrobiia > Opitutales > Opitutaceae > Rariglobus. The sequence goes on along the minus strand of JANJTQ010000037.1, from coordinate 2,489 downwards.
CGGTGGGAATGCCGCGAACGGAAGGCGGACGGGTTTCACTGAAACGACGGTAGATCCAGACGAGGTTGATCACGCTCATCGCCAGCGAAAGCAGCGCGGGTACGGAAAACGGATTGATGCCCCAGGCGGCGAGCCCGGGAAAACGGTCGAGCAGATTGATCTGCGCGGTGAAGGCGCCGATCATCGGGCCGGTCACGAGGCCGAGACCGAACGCGGCGCCGACGATGCCCATCGCCTTGGAGCGTTCGGCGCGCGTGGTGACATCCGCGACCGCGGCGGTGGCGACGGAGAGATTTCCGCCGAAGGCGCCGGCCACGAGACGGGCGATCAGGAAGAGCCAGAAGGAGCCGCTGACGACCCACAGCAGGTAGCTGAACGCGGTGCCCGCGACGGTCAGAAGCAGAATCGGCCGGCGTCCGCGTTTGTCGGAGAGGGATCCCCAGAACGGCGCGAAGACGAACTGAAGGATCGAAAAGAGGGAGCTGATGATGCCGCCGAAGAGGACCTCGGGGAGGTGCGATTCATTGCCGAGGATACGGGCGAATTCGTTGATGTGATCGAGAAACCAGCCGAGCAAGCCGGTGTGACCGCCGACCGCCAGGTAATGCTTCAGGAGGTCCGGCCCGAGGGGAAAGATGATGGAGAAGCCGACCAGGTCGATGTAGAGCGTGAGGAAAATCACGCCGATCGACAGGGAACGCTGGGGGGTGGTGGGCTCGGAGGTGGACACGAAGCGGAGAGGCAAACGATTCAATACGGTCTAGCCAAGGCGCGAATGGGGGGCGGGTTGTGTCCACGCTTCCTTCGATCAGGGATTTGTCTGAATCCCTAATACAAACAAGCGGGCCTGTATGGGATCTTTCTTCTTTCCCTTAATCGTTATCCTTCTCCCGGCTGTTTCGCGGAAGAAAGAGAAAGATTAAGAGGAAAGAGAAAGAGTCGTCCCGAAGATCGCGAATCGATGGTCCGTTGCGCTTACAGCTTGTAGGGCAGCGGATACTTCGCGGTGAGCTTGGCGACGCCTTCCTTGGCGCAGGCGATCGCGCCGGCTTCGCCTTCGGTGCCGATGGCTTTGAGGACGGTGTCCACGGCGGCGGCGATTTCATCCATGTCGGCTTCGACAAAACCACGCGAGGTGATCGACGGCGTGCCGATGCGGATGCCGGACGCCTGGAAGGGCGAGCGGGTCTCGAACGGAACGGTGTTCTTGTTGAGCGTAATGTGGGCGAGATCGAGGGTCTCCTGGGCCTTCTTGGCGGTGAGCTCGGGCAGGTTGTGGCGGAGATCGACGAGGAACAGGTGGTTGTCGGTGCCACCGGAAACCAGCTTGTAGCCGCGCTTGACGAACGCGGCGGCAAGCGCCTGCGAGTTCTTCACGATCTGTTGTGCGTAGGCTTTGAACTCGGGCTTCAAGGCTTCGCCGAAGCAGACCGCCTTGGCGGCGATCACGTGCATGAGCGGGCCGCCCTGATTGCCGGGGAACACGGCGGAGTCGAGGGCCTTGGCGTGTTCGGCCTTGGCGAGGATCAGACCGCCGCGGGGACCGCGCAGGGTTTTGTGTGTGGTCGTGGTGACGAAATCGGCGTGCGGGAAAGGCGAAGGATGGACGCCCGCCGCGACGAGGCCGGCGATGTGGGCGATGTCGGCGAAGAGATAGGCGCCGACGGACCGGGCGATCTCGCCCATGCGGGCGAAGTCGATGATGCGGGAGTAGGCGGATGCGCCCACGGTGATCATCTTGGGCTTTTCGCGCTCGGCGATGGCGGCGAGTTCTTCGTAGTCGATCAGGCCGGTGTCTTCGCGAACGCCGTATTGCACGAAATTATACAGCTTGCCCGAGAAATTGGCGGGATTGCCATGGGTGAGGTGGCCGCCGTGGCTGAGATTCATGCCGAGGAGCTTGTCGCCCGGTTTCAGCACCGACGCGTAGACGGCTGCATTGGCCTGGGAGCCGGAGTGGGGTTGGACGTTGGCGTAGTCGGCGCCGAAGAGAGCCTTCGCACGGTCGATGGCGAGTTGCTCGACCTTGTCGACGTATTCACAACCGCCATACCAACGCTTCGCGGGATAACCCTCGGCGTATTTGTTGGTGAGCACGCTGCCCTGGGCTTCCATCACGGCCGGGTAGGTGAAGTTTTCCGAGGCGATGAGCTCGATATGGCTCTGCTGGCGGCCGAACTCGGCGGAGATGGCCGAGTAAATTTCAGGATCGAGGGTTTTGAGCGGCGTGGCGTTGAGCGACATGGTTGAAAAGAGTAAGCGGTGATTCCGCACGGCAAACGCCCCGGGCACAAATCGAAAAATCGGGCGGCCGCAGTCGGATCGGGACGCGCCGAAAACCTTGCGAAGATTCTCATTGATCCATGCGGCAACCGGGGCACTGTTCGCCTCGGCCAGGCGCCATGCATGGGCAGACGCGTGAACCCCGCCAGGACCGGAAGGTAGCAACGGTAACGACGTTCTCCTAGTGCCGTGGAGTGCCTGGCCAC
>JANJTQ010000319.1 GCA_024711005.1 Opitutaceae bacterium | reverse complement strand
GACCTTCTGAAAGTTCAACGTCATCGCCGAGGTGCTCTCCAGCGACAACGAGAACGGCGCCGGCGCCAACGGCGATGCCAACTCCTACGGCTTCTGGATCCAGCCGTCCTACCGGTTTAACAAGAACTGGGAAGGCGTGTTCCGTTACAGCTACACCGACAGCGACGGACGCGGCATCAACGTCTCCGATGGCATTCGGAATGCTCCCGCCGGCGGCACCATGGACACACTGACCGACTACTATCTGGGCTTCACCTATTACATTTCAGGCGACGATCTGAAGTTCCAGGCTGGCTACGTTTACGGCGAGTCGCAGGATACCGTCACCGGTGGCAGCGCCAAAGCGACGTCCTCGGGAATCCGTTCACAAATGCAGGTTCAGTTCTAAACCACACTCACCGTCAGTTCCCGTCTTCGAGCCCTCGCGATCTAAAAGTCCGCCCACGCGGACTCACCGATCCCCGGGCCGTTTAGGGTGCGCAAGGAAACGCGCGCGCCTCCCACCTTTGGAAAGAAGACCGTTATGATCGACCACACCCTTCCGCCTCTCTTCGCGCCCGCCCGCAGGTCTTCCGCCTGCGAGGCGGGCGCTTGTGTTTTGCCCGTACGCCGCGCGCCCCGTCACCCCTGATTTTTCACCATGAGCAGCGAAGACTACCAAAACGACACCCCGCCCCCCGGTTCCTATACGAATTTCAAACGGCGCTACCCCGCCGTCATCGAGGCCTACGAAAAGCTCGGCAAGACCTGCCACTGGCAGGGCCCGCTCGAACCCAAGCTCCGCGAACTCGTCAAACTCGGCATCAGCCTAGGAGCCGGCCTCGAAGGAGCCACCCGCGCCCACGTGCGTCTCGGAATCAAAGCCGGCGCCTCGCCCGATGAAATCCGTCACGCCGCGCTCCTCGCCACCACGACCCTCGGCTTCCCGTCCATGATGCGTTCGATGACCTGGATCGACGACGAACTCGGCGATGAAACCGCCTCCGAAAAACCCTGAAACTGATGAAAGGCTCGACAAAGTGGCATGGGCGTCCCGCCCATGGGATCGGCAACGCACGAGTCCCGCATTCGCAGAATTCCACTCATTCATGGGCAGGATGCCCATGCCACATCGGAGACGAGCCGCCGCCATCATCGGCGATTGCACCCTAACCGGCGCGGCTCTCCTCACCTCCCGCCTTCCGACTCCTGCACATGCCGCTCGACCAATACCAACGCGAAATCAACTACCTGCGGGTGTCCCTCACGGACGCCTGCAACCTGCGCTGCGTGTATTGCATGCCCGAGCACATGGCATTCCGCCGCCCGGCGGAGTTGCTCAACGACGCGGAGTTGTTTCGGCTGATCCCCCTGTTCGCCCGACTCGGCTTTAACAAGATCCGCTTCACCGGTGGCGAACCGACGTTGCGTCGCAGCCTGGTTGAACTCGTTCGCCACGCCGCGAATCAGCCCGGCATCCGCCAGGTCGGCCTTACCACCAACGCCCTGCTGCTCGACCAACTCGCCCGGCCGCTGGCCGAAGCCGGGCTCGCCACGGTCAACGTTTCCCTCGACTCGCTTGATCCCGAACGTTTCCGCCAATTAACCCGCTGGGGCAACGTGCGCGACGTGCTTGAAGGCCTCGCCGCCGCCGAGGAGGCCGGCCTGCGCATCAAGCTCAACGCCGTGCCGACCCGCGGAGTCAACGACCGCGACGACGCCGTCGCCCTCGCGAGCCTTACCCTGACACATGACTGGCAGGTGCGCTTCATCGAGCTGATGCCCTTCGCCAACAATGCCGGGTTTCAAACCGAGAACATCGTGCGCGAAGACGAACTGCGCGCACACATGGAGACTTCGTTCGGACCACTCGAATCCGTCAACGAGGGCCGGCTCGACGGCGAAGCGCGCGTCTTCCGCATCCCCGGCGCACGCGGCACGCTCGGCTTTATCAGCCCGGTATCGCGCCCGTTCTGCGCCGCGTGCAATCGCGTGCGCCTAACCGCCGACGGACGTCTGCGCCTCTGTCTGTTGCGCGACGACGAGGGCGACTTGCGCGAACGCCTCCGCCAAGGAGCCACCGACGACGAACTCGAAACCTCCATCCGCGCCGCCATCCACCGTAAGCCATGGGGCCACGACCTCGCAGGCGATCGCATTCCCGCCAGCCGGGGCATGTCCGAAATCGGCGGCTGACCCCCTCCTCGTCCATGACCGACACCCGCCGCATCACCGTCAAATTCTTCGCCCTCCTGCGCGAGCAGGCGGGTTGCCGCGAAGTCTCGCTCGCCACCACCGCATCGACACCCGCCGCGCTCTACGCCGAATTAATGTCCACTCACGGGCTGAGGGTCTCTCAGAGCATCCTCACTTATGCCGTCAATGAACGTTACGTCCCCGCCGATTCGCCTTTGGCCGATGGCGACCGCGTGGCGTTCATCCCTCCCGTCGCCGGTGGCTGAACCCTTTATCCGCCCATGTTCGCCGTAACCGAAAACCCGATCGATGCCGCCGCGCTGCGAGCCGGCTTGCAACGTCCCGAAGCCGGCGCGCTTGTCGTCTTCGAGGGCTGGGTGCGCAACCATCATCGCGGACGCCCCGTGACGCGTCTCGATTACGAGGCGTTTGTCGAGATGGCGCAGAGCGAAGGCGACGCGTTGGTCGCGGAGATCGAGGAGGAGTTTCCCGGCGTGCGCATCACCTGCGTGCATCGCACCGGCGACCTCGTGCCTGGCGACGTGGCAGTGTGGATCGGCGCGCGCAGCGCCCACCGCGACGATGCCTTTCGCGCCGCCCGCCTCGCCATCGAGGAGGTCAAGCGCCGCCTGCCCGTATGGAAAAAGGAATACCATCCGGGCTCCGACCCCGTGTGGGTGAACTGCACCGAAGACACCGGCGTGACGAACGACGCGTCCGCGTACTACGCGCGGCAGTCCGCCCTCGCCGAAGTCGGCGCCCAAGGCCAACACCGTCTCGCACAGGCCAGCGTGCTCGTGGTCGGCGTCGGAGGATTGGGCTGCCCTGCGGCCATGTATTTGACCGGCGCAGGCGTCGGCCGCCTCACGTTGGTGGACGGAGGCAAAGTCGAGTTTTCCAACTTGCATCGCCAAGTACTCTTCGAAGCCGGCGACGTGGGCGCGCCCAAGGCATCCCGTGCCGCGTTGGCATTGCGCGCCCGCAATCCGCACATCGTCGTCGAGGCGATCAATGCCGACCTCACCGCAAGCAACCTGCGTCCACTGCTCGTCGGTCGCTCGGTTGTGCTCGATTGCACGGACAACTTCACGACGCGCCTGCTGTTGCACGATGCCTGTCTCGAAGCCGGCATCCCGCTTGTACAGGCCGCCGTCCATCAATGGGAAGGCGTGATCAACGTCTTTGAACGCGGGGCCGGTGGCTGCCTCTACTGCGTCGGACTGCCGCGCGACGTCTCCGCGCTGGACCGCGTGGGCTCGTGCGCAGGCGCCCCGGTTTTCGGTCCGGCCGTCGGCACGCTCGGACTGTTGCAAGCCACCGAGGCGATCAAAGTCCTGCTCGGTCGGGGCGCGGACGACCTCGCGACGCATCACACCCTCTTGGTCGACCTCCTCTCCATCGGCATCACACGTGTCGCCCGTCCGGCCCGGCCGGACTGCCCCTTCTGCACCCGCGTCGGAACCACGTCCGACTCCGGCCGGGCCGAAGTTGGCGCGTCGCCAGCGTCCGACGACAAACCCACGCCACTCTGGGTCTCGCCAGACGAGCGCGACCAACTCGGCACGCATCGTCTGGTGGTGCTCGCGACGGCCGAAGACCGGGCCGCTCGCGATTGGCTGATCGATGTGGAAATCGTCCATCCCGAAGATACGCAAAAACTGGACCTTCTCGTGCGAACGAGCGATCGCCCGGTCGTCCTGACCTGTCCGCAGGGAGTCCGCAGCGCTTCGATGGCGCGCATGCTTCGGGCCGCCGGACTCGCCAACGTGTTTGCACTCGAGGGCGGACTGCCTTCTTCGCTCGGCCAACTCCGGTCAACGCAACGGGAGGCCGCGCGCGAATGATCACCACCGCGTTTTTATCCGTGGCGCTGCTTTACGCCGCGGTCGGCCACGGCGGAGCATCCGGCTACCTCGCAGTGATGGCGCTGGCCGGCTTCGAACCTGCCGCGATGAAGCCCACCGCGTTGGTGCTCAACCTCGTGGTCTCGTTCATCGGCACGGTGATGTTCTTTCGCGCCGGTCATTTTGCGTGGCGGTTGTTTTGGCCGTTCGCCGTCGTGTCGGTGCCGTTCGCGTTTCTCGGCGGAAAGCTGAGCGTGGGCGCGCAAGAGTTTCGCCTGCTTGTTGCGCTGGCGCTGGCGTTTGCGGTGGTGCGCCTGCTGATCCCCGCCACCGCCGGAGTCGAACGTCGCAAGCCGCCGTTATGGGCGATCATCTTGACCGGTGCGGCGATGGGCTTTGCCTCGGGCCTGATCGGCGTGGGAGGCGGTATTTTCCTTACGCCGTTGTTGCTGTTGTGCGACTGGGCCGACACACGAACGGCGGCGGCCGTATCGGCCCCGTTCATCTTCGTCAACTCGGCGGCGGGGTTGCTCGGACATGCGGATTCGATTCATCACCTCCCGGCCGAATGGCCTTGGTGGATGCTGGCCGTGATTGCGGGCGGCCTCGCCGGCTCGCGGTGGGGCAGCCAAATGGCGCGCCCCGTCCACCTGCGCCCCGTGCTGGCAGCGGTGCTCGCCGTCGCCTCGGCCAAGCTCCTGTTTACATAAGGCGAGAACGGACCGCCGCGAATCCGAGGTGGGAGCGAGCTCCGGAGATGCGTATCTTACGCGCACGGCGTAACCGTCTTGGCGAACAGTCCGAAACCGTAGCTGATCGCGACCGTTCCGCTCTGGGGAGCAGTCAGGCGTCCGGCGTATTGAGTCTGTCGGGCCGAGGTGGCCGTGAGCGCAAGCTTCTCGGTGCGTCCATCGGAAAACGTGACCAGCACCTCGGCAAGCGGAGCAAAAACGGGTGCGTCGAGCGTCACGCTAATGGCGCCGTCCTCGAACTGTGCCGCCAGCCGGGTGTGCTCACGGCAAAGAAACGCGAGGCCGACATTGAAGGCGGCGTTAAAGGCGGACCACCCTTCGTTGTGCCGGTAACCACCGAGCGGATTATAAGGGTAGTGGTCGTGAGAGGCGCTTGAGCTGAGGGAGCCCCGCACGTAATCGAGACGCGCGCAGGTGAAGTCTTTAAATTTGGTTGGAAAGCCACGCTTCACTCCCGGGAAATCAAGCGCGCCGCGGTAGGCGAAATGAGCACCAAGCGGATTGCGTCCGAAAACAGCGTCCATGTGGGCGGCCGCGAGCTCGCGGAGTCGCGCCGCCCGGCCGGAGTCGTCAACAACGTCGGCGGCCGCAAGGGCCACGCCCGCAAAGCCCGCGACGTTGCCCGGCTCGTTCCATCCGGTGCCGCCATGGCTTTCATCGGCCACCGCGCCGGCTTCGAGTTCGTAGCGCGGCAGTGTCCAGTATTCGTCGTTGTATTTGCGGAAATCCCACAGGTTTTCCGAACGCGAGATCATGATGTCGCTCCACTGGTCGATCTTCTCGCGCAAGCCGGCCGGAGCCCGGTCGGGGTGCAACTTCAGCAACGACCAGAGGCCGGTGATGAGCATGTGCTCGCTCATGCGCTGGCCTTTCGTCACGCGCGGATCACCCACGTCGAGTTCATTCACGATCCATTCCACCTGCTTCACGGCCGCGTCGAGAAAGCGGTCCGCGATCGGGAGGCCTTCGCGCCGGGCCACCTCATGCATCAACAAATTGGGCAGCACCGAATGACCGGGACATTCGCGTCCCTTGAAACCTCCGACTTTCGTGAAGACGCCAAACAGGCCGCGCGAGGTGTTCCAGTGATCGAGCACGAAACGGAGCACGAGGTCGTAAAACCGACGGTCAATCCGGTCACCTATTTCCGGATACGCATAAAGAAAGAAGGCGAGTTTCTCGATGGTTTGCGGGTGCACGATCCCCCGGAGTGGATCGCCGGCGGCATCATCGCACCACGGATGTTCCAGGACGTAACCGACGCCCCAATGAATCAACTGGATGATGTCGGGCGTGGAGCGGTCGAACGGCGGCGTGTAACGTTCGTAGTAACGTCGGACGGCTTCCAGCGCGCCATCGGCCGCGAAATCGTTAACCAGCCTGAGATCTGGATTCAGCGCGCGTTGCTTGTCGGCGGCGTGATCCATCTCCACCGGGAGCCGATCGAAATAGGACGGGTTGGAGAGATACAACAGCACCAGGCTGGGGACGTCGTAATTGTAGTAGGGGCCGTCGCGCCACGCTCCGCCGCACGCGGCCGTGGTGTGGTTGCCGACGACACTTCGGTTATCGATCCAGAAGCGCAGCGCGGGATCGAGGGCGCTGCGTTCGAGGACAAATGGCTCGATTCGAAACGCATCGGATACCGTGCCGCCCGCGACTTCGATCACGTAATCGACTCCCGGAGTGGTGTTCGCAATTGCGGTAAAATCACCCAGTCCGCCGCGCACCACGCCTTCGAACAAGGCCGGACCGCCGGACAGCGGACGCACCGTGAATCGTGTGCCGTCCGGCGCGAGCGGCGCGGTGAAACGTTTGGGGTCTCGCGGGTCGAAGCCCACTTGATTGAGCAGCACCACCGGCGTGACGGGCGGCTCCAATCCGGTCCGCGGAGCCTCGGCGCCGGGCGCGGGATAGGCCATCACTTCCATAATCGACGGTTCATGTCCGGTGAAGGTGAAGCGCAAGGCCCGAGTTCGGACCGCGGTTGCGAGTTCAAAGCGAACGCCGCACTGCTCGTTGCGTTCACGCGCCGCTCCGGGAATCGCGCACCAGCCGTCCGCATCGGTTTGTTGTTCGACGAGAATCGAACCGGGATTGCATGCGAAACAACCATGGTCCTCACGGCCCGCGATCACCACGATGCAACCGATCTCCTGAACATCCTTCCAGGTAAGGGTGAGCAGCCGTGGCTCTTTCGATTTACTCACCCATGAAGACGCGTTGGCGATCACTCCATCGATCGCGTTCGCGGCAGGGAAGCCGGGTTCCTCGTGGCTGGCGCTGGCCGTGGCGTGCTTTGCCAGGTTGACCGGAGCGTTCAGCCGCCGAGGCGGGAGCAGATCGAACCAATGTTCGGCTTGTGTGCCGGGCTGAACCAAGGGGATCGGAAGGCTGGGAACAGCCGAAGAGACGGCCGAAGACTTCATCGCATCGTTGAGGGAAGGTAAGGAGTTCATGGGACTGAGGACAGGGACGAGGGCGGATCTTATCTGAAACAGGCGATCTCGAAGAGCGCGGCGGGGGCGCCCCCATGCGTGGGGCCAAGCTCCAGCACGAGGCGGTCGGTGATGACAGCCTCGGGTAACGTGATTTCCGCACGCGTCTGATGATTGTCATGCACCTCGGCAAGCACCCGGCCGTCGCCCGTGCGCAGAACGAAACTTTTCACGCAGAAGGGCATCTCGTTTTCGGGGTGGCCCAAGAGCGTGGACTCGGCCGGATGGTCGTAGTCGGTGTCGAAGGTGAGCAACACGCGGCGGATCGTCTGCGGCGCAGGCCACGCGAGCGTCAGCGCGGGCGCGGGGTCATCGAGCGCGGCGACCCACGCGTTTGAAGCGCAGGTCGGGCGGGCGATGCCATTGACCGGGTTGACGGCGGCGAAGATGGCCAGACCGGGCGCAATGCGCAGCGCAAGGTTGTGGCTCCCGGGCCGACGACGCGGACACCAGAATTCGAAACGCTCGACACCGATGTCGGGCGGAGGGATCTGCTCGCCGTAGTTGGAGACGGCTCTGTTTTCGTACTTCGAAACCGCGAGCAAACCGGTGACGCGGAGCTGACTGGTGGGCAAGGTGACAACCGGGTTGGCCGGGAACGTGACAAAGACATAACGCGCCTCGGCGAGCACGACGCCGAAATCCAGCGGGAGGATCTGGTCCGGGCCGGCGGGCAGGACAACTTCACGGCGGGCGAGCACGCGGTCGGGCGTGTGGTTGTCGGGATGATCGCTCGTGCGCAGTTCGACGACGACCGTCGTCGATGCGGCAAGATCGGCGGTGATCTCGAAGCGCGGCACCCGGCCGGCGGGCACGGGGATCATCTGCGCCCAGCCATGCTCAAGGCGCAACGCCGGGCCGTCGGGCGGCAAGCCGGTGAACACGAGTTCACTGGTGGCGGAGAGCACGGCTCGTTGCGCGAGGTCGTCGGCATCGACGCGACGGCGACGAGGCAGGAATTGGCCGGTGCGTTGCAGTTCGGTCTGAAGGGCTGCCATGCGCTCCGGTGCGAGCAGGTCACGAGGGTGCACGCCATGGCGCAGGCAATGGGCGGCGGCGAGAGCGACGGCCTGACCACCGTGGGCACAGGTGCCCATGACGCGGGTCGAACCGAAAGCGACGTGCGACACGCTGATGAGGCGGCCGGCGAGGAAGAGGTTGTCGATGTTGCGCGAGTAGAGGCAGCGGTAGGGAATCTGATAAACGCCGCGCGCGTGCCACTGGTTGCAGCCGGAGAGCGGACTGTAAACCCCGTCGGCCGGGTGAAGATCAATCGACCAGCCGCCGTAGCTGACCACGTCCGGGTGCTCGCGCTGTTCGATGAGATCGCGCTGGCTCAAAATGAAGTCGCCCTCGAAGCGACGGCTTTCGCGCTTGCCGGGGATGGCGCCCAGCCACTCGAGCGTGAGATTCGCGGCCTCGGGAAAGTTGCCGGAATTCTTGATGTGATTCCAGACGCCGTGGACGATCTTCCAGAGCTCCCATTTGATCGTCTCCGTGTCATGCACGGTGTCGAGGCGGCCGCCGTATTCGATCCACCACAGGCGGCAGCCGAAATCCTGGGCGTTAAAGGATTTGAAGCGGGGGATCTTCGTGATGTCGGCGAGCGCAAAGGCGGGCGGCACGTAGCGCACGGGCTGGCCGGTGTCTTTGGTATAAAAGTAGAGGGTGTGCCCGAGCAGTTCGCCGTAAGCGGCGTCGGGCGCAAAAGCCTCGTCGAACTCGGCGCGGGCCTCGGCGCCCATGCGGAAGGCCGCGCCGGCGAGAAAGCCGAGGATGCCGTCGCCCGAGGCGTCGCAGAAGAAAGGAGCGCGCGCGATATAGCGGGTTGAGTTCTGACTGCAAAACGCGCCCACGGCTTCGATGCGGGAATCGCCGGCCTTGAAGGCCTCGTGGACAACGGTGTTGAGCAGGAGAGTGAGGTTGGGTTCGGCAATGGCCTTCTCAAGGAGGATGGCGTCGAAGAACACAGGGTTGCCCTCGCGGTTGCGGTGTAGGTTCTCGACGAGGATCTCGTCGATGACCCCGCCCTCCCGCGCCCAGCGGTTGTTGTTGCCCAGGTGGGAGGTGGCCCCGAGCACCCAGAGGCGCACTTCGCTGGAGGAGTTGCCGCCAAGGACGGGGCGATCCTGAAGAAGAACGACCTTCAGTCCGGCGCGCGCGGCGGCGATGGCCGCACATGTGCCGGCGAGGCCGCCACCGACGACCACGAAGTCGGCGGACAGTTCAAGCGTGCGAGGGCTGCGCGCGGGGGTCGGAGCGTCGTAAATCATGAGGTGCTCCACGTTGAGACCGGCCCGGGAGCTGTTGAGGCTTTCGTTATTGAAACCGTTGAATTTGGAGGGAAGCTCGGATCGTTTCCATGCCCTCCCGCTGCACCCTGACCAGCATCGCGCAAGCCGCCGGCGTATCCGTATCGACGGTTTCCTACGCCTTGCGCGGGGATCCGCGGATCCGGCGCGAGACGATCGAACGCGTTGCCGCGGTGGCCAAAGAGCTTGGCTATCGCCCGAACCCCGCGGTCGCCGCGCTCATGGCGCACATCCGGGCCGGACGCGCCCCGAACGCGGAGGAAAAGCTGGCGTTTGTGTGGGTCGAAGGAAAATCCGGAGACAAGAACCGCAGCTACCGACTCGAATGCTGGAGAGGAGCGAGCGTGCGTGCGGCGGAACTGGGCTATGGCTTGGAGGAATTCAGCCTGACCGCTCCCCACATGAGACCGCTGCGCCTGAGCGAAATCCTCAAGGCGCGAGGCATCACCGGCGTGGTGTTCTCTCCCACCGAACTCAAGACGAGCGTCAACTTGCAGATGGACTGGGCGGCCCATGCGATGGCGATCATCGGCAACGCCCGCTGGAGCCCCGAGCTGCATCGGGCCGGCCATTTCCACTACATGGGCATGCGCCGCATCATGCTCGAACTTGCGATGCGCGCCTACAAACGCCCGATGGCCTTGTTCGAGGATGCCGTGAATCGACGCGCGAACCACAGCTGCGAGGCCGCGTTTCTGACGTTTCATCCGACACCGGGGAGCGCCCGCCGCCTCTTGCATCCTCAAGCACACTTCGATTCGGGCGCCATTCGCGGGCTGCTGGAAACGCATCGCCCGGACGCTTTGATCGTCACCTCCCAACATGAAGCCGATGTTGTCCGAAAGATGTGTGAAGGGCTCTCGCTCGACGCCGGCATCGTTGCGTTGCAGACGACCAAAGACGGGGAGCTCGCCGGCATCGCGCCTGACCATGCACAAGTCGCGGGCAACGCGGTGGAACTCGTGGTCACGCAGCTTCAACGCAACGAGTGCGGCGTTCCGGCGAACCCCAAGGAACTGCTGCTCGACGGTCACTGGGTCGAAGGCCGGTCGCTGCGAAGCCGCTGCGTGAAGATCCCGCCGGATACCGAACTTTGATCGGATCAGCGGAAACACCATCCACTTATCCCCGGGAAGCGTGTTTTCAAGGAGCGGCGGCAATC